>CAXSDZ010000216.1:0-8318 GCA_964235505.1 uncultured Chthoniobacteraceae bacterium
AGATCGCGCGCGCTTCCGGCTCGAATTCCGGGGCGATGATCACCTCGCTGACCTTCTCCGAAATCGCGCGGGCCAGCTCCTCGGTGAGCGGACGATTGCAGATGATGATGCCGCCGAACGGCGCCTGCTTGTCGGTCGCGAAAGCCTTGTCCCAAGCGGCCCGCAGGTCCGCGTCGCTGCCGATGCCGCACGGATTTGTATGCTTCAGAATCGCGACGGTCGGCTCGGCGAATTCCTCGATCAGCTCGGACGCGGCGGTGATGTCGAGGATGTTGTTATACGAGAGTTCCTTGCCGTGGAGTTTCTGAAAATGCTCGTCCCAGTCGCCGAAAAGCGCGCCGCTCTGGTGCGGGTTTTCGCCGTAGCGCAGCCGCGCGACGCACGGCATGGAAAGGGAAAGCGAGGAGGAGGCTTCCTGCTCGCGGTTGAGGAAATTGGCGATGGCTCCGTCGTAGCGCGAAGTGGTGACGAAGACCTTGATGCCGAGCCGCTCCCGCAGCTTCACGGTGGTGGCGCCTCCGTTGTCGCGCATGCTTTCCAGCACGTCGGCGTAGTCCACCGGATCGACGACGACGGTCACGAAGCGATAGTTTTTCGCCGCGCTGCGCAGCATGGAAGGGCCGCCGATGTCGATGTTCTCGATCGCCTCTTCCAGCGTCACGCCGGCACGCGCGACGGTTTTCTCAAAGGGGTAAAGATTCACCACGACGAGGTCGATCGGCGCAATGCCGTGCGCCTCCGCTTGAGCGACGTGCTCCGGGTTGTCGCGCAGGAAAAGCAGGCCGCCATGCACCTTCGGGTGGAGCGTCTTCACGCGGCCATCGAGCATCTCGGGGAAGCCGGTGAACTCCGAGATGTCGCGCACGGCGATCCCCTCTTTTTTGAGCATCGCGGCGGTGCCGCCGGTGGAGATGAGCTCGACGCCCATCCCGGCCAGCTCGCGCGCAAACTCGGCGAGGCCGGTTTTATCCGAGACGGAAAGAAGGGCGCGCTGGATTTTCATGGGGCATGTGGAAACGAGGCGCGGAGGCTAGGCGCGGCCATTTTGCGGGTCAATTCCCGGCTTCCACGCTGCGCGACGAATTATCGCGAAGCGCTCGCCGCCTTCGCCCCGATCCTTCCACTCCGCCCCGAGTCACGGCTTGTCGGGCAGCGGGCATCGTTCACCGGAGCTCCGGTCGGACTGAAAACGCGCGAAGGAACGAAACGCTATTCGGCACATCACTCCTAGAAAAGCGAACCGCGCGGCCACCCAATAGCCGCGCGGTTCTTAACCCAACAACACAAACACCAGTGCAGCCGGAAGGTAGGCCCACAGGGACCCGAATGCAAATTGTCGAGCCTATTTTTCTTCACTTTTTCTGCCGCTCGGCGAGAGGGGGTTTGGCGGGAGGGACTTACGACCGGTCGGAAGAATCTTTCCCACTGCGCAAGGCCGACACCATGCGGCGGACGTGGCCGTTGCGCTGGCGCGGCTCGAGCAGTTTCAAGCTCATGATGCGCGAGCCCCACTCCACGACTTCGATCTGCACCTGGCGCACGCCCCACTGGTTCACCATGCGGCGGTTCGGCATGTAGAGGTCGATCGTTTTGCGGCCCACGAGGGCGGAGCCATAGTCTTCGATCACGTAGGTGTTGCCCGTTTCCGCGATGCGAAAGCGCGTGCCGAGCGGCAGCCACGACCAATCCGCCGCGGCGCTGAAGTTTGGTCCGCCAAAGTTCAACCGCATGCCGAGCGCGTTCTTCGTCCCGCCACCGCCGGGCTCGTGCGCAGTGTAGGCGGTGGTCCGCGCCGTGATCTTCTGTCCGGGTTTGAGCGGCTTTGCGCTGCCTTTGCCACCCGGCGCGGCGCACGCGGAAAGGAGGCAGGCGAGCGCGAGGAGGAGAAGGGCAATGCGGTTCATGGGGGCGGGGAAATCGCCCGCGGGAGTAGCAGGCGAGGCAGGGGCGGGGAACCGAAAAGTGCGCGGGGACCGCTTCGCTTCCGTTGGTGGGAGCTCCCGGCTGTCACCCCTCTGCCTCTCCCCCGCCGCTCTGCATCAGCGCGCAAATCCCGCGCTTTTTCGCCCCGGCCACGAAGTCCCAAAACTCCCGCCCGTCCGCGCCCCACTCGCGCTCGCCTGCGGCTTCCAGCGCCTGCGTCGTGTTGCGCCCGCTGCGAAAGAGCAGGTCAAAGGCGGCCTTCACTTCGGCGCGCTGCCCGGCATTCAGCCCCGCGCGGCGGAGGCCGATCACGTTCAAGCCGGCGATCACATTCACCTCCGCACCGACGGTGAAGGGTGGCAGGTCTTTGCCGAAGCCGCTGTTGCCCTGCGTGATCGCCAACCGCCCCACGCGGATGTGCTGATGAAACACGCTCCCGCCGCCGATGAAGACGCCGTCGCCCACCGTGACGTGCCCGCCGAGTAGCGAATTATTGGCGATGATGACGCGGTTGCCGATCCGCACGTCGTGCCCGAGGTGCGAGCCGGCCATGAGGAAGCAATCGTCGCCCACAACCGTCGCGCCGCCGTCCTTCGAGCCGCGGTGCAGCGTGCAGTGCTCGCGGATGCGGTTGCGGTCGCCGATCCGCACCTCGCTCCGCGTCTCCGGTTTGAAGCTCAAATCCTGCGGCTCGCCCCCGAGGACCGCGCCATAGCCGATCACATTCTCCCGCCCCATCACCACCCGCCCGGAGATGATCGCGTGCGCCTGGATCACGCACCCATCACCGATTTGCGCTGGGCCTTCGATGACGGCGTAGGGGCCGACGGAGGCGTTTTCGCCAAGCTGGGCATCGGGGTGGATGAGTGCGGTGGGATGGATCATGCAGAGGCGATTGAAACGAAGATTGAAGAGCAGGAAGCGACTGAGCAACCTTCGTTGCGCTTAGACCTGCTGCCACTGGCCCGGCAGTCGAGCAAGCTGTGCATGCGCGTGGTTTAGCCGCGGAGCGGCGCTTACTTGAGTAGCCGTGGTTGAGCGAGGCGAGGCCACCGAACACGCGTAAATACGAAAAGCCGCGTAGCGGTGTAACGAAGACGTCGCGCAGAGTTCCACCGCTACGCGGCTTATCCGCACCCATACACAAACCGTGGCCTCGCTTCGTTCAACCACGGCTACTCAAGTGGTCGCCGCTCCGCGGCTGGAGAATTGCGATAGAATCGGAGACCGTCCAGTCGGTCATATGGAAACGGCGCATCGTTTGGGTAGTGAGACTCGCTCGCGATGTAGTCTGCGCCATTCGGCTGGAGAATGAGCTCCCGGTTTTCGCGGTATGACCGCAAACGCAACAAACCGTCTGAAGCCTCCTCCCATTGACCAGACGCACCGAATGAGTTCACGAAAGCTCCATTCTGATTGCATTGGACGCCCGGATTGAACGTCGCTCGAAGGAGGAAATACCCGTGCGGATGAAGGGAAAGGCTGAAGTGTCGAGGGCCGTCCTCCGCGACGAGAAGTTGCTGCCGTGTGAACGAACTAAGACGCCACGCCTCAGCGATGAGGCGCGGTGCGGCTGCGAGTAATCCGAACAGGGTGTAGTCAGTGAACAGGCCAACCCACCAATACGGACGCGTTGAATCGTGTCTCACAAGGCCGATCGTCGTCAGCAGCGACGGCGCGGGAAACACAGGAGAAACGAAGCGCTTTTGCCAAAGTGAACTCAGCAGGCAAAGCCAGTTACCCACAGAAAGAAACGCTCCGATGCCGATGAAGATCGTGGCAATGAAGTTCATGGAAAGCCGCTAACGAGGGCTAACCTTTCAAATCACCCCCGCCTCCCGGAACGAAAAATACGGCTGCCGGCCGTTGTCCGCGGAGCCGATGATGACGTGGTCGAGCATCTGGATTTGCAGGAGGCGCGCGATTTCATTGAGGCGCACGGTGAGGCGGCGGTCGGCGTCGCTCGGACTTGGGTCGCCGGACGGGTGGTTGTGGACGAGGATGAAAGCGTAGGCCGAATAGAGCACCGCGGGCTGAAAGATTTCGCGCGGGTGGGCGATGCTTTCATTCAAGCTGCCGAGCGAGACTTCATGCACACGGAGAAGGTGGTATTTCGTGTCGAGCAGGATCACGCGGAGCGACTCCTTGCTGAGCGCGCGCATCTCGGTTCCGACGAGCTCGTAGATCAGCTCGGGCGAATCGATCTTTTGCCGCGTGAGCGACTCCCGCGCGACCCGTGTGGCGAGGCCGAATGCCGCGGCGAGCTGCACGGCTTTGGTCGGCCCGAGCCCTTTGATCTTCGACAACTCCGGCACCGAACACCGCGCGATCGCGCCGAGCGAGCCGTAGCGCTGGAGGAGCTGCCGCCCCATGTCGATCGCGCTCACACCTTTCATCCCCGTGCGCAGCAGGATGGCGAGGAGCTCGCAATCCGCCAGCGCCCCCGCCCCGAGCGCCGCCAGCTTTTCCCGCGGGCGCTCCTGCTCGGGCATTTCCCGGATCTTCGGCGACTCCATGGCAGAGCGGAGTAGCAGAGGGCAGTGATGCGAGGAAGGAGGAAAGTGCTCAGTGCCAGGCGGCTTTGAAGTTCTGAGCACTGAGCACTGAAAACTGAGCACTTCCCCATTCCGCCTACCGCCTCGCCGCGCGCTCCTGCTGCTCCAGGCGTTTGCGCTCGGCGCGGGTGGCGCGGAGCTCCTGCTCTTCCGCCTGCTCGCTGGCGCGGGTGCGGCGGTCCTGCTCGTCTTCGAGCTGGCGCTGCTGGGCGTCAGTGCGGCCGGCGCGGTCGTGGAGCAGCGAATCTTCGCGCGTCTCGCGGAGGGTGATGAGCAGCTCGCGGCAGAAGACCTGCGCGGCTTTGGCAAAGGCGTCGCGCAGCACCGCGGGATCGCGCATGTAGTCGTCGAAATCGCGTCCGGCGAAGGCGACGCGGTCGTCGTTGCCGTCGCCCGCGGTCGCTTCGCGCCAGAGCACTTTTCCGTTGCGCCCGATCAGCCGCGCTTCGCCGGCAAGCGCGGGGTAGAGCCGGGTGGCGAAGCCGTGCGGGATGCGCAGGCCGACCGAGCGCACGTCCAGCTCGAAGCGCGCATCCGCCGCGCCGGGCGCAGTCACGGCGAAGAGGTCCGCGGCGCGGAGCTGGCGCTCCCATTCCTCCGCGACCATCAGGCCGGGATCGATTCGCGCCTCGCGCATCTTCTGGAGCAACAGCGCGCGTTCATCCGCCGTGGCGCCGTGGGCGATGAGCGCGCCGACGAGGCCGCCGTAAGCGCCGGCCATGTTTTGCCCAAAGGTGTAGAGAAACACCTGATCCCGCGTCGGCACCTGGCTGCGGCGCACCACGCCGACACTGCGCACGACTTTCGGCGAAAGCGTCCCGGAGCTGCAGGCGGAAAGCGCCAGCGCGGCTAGGGCGGGCAGGAGGACGGACCAGGCGCGGCGGGTGCGGAGCAGGCGATGAAGCATCCCTCTGCCAACCGCAACCGCGCGCTCCGCTCAAGCGCAATCTTCTACGCAAACTGCCCGAGCATCCCATCCAGCGACGTGCCGAGATTTCCGAGCGCGTCGCGGTATTTATTCGCGGGGGCGACTTCGAGTTGCGTTTGGGCTTCGCGCAGCATCTTGCGGGCGGTGCCGACCGCGAACTTCACCGCGCCCGCGCCGAGCGCCTTTTCCACGAGCTGGCCGACTTCCGCATCGTCGCCGCTGAGGATGATTTCGCTGAGCCGGTGGCGCTCGGCGAGGTCGCTGATTTGGAGCAAATGCAGGATCGGCAGCGTCAGCTTCCCTTTGCGCAAGTCGCTGCCGAGCGTCTTGCCAGCCTTCGCTTCGTCGCCGATCAGGTCCATGCAGTCGTCGTAGATCTGGTAGGCGGTGCCGAGACGCATGCCGAAGACGCGCAGCGCGGTGATCACGTCCGGCGCGGCTTCGTTCAGCAGCGCGCCGAGCTCCGTGGCGGCGGCAAAAAGCGCGCCGGTCTTCATCTCGATAATCTTGTAGTAGTCCGGCACGCTGAGCTTCAGGTCGAAGCGGCGCTGCGTCTGGATGATCTCGCCCGAGCAGACCTCGCTGGCGGCGTCGGCGATGCGGCGGCCGATTTCACCGTTCGGGAAAGACGTGGAAAGCTTCAGCGCGTGGGCGAAAAGGCAGTCGCCGAGGAGGACGGAAATGGCGTTGCCCCACTTGGCATTTGCGGTTGGCTGGCCGCGGCGTTTATCCGCGCCGTCCAGGATGTCGTCGTGCACCAGGGTCGCGGCGTGGATGAGCTCCACGACGACGGCGAGATCGAGGTGATTTGGCCCGATATTGCCGGTCGTGCCGCCGGCGAGCAGCGCCAGCGCGGGCCGCAGCCGCTTGCCGTGGCTCTCGATCGCGTAGGCGACATACCCTTCCACGGCCGGATCGAAGGCCTTGGCCTGCCCGCGGATGCGCTCTTCCACGGCGTAGAGCTGCGCATTGATGAGCTCGAAAGTGGTCTTGAGCGCCTGGGTTTTGTCGATGGCGGGTGCGAGCTTGGTGGATTCCTTCACGAGGTGGTGCTGAAGAGTGGGCCGCACTTTCATGGTGCCAAACGCAACGCTCAAGTCCCAATGTCGGATGCGGCGGGCGGCGCTGCCTGCGGACGAAGCGCCTGCGCGGTTGGGAGCGCTGCGTGCGAGTCGCGGCGCCTGCGGCGGGCTGAACGTTCAACGTTCAACGTTCAACTTCCCACGATCCAAGGAGCGCGGCTGCTGCTTCACTTGGACGTTGGAAGTTGAACGTTGGACGTTGGACGTTCCCTTCGCGCCCCGAAACCTTGCATTCCCCCCAGCCACTCCTACCTTCCCTCCCCACTTCATGGCCCAAGATCAGAGCATAGAAGCCGCCCGCGCCCGGATTCAGCGGCTGGTGGATGAAATTGCGGCGCTCAGCCGCAAGGAACTTCGCAGCGAAGAGTTCTTTCAAGAGTTCCTCACCCGCGTCGTGCAGGCGACCGATGCAAAAGGCGGCGCGGTCGGGCTGGTCGGGCAGCGGCAGAGCGATGGCAAGAGCGAGTTCCAGCTCGCGGCTCAGGTCGAGCTGGAGTCGTCGCTTTTCCAGAGCAGCGAGACGCAGCACGCGCACATGCTGCGGATGCTGAGCGAGGTGGTGCAGACGAAGAAGGCGGCGCTTTCCCCGCCCGAAGCGCAGGCGCCCGCGCCCGGCTCGCTGGAGGCGCAGCTCCAGGAGATGAAGCCCACGGAGGCCGGCGCCGCGGTCGCCAACAAGACGCCTTTTCCCTTTTTCCACGTCCCGCTGTTTCTGAAAGATCAGGTGCTCGGCGTGCTCCAGGTGTGGCTCCAGCCTTACGTCACGCCGCAGAATTACCCGGAATTCATCACCTTCCTCGCGTCGCTGGCGAGCCACGTGGAGCAGCATCTCCAGTCGCGGCGGCTGGGGAATCTGGTGATGGAAACGCAGCGGCTCCAGCACGTGCTGAAGTTCACCGCCGATCTCGCCGGCTCGCTGGATGCGCTGGAAGTGGCCCGCCTTTCGACGAACTACGGGCGCGATCTCATCGGCTGCGAACGCTGCTCGGTGCTGGTGCTGCGGGGGGATCGCTGGAAGGTGATGAGCATCTCCGGCCAGGAAGTGGTGGAGCCGAAAAGCTCGATGGTGAAGGCGATGAGCGCGTTTGTCGGGGCGCACGCGCAGCCGGCTGCTTTTGCCCGCGTGGAGACCGATCCGCGCGCCGGCGCGGCGCTCGCGCGGCACGAGCTGCTGGTGCTTTCCAAGAAGGAACTGCTCGCGCGCGCGGAAGCCGCGGCCGGCGGCGATGGGGCAGGCACTGCGCTCACCAACGCGGAAAACGGCACGCCGCTGACTCCAGCCTTGCGGCGGACGGATGAGATCGACCTCACTTATTTCGAGCATTCGCACGTGGTCTCCGCAGCCATCGCGCCAATGCTCGACAAGGACAACGAGCTGATCGGCGCGTTCTTTGCCGAAAGCACGGTGGAGGGATTTTTCGATATCCCGGCCGGCAGCACCCGCGAAGCGAGCGGCACACATCGGCTCACGGAATGGCTGGCGACGCACGCCGGCAAATCGCTCCAGGCCGCGCAGGATTACAGCAGTCTGCCGTTCCTCAGCGTGACGCGCCGGCTGCGCGACACGCGGCACTCGCTGACCGGGCGGAAGCGCGGGCGCTTTCTCCTCCGCAGCGCCGTGGGGCTGGCGCTGCTCACCGCCGTGGCCTTTTACCCGAAGATGGATCAGATCGATGGGAACTGCGGCCTGGTGCCGATGTCGCGCGCCACCGTCGTGCCGGAAGTGCCGGGCCGCGTCGGCAAGGTGTTCGCCCGCGAGGGTGCTCACCTAGCGAAAGGCCAGCCCATCGCGCAGCTCGACACCACCCGGCTGGAGACAGAGCTGGAAGG
>CAXSDZ010000217.1:0-1041 GCA_964235505.1 uncultured Chthoniobacteraceae bacterium
CCGTTGAGGAGCAGGCCCGACTCCTTCAGCGCCTGCGCGGAATCGGCGAGGTTTTCTCCCAGGCTCTGCACTTCGCTGAACTTGTCCGCGGCGGCGGCGACCGCGTTTGCGAGCGACTCGGTCTGCGCGAGGAGACGGGAAGTGCGCGCTTCCTCGCTGCTCGCCTGCTGCGTGGCCTGCTTCTCGAAAACCTCGGGCGTCGCGCGCAAAAGATCGCTCAGATCGAGCAGCGGTTGCCCGAGCGAGCCGATGATGCGTGCGCCGTCTTCGATGGCTTGCCGCACTTCCGGCAACCGCTCGCCGACGCGCACGAACTGATCCGCCACCGCGCTGTTCGTCTGCGCGGCGCGCTCCTGCGCTTCCGCCGCCGTGGCGTGGCGCTGACTGGCGACCTCGATGCTTTCCCGCAGCCCGGCCATCTTGTCCGCCGCTTCGCCGATCTGCCGCGCGGCCTCGCCCATCGCCGCCATCACACTCTCGTGCGCGTTCAGCTTTTCGACCGCCTCGCGGACCGTGGCCTGCGCGGCATTCACCGTCTCACCGAGCGTCTTCACCACTGGCTCAAAGCCCGAGACCGTCTGCTGCAATCGGGCGCTGGCGCCATTGAACTCCGTGCCGAAGCGCTCCGCCATGCCGGTCACCGCCTCCTGCAGTTTGCCCAGCTCGTTCGTGAGCGCCTGCGACATGAGATCGGCGCTCATCTTTCCGAGATCCTGCGCCTGCCCGCCGAGCGCATCGCGCACGGCGTCCGTCATGCTGCCGCCGAGGCGCTCCATCGCCGTCTGCATCTGCTCGCCGATCGCCACCGCGAGCCCTTTCAAGATGCTCTCAGTCTGCTCGGCGGCGCGCTGCATTTCCACCATGCTCGCCTCCGGCGTGAAGCGCGGGACGAGTGAGTTCAAGCGCGCGGCGAGCCGGCGGATCGGGCGTCTCGCGCCGCCTTCGAGCACCTTCTCCGCGACGATGAAACAGAGGCTGCAAACCACGCCCCAAACCGAGGTGGAGAACGCGGTGGCGCAGCCTTGGATGAGCGGCTTGATG
>CAXSDZ010000217.1:1051-3701 GCA_964235505.1 uncultured Chthoniobacteraceae bacterium
GCTTTGATCCAGCTTGCCGAGATCGTTCAAATCGAGGCTGCCGATCCCGAGTTGAAGCCCAACAAATGTCCCGAGCACGCCCAGCCCGGTGAGAATCCCGGGGACGGCGAGGACGAGACGATTGCCGACGATGCCGTGCGCCAGCGTGGAATCGTTGAACACCTCGGCGGCATCGCCGGCCCGGTGCAGCACCCGGTCGAGCGGAGCGTCGCGTCGCGGCAGTTCGACTAGGAGCGATTCAAACTCCGCGAAAAGCGGCAAGTCCCCGCGCGCCGCCAGCTCGTTACGGCGGCCGGCAAACCCTTGCCGGTCCATCGATTTTGGGACTGCCCGTAAGTATCTCGATGTGGTGCGTCGCGAAATTCCCATCCGCAGCAAGGCCACGAACAGCATCAAAACGCCGCCGTAAACGGTCGCGAGGATAAAGGCGTCCGTGAGCCCTTGCAGAAAGGTGTCGCCGTCCCGCATCTCGGCCGGGACGGCAAGCGGATTCCAAGTATGGGGGAGCAAGGCGGACCACGTCACGGGGCCGACCTACCTGCTGCTCGCCAGAGATGCACGCAGCAAGCGCCGCGGGAGTCGATTCATGGAGCGCTTCAGAAGGGGGAGTCGGGGAAGATTACGAGCGCTGAAAGGCGTCGAGCTTCAAAAACGTGCGTGAGGGCACGGCGGGCATCCTTCTCGGCGGCACGCCGAAGATAGGCGAAGGGACGAACGTGCAGAAGCGGCTCGTTGTCCTTTGTCATCGCGACGCGCCGTGGCGCCGCGCAGACGTCGAGCGCATCTTGCAGCAGGGCAACCCAAGCGGATTTGTAAAGGTGTTCCGCTACGTCACCGAGGGCTCTTTCGACGCCTGCAGGTGGCAGACCTTGGAAACGAAATGCCGCTTCGCCGTGCAGGTGATGACCGGCGACGCGACGATGCACAAAGCGGAAAACGTGGACGCCGCCGCGCTCACCTACGCCGAGGTGAAAGCCATCGCTTCCGGCAATCCGCTCGTCATCGAAAAGGCGAACATCGATGCCAAAGTGCTCCTTCTCGCCCGGCTGAAGCGCCAACACTCCGACAGCCAATCCCAGATGCGCTGCCGCGTGAAGACGCTCGCTGACCACTCGCAAATGACGGAGCGCGACATCGCCGCGATCCGCGAAGACCTGCGCGTGCGGACGAGCACGAAAGGCGACGACTTCACCCTGACCGTGAAGAAGGAAACCTTCACTGCCTCGAAACCGCTCAGCACGATCGGCGGCTTGCCGGAACATTAAAGTGCTCATCGTTGGGAGGTCGGGCGGGATGGCGCTGCCTATTCGATTGCGCGCATTTCACACGCGGTTAGCGACGGGGAGCCGGAAGTTCCGTTTCGGCAGCCTGCTCCTAATCTGGTCTTGTATGCGGCATTGGTAGAGTTAAGGTGGCGGCGTTTCCCTAATGAAGCTCACCAAACGCGGCGAATATGCCCTTCGTGCCCTGATTGATTTTGGAATCGCCCACGAGCTGGGGCGGCCCCTTCTCAAGGTGAACGAATTGGTCGAGAAGGAGCGTCTGCCGCTGAAATTCCTCGAGCAGATTTTGATGCAGCTCCGGGAGGCGGGTTACATCGATACGAAACGCGGGAAAACCGGCGGGTATTTCCTGGCGAAGCCGGCGAAGGAGATCCGGTTTGGGCAGGTGATTCGGCTCATCGATGGACCGTTGGCGCCAATCAACTGCGTGAGCGAGACGGCATACGAGCGATGCACCTGTCCGGATGAGGATCATTGCGGATTGCGGATGCTGATGCTGGACGTAAGGAATGCGATCGCGCGCATTCTCGACCGCTATGTGCTGGCCGATGTAGTCGAGATCACCAAAGCTTCGCCGCGATGGCGTGCCGAGTCCCTGGAGGGCGCAGACTCTCCTGCAGCCGAAAGGACCACGCTCGATTTACCGGCCCGAAGGGCATCCCATCGGCAGCTTTTTAGCTGAGCTGGAGAGCGGCGATGCCGGGAGCGTAGAGGAACACGTTGAGATGGAGGCGCACGCTGGACGCGCTCTCGTCGAGAAAACCGGCTCGGGTAGCGTTCGGCGGCGGAAGTAGCTGCCGTGCCGCGGTGCGCGGTTGCATCTGAGGCGCGGGAGCGGCTTCCTTCGGGGGACGGAGGGAGGAGCGACATGGCTGCAGAAAACCTGCTTGCCAACTTGCTACATCGACGAATTTGTATCCCTACTAATATAATAAACAAATCTCTGCCACCTTATGTCGAACCGCAGTCCATTGCAGTTTCCTTCCGTTTCCGCGTGGGACGCGCTTCCGCCGCGCGGCGATGATACTGGATGGCTTGCCATCGTGTCCAACAGCGTTTTGGGCCTCGACTATGGGACAGTTCAAATCGTTGTTCACGACGGTAGCGTCGTGCAGGTGGAGCGGACGGAGCGGGTCCGTTTCAACGTGCGTCAAGGCGGGTGATGTTCGCGCGGGATCCCCGCCCTCCTTTGCGGGATGGTCCGAGCTGCCTGCTCCCGCATGAAGCCTTTCACCACAGCGACTCACAGCAAAAGCACTCCACAATGAAACCTCTTTCCCGAACCGGAGTGCTCATTGTTCATACACCCATTCAGCGCCTCCTGCGGCTCGGAGTGGAGCCGGCTCGAAGCTCGAGGGCGTGGGACG
>CAXSDZ010000217.1:3711-8227 GCA_964235505.1 uncultured Chthoniobacteraceae bacterium
CTCCACGTCGCCACCACCTGCCGGAGAGCACGCGCGGCTCGGAGCTGCGTTCGCGGTCTTGGCGACCGCGGGCGCGGCAGGCGAAGCTTCTTCGCTGCTGAATGTCTCTTACGATGTCACCCGCGAGTATCACAAGGAGGTGAACACCACCTTTGCGCAGCGGTGGAAGGCGAAGAGCGGAGAGGTGATTACGATCAACCAGTCGCACGGCTGATCATCGAAGCAGGCACGCTCCGTCCTCGATGGCTTGGAGGCGGACGCGGTCACGATGAACCAAGCCACGGACCTCGAAGTTCTCGCGAAAGCGGGGTGGGTCGCCGCGGATTGGTCGCAGCGACTTCCTCATGGTGTTGGACAAGAGATCGCGGCGAGGCACGCCTTCCGGCCGCGCTCGGCGGAGGTGCTGGCAAAGCACGCCGCGTGATTCCCGAAGATCGAGTTTTTCACCATCGAAGACGTCGCCGGCGGCTGGACGCAGGCGCAGCGGACGCACTTCGATGAAGGCGGCATCTTCGACCAGATCTATCTGCAATAACCAACGCAAAGTTCCCATGAGCCCGACCGTTCCCGAATTTCCCGCGCAGCCACTTATCGCCCATGTCCACGAGCCGCGCGGATTGGCCGGAAAGCTTCATCCCGACATCCTCGGCACGATCGGGCGCACCCCGCTCGTGATGCTAAACCGGCTCTCCCGCGGCCTCGCGGCGAAGATCGCGGTGAAGTGCGAATTCTTCAATCCGACCGGCTCGGTGAAGGACCGCATCGGCCTCGCGATGGTCGAGGCGGCGGAGCAGGAAGGCATGCTCACGCCTGACACCACGATCATCGAGCCGACCAGCGGCAACACGGGAATTGCGCTCGCCTTCGTCGCGGCGGCGCGCGGCTACCGGCTCATCCTCACCATGCCTGAGACAATGTCGCTGGAGCGCCGCACGCTGCTCGCCATGCTCGGCGCAAAGCTGGAGCTCACACCCGCAAAGGACGGGATGCGCGGCGCCATCGCGCGGGCCGAAGGCTTCTCACCCACATCGGCACCAGCGCGCAGAATCTGCACGCGGACTCTGCCGGGGCATGGCGCGTCGGCGAAGATCGCTACTGGCTGCCGCGCGTGGTTTTCCGCGGAGCGGGAGAAACGGGCGAGCCCCACATCCGCGTCGCGATCTTTGCCGGCATCCACGGCGACGAGCCTGCGGGCGTGCATGCGATCGCGGATTTACTGCGCTTCGTGGAGGCGAACCCTTTTCTCTTCCGTGCCTATCGCCTGCACATCTATCCGCTTTGCAATCCCACTGCGTTTGAAGACGGCACGCGCCACACGCGCAGCGGCAAAGATTTGAATCGTGAGTTTTGGCGCGGCTCGCTCGAGCCGGAAGTAAACTTGATCGAGCGCGAACTGCTCGTGAACCAATTCGACGGCATCATTTCGCTGCACTCGGATCACGACAGCGATGGGCTCTACGGCTTCGTCCGCGGGAATGTGCTCGCCGAGCATCTGCTGAAGCCCGCGCTCGCCGCCGCGGAAGCGGCGCTGCCGGTGAACCAAGCGGCGGTGATCGACGGCTTCCACGCCGTCGAAGGGATCATCCAAACCTGTTACGACGGCATCCTCAGCGCGCCTTCCACTCAATCGCCCTCGCCCTTCGAGATCGTGCTCGAATCGCCCACGGAGGCGCCGCTGGAGCTCCAGCGGAAAGCGTTTGTCCTCGCGCTGACCGAGACTCTGCGCGAATACCGGCGACTTATCTCCTTCGCGCAGAATATCTGAATCAACGCCGATGGAGAGCGCTACGATCCAGGCACGTTTCGCGGGCTGACAGGTTCGATTCGCACCGCAACAGATCAGCCGGTGACACGCTGACGCGAGCCACGGTTCGTCTGTTCTGGGAACGTTCGAAACGGCGCGCGCGGGCCGCGAGTTTGTGCGCTGCAGGACCGACGCAACTTTCGTCCCCGAATCGCCACAAACGCTTTGACAGCGCGCTCGTTTAATTTCTACTGCGTAAATCAACATATAGAAGTAGGGTATCAACCGCTGAATTAATCCGTGATGGCCGCCACTAAAAAACCGACAGCCGTGCGCCCCTCCCCGCGGGGCGCCGTGAACGTGGTTATGGCGCTCGCCCTCGGTCTTGGCGGTGGCGTGATTGCTGAGGAAAATGCCGCTTCGGATTCGGCACCCGATGCAGCGCCTCCGCAGCGCATCTACATCCGCGAGTATCGCGTCATCGGCGCGAAGGTGTTTCCGAAGGTGCAGGTGGAGGAGGCGGTTTATCCGTTCCTCGGGCCCGGCCGCACTACGGTCGACGTGGAATCGGCCCGTGTGGCGTTGGAAAAGGCGTATCACGACGCCGGTTATCAGGCGGCGTCGGTCCAGGTGCCGGAGCAGTCGGCGCGAGGCGGGACCATCTTTCTGATGGTCGGCGAAGGAACGGTCGGGCGGCTGCGGGTCAAGGGCGCGCGGTTCTTTTTGCCGAGCCATATCAAAGCGCGCGCCCGGTCGCTGGCCGAGGGGCGTGCGGTGAATTTCAACGACGTGCAGCGCGACATCGTCGCGCTGAACCAGCTCGCCGACCGGCAGGTGACGCCTTCGCTCAGCGCAGGGGAGGAGCCGGGAACGATCGATGTCGAGCTGACCGTGCGCGACAAGTTTCCGCTGCACGGCAGCGTCGAGCTGAACAACCGCTACTCCGCGAACACCACGCCGCTGCGGCTCACGCTTTCCGCCTCCTATGCGAATCTCTGGCAGGCCGGACATACGATCGGCGCCACGTATCAGGTCGCCCCAGCACGTCGCGAAGACACCGAGATTTTCGCCGGCTACTACATCGCGCGGTTTCCGTGGTGGGAGTCGTTCAGTCTCATGCTGGAAGGGCGAAAGCAGACCAGCGACATCGCCGCGGGAATTGGTGGGTTTTCGGTCGCGTCGCCGGGCGAAAGTGTCGGCCTGCGCGGCATCTGGGCGCTGCCGACGGGGAAAAACTTCTACCACTCGGCGAACGTCGGGCTGGCCTACAACCATTACAAACAGGTCACCGGCATCGAGCTGGGCGGCTTCGATGTGACCTACTTTCCGCTCTCGGTAAATTACTCCGCCACGTGGGCGCCGACCGGTTCGGTCACGGAGCTGAACGCCGGCCTCACGCTCGGTTTTCGCGGCGCGGCCGGGCGCAGCGAGGAGTTCGAGAACATCCGGTTCGAAGCCGATGCGAACTTCCTCGCGCTCCGCGGCGATCTCTCGCACACGCACGATCTGCCGTGGAAATTTGAGGCCTTCGCCAAGGTGCAGGGCCAGCTCGCGAGTCGTCCGCTGATCCCGGCGGAGCAGTTCGCGGCGGGCGGGCTGACGACGGTGCGTGGCTACCTTGAAGCCGCGGCGCTCGGCGACAACGGAATCGCCGCGACCGTCGAGCTGCGCAGCCCGTCGCTGCTCGATTGGCTGCCGAAGACGTGGAAGGGCAACGAGTGGCGCATCTACGTCTTCGGCGACGCCGCGTTCCTGCACCTGCAGGATGCGCTCCCGGAGCAGGAGAGCGGTTTTCAGCTCGCGAGTTTCGGCGTCGGCAGCCGCGTGCAGCTTCTCGATCACGTCAACGGCTCGATCGATCTCGCCGTGCCGATTTTCGATGGCACGACGACCGGCCCGGACGAGACGCGCGCGGGTGAGCCGTTCCTTTCCTTCCGGGTTTCCGCGGATTTTTAGTCACGCCTTCCGCTGTTCCCATTCGCTTCCATGAGCCTTCTCCATCTGCTCCTTCGCTCATCCGCGCGCGGTTTGGTGTTCGTAACTCTGAGCCTTCTCGCAGCATCGGTCGGCGCCAAAGCGAAAGACGCGAAGGCGCCGTGGTGGGATGCCGGGTGGACCGTGCGAAAGCAACTTACGGTGGACGCGGGCGCGGTGGGAATCGCGGAGCCAGTCGGCGGGGCGACGGTGCTCGTGCGGCTGCACGATGGGACGTTTCAGTTCCCGCTCGCGAAGGAGGATGGGACCGACATTCGCTTCGTCGCCGAGGACGGCAAGACGCTCCTGCCGTATCACGTCGAGCGATACGATGGACTGTTGAATGAGGCCTACGCGTGGGTGAAGCTGCCGGAGGTGAAGCCGGGCGCGCAGACGCATTTCTGGCTCTACTACGGCAACTCCGGGTCGAAGGCGGCGAGCGTGAACGACCCGAAAGGGAGCTTCGATGCGGAGACGATCGCGGCGTTTCATTTCGCCGAACGCGGCGCGCCGCCGAGCGATGCGACGAGCAACGGCAACAACGCCACGAGCGCCGGCACCGCGGTGGAAGGCGCGCTCATCGCGGGCGGCGTGCGGATCGTCGGACAGCCGCTCAGCATTCCCGCATCGCCCTCGCTCGCATGGACGGAGGGCGGCGCTTTCACGTGGAGCGCGTGGGTGAAGCCCGCCGCAAATGAGCCGGGGGCGGTGATTTTCTCACGGCGCGAAGGCGAGCGTGCGCTGGTGCTCGGCGCCGATGGCGGCACGCCTTACATCGAGGTGCATGGCCAGCGCGCA
>CAXSDZ010000218.1:0-8119 GCA_964235505.1 uncultured Chthoniobacteraceae bacterium
CGCACGCCTGCCGCTGCGCGGAGCGACAGCGGGAGGTCGCTCGCGACGTCCGCGACAAAGTTCGTGACTTGTGTCGCCTGCAAGTCCGCCAACAGCCGGGTTGGGATTGCATCATTCACCGGCAGGTCTTTGTCGCCCGCTTTGCCCACCCAGCCTTCGCCTTTGCGCGCCAGCACCAGCTTCTCCCTGCCCGCAGGCTCGATCGTGATGCGATCGACGATGTCGCCTTCCACTCGCGCCAGGTTGCGGTCCCGGAGATCATTGGGCCGGGTCTCCAGTAGCTTTTCCACAGAAGCTTTCGGCACCAGCACCACAGTGTCGCGGGTGGATAGCTTCACATAGGTCTTGTCCTTGTCTTTTTCGTCTTTCGGATTCGCGCCGATTTGCAGGACGACCGGTTGTTCTTTGCCTTCGACAGTGAAAGTGACCGTGCCACGCGGTTCCGCCAGACCATACTCTGCAAGGTTTTGATCCGAGATGAATTGATCGATGCGCGCATTGCTCGCCTGTGCCACCAAGTCGCCCACTTTCGAGTCATCACCGCGCGCCTGTAGCGGCTTGGAGATTGACCAATGATTGTTCTTCTTCTCCAGCTCCATCTCTCCCGCGGGACTCTTCACGGAGACCTTCTGAATCTGCTGCGCGGTTAAGTCTGCAAGCTTCTTATCCCGAAAGTCGTCCGCCTTTTTCCCAATCTGATTCTTCAACTCATTGCCAATCACATAAAGCGTCTTCTGCCCCTGGATACGCGCATAGACTTTGCCTTCCACAGCGGCTTCCTTTCCGAGCGTGATCTCCACCGGTTTGTCACCTCCCCGGAAAGATACCTTCACCTGCGAGTCCTCCACGCCGGACTCCTTCGTGATCTTCTTGTCCACGTCCTTTGCCTCGGGGTCGATGGTCGCCGCGTGGCGCAGCGTTTCGATCGTGGTGAAGAGCTGGGTAATTGACTGGGAGTCCGCGCGATCCTTCACCGGCTCCTCAAGGAACCAATTGCCATCTCGCTTGCGGAGTTCGATTTTGGACTCGGCATTCTTGATCGAGATCGCGTCCGTCTTATCGCGATCGACCTGGACCAGATGGCTTGCCTGTTCGTCCGCTTCGCGAGAAGTTTTGCCGTGGCGCTCCACAAACCAGATGTAGGCAAAGAGCCCGCCGGCGACTAGGAGCAGCAGAAGAGTGTGCTTCGATTTCATAGCGAAAGAAGGAGCAGAAAGAAGGGAATGCAGTTAAGCGCGGCGCGTGTAGTAAGTGCCGATGCCGAGCAGCGCTACAATGCCGGGGATAAGCAGCAGCGTGGTCAGCCAAATGTTACGCATTTGCCTGGAATCTAAATTGAAGGTTGAAGTCTTCTTTTCCTTGGGCGGAATGCCAGTTGCCTCTTCGCGATCAAGCAGCCAGTTCAACGCATTCAACGCAAAGGAACCTGAGACACCTTCCGATGCCCGGAAGCCATTGTCTGTGATCATCTCCGAATTGCCCACCACCACCAACCGGGCAGTCTCTACCTTGACGCGGTTATCTTCCATCCCACCCTTTTCCGCGGCTGCCGCCAGCGTCAGCGGGCCTTGATGATCCTTCTTCGGATCGAAGAACGAGCGCTGGCCTTCTATCACCGGATCGACGTCACCCCACGCGCCTTCTCCTGATTGCAGCAGCGGTGTCACTCGGACCCGGGCGGCTCCGGCTTTTGCCTGATCTACCGCGAGCGATTCCGTCATCCCAAGGAATTGCTTGCTTAGCGTTTCAAGATCTCTCGTCACCGGAGTTTTGCTGTCGAGCACCAGGAAAACGGCTTGCGGCGTGGCCTGCGTTACCATCTTCGGCGCGCCACCCTCACCCATGGAAAGGAAGGTGCCATTCCGCATGACGACATCTCCCTGCGGAGTGATGCCTTGTTCCGAAAGGAAAGCGTCAAGTCGCGGAGTCTTCGTGGCAGCGTTGAGCATCACAAAGAGACGCCCATTCTTCGCCCAGTAGTCGCTGAGAAGCTTCATTTCCAGCTCGGAAAAGTCTGTCTTCGGGCCAGCAATGACCAGACCTCGCGCATCCTCCGGGACTGTGCTGACATTCAGCAGGCTCAACGGCGCATTCTCGATGTTCTGCCGCTTCAGCAACTCTTGGAAAGCCGTGATATTCTTTGCCCCAGTCTCCGGCTCGCCGTGCCCGGTCACAAAGTAGAACTTGTTAGCCCGCTCGGAGGTAAGTTCCAGCAACGCACTGGTGATTGCCTGCTCGCCCTTGAATGCCTTCAGCTTGGGCTGCGCCTGCCCCATCATCATCTGCATCTGATCAGGCATATCGAACTCCGCCATGTCTGCGGCGTTCACAAACTTGTTCTTTCCGCCGTAGTCAAGGATCACGATGTTATCATTCTCGCGGATCTTATACTTGGTCGCGAGCTCCTGCGCACGAGTGAGGTTGCGGTAGGGATCGACGATCTCCACGGTGAACTTCTTGCCGGAGGCAAACTCATACTCTCGCAGCAGGTTGCTAAGATCGGGAGCAATCTCCGCGGCAGTCGAGAAGAAGATGATCGATTGGATCGGCTTCTTCAGCGAGGTAAGCAGATTCTTGGTCTGTGAGGAAAGTGCGTATTGCTGGTCGCGGGAGTAGTCCCAACGCTTGAAGTGGCGGAATGAAAGGTAGTTCAGCATCAACAGCAGCACCAAGACGATGAGCGTTTGAACGAGCACGTTCACACCGATCTGCAGGCGCTTGATGCGGATCGTTTTAGGCTCGGGCTTGGCAGAGATCGGGTCCGCAGGCGCGGGCGAGGTAGTGGTCGGTTCGGACATGGCAGAAAAAACGGAAAGGTTGCCGGGGTGGGACTAGGCTTTCCACTTACGATACTGAAAGACTTGGAAGGTGAAGAATGTGACGAGGGTCGCCATCGAAAGATAGAAGACAACCGGGCGTGAATCGATGATCCCTTTGGAAAAATCGCGCATGTGGTTGATGGGCGAGATATAGCTTTGCAACTCGCGCGCGGCCGGGCTGGTTACTCCGGTGATGTCGAAGATGAAGCCAAGGAAAAGCAGCAGCGTGATCGTGGTAAAGCTGACCATTGCCGCGTTGATCTGGTCTTTCGTGAGCGCAGAGGCGAGGCAGCCGATCGAGCAGTAGAAAAGGCCGATCAGCATGAGCAGCAGATAAGTCGTCCAGTATGCGCCAGTTGCCGTCGCAGTAGCGTGTCCGCTGATGCGGGAAAACATCGCAAAGAAGACAAGACTCGGCACCAGCAGCAGCGCCGAGAAGAAGAACGTGCCGAAAAGCTTTGAAAGGATGATCTGCCAGTCCTGCACGGGGGCGGTGGTCAGAGTTTCAATCGTGCCCATGCGGAACTCTTCCGAGAAGACGCGCATGGTGATGAGCGGGAAGGTGAGCACAAAAGGAAACCAGAACAACGCACCCTCGAAGAACTGCTGCACGATCGTAGTCTCAACGGGGTAGCCGTTCATGACTGAGATCAGCGCCCAGGCATTGAAGCCCATGAGCAGCAGGAAGTAGAAGAGCACCACGTAGGCGATCGGCGAGTAGAAGAAGCTCTTCAGCTCGCGGGTGAGAAGGATCAGAAAGGTTCTCATCAGGAAGGATTTAGTTTCAAGGAAAGGGTTGGGAGTTTAATTGCGTGTCGCTGCGCGAAACGCGTCTTCGTCTATTTCTTCATCTTCATCTTTCTCCCTCCGCATCTATTCCGCGCTCTGAAGGGGGAAGATGAAGATGAAGATGAAGAAACAGACGAAGATAGGGAGTCAACTATCCGAGTGGGTCAGATCCACAAACACATCTTCCAAGGTGGCGCGGCGGCGCATCAGCTCCCGGACACCCCAGCGCTGCTCTACCGCGAGACGCATCACTTCTTCGCTT
Organism: uncultured Chthoniobacteraceae bacterium; assembly: GCA_964235505.1. GTDB lineage: Bacteria > Verrucomicrobiota > Verrucomicrobiia > Chthoniobacterales > Chthoniobacteraceae > CAXSDZ01. The sequence continues at coordinate 3,871 of CAXSDZ010000218.1, forward strand.
GGGTCGGAGTTTGCGTCGGTTCGCAGTTGAAAGATGGAATACTCACCGTCTTTTTCCTCCGTCACGTCCTTCACTCCCAGGACGCGTGACAAGGTCTCGCGCGCATCCGCACCGACCCCGCGCGCTTCCAACCGCACATTCCCGGTGGAGCGGTAAGAGCGCAGAAGGTTCTCCGCCGTATCGGCGGCGCGGATCTTGCCTTTATGCACCACGATCACGCGTGAGCACATGATCTCAACTTCCGGCAGGATGTGCGTGGAGATAAGCACGGTTCTCCTAGTTGCAAGATTCTTGATCAACTCGCGCACTTGACGCACTTGATTGGGATCAAGGCCGATGGTCGGCTCGTCGAGGATCAGCAGGTCTGGATCATGCACGAGCGCATCGGCGAGGCCGACGCGCTGGCGCTGTCCTTTGGAAAGCGTGCCGATGATGGCGCGCTCCTTTTCCCGCAGGTTGCACAGCTCAACGACATCGCCGACGCGCTCTTTGACTTTGCTGCCCGGCACGCCTTTCAGGGCTGCGCGATAGCGGAGATATTCATTCACGCGCATGTCGTGATATAGCGGCGTGTTTTCCGGGAGATAGCCGACGTGGCGGCGCGCTTCGAGTGATTGCTCGAAGACGTCGAAGCCTGCGATGCTTGCACGTCCGCTGCTGGCCGGCATGTAGCCGGTGAGGATGCGCATGGTCGTGCTTTTGCCCGCGCCATTTGGCCCGAGAAAGCCAACGATTTCACCTTTGGCGACTTCAAAGCTAATGCGGTCGATCGCGGTGAAGCCCGCATATTTTTTGGTGAGGTTCTCTACTTTGATCATACTTCGGATGGAGGGGCTGAAAGGTTTTTCAAACGCGGATGACGCGGATGACGCGGATGGGACGGATAGGAATAACTGCGCAATGCGCTATCAGAGTGCAGGCCTGAAAGATAAATCATTATCCAATTTGGAAAATGTATACGCTGTTCGCTGCGCTGCTAGCGTTCAATCGCTCCGCTGATGTCGGCAAAGCAATGTAACTTGGGTCTAAGTGCGGCATCTTCTCTTCTATCCGTGCGATCGATATCATTCGTAGCCGGAAAGCTTGAGCTTTTCCAAGGTCAGCGTGCGGTAAGTGAGACAGTCTGGAATTGCCGTTGGGCCTGCCCGCGCACACGTCGCGCGGCCCCCACGGAGAAGTCCACGACGGACCCGGTGCTTACCGGTGCGAGCAGCTCTTCGATCTGCTTTGCGGACGTGACTTCATAGCGACCGACTTGATGGATGACAAGGCCTCGCTTCATGCCGGCTTCTTCCGCCGCACTGCGCGGATCGACTTCGGCGATCAGCACACCGGAACCTGCCTCGTAGCCAAAGGTTTCACTTAGCTCCTTGGTGAGATCCTGCAGTTGCACGCCGAAGAACTGCCGGGCGAGCGATTGGGATTCCGGTGCTTTGCGCGGAGTGCTCTTCGGATCGGCCGCTCGTTTTTTAAACTCCACCACTTTCGCGCGGACCGTGTCGGCGGAAATCGCGAAGCCGATTCCCTGTGTCGGCACGCCTTGCGGAGTGAAGGCCATTTTCACGGAAGAAACGCCTACGAGCCGCCCGGAAAGATCGATCAGCGGTCCGCCGGAATTGCCGGGATTGATCGCAGCGTCTGTCTGGAGCAGGTCTTTGTATTCCATCTCCTCAACGGTGATCGCGCGCCCTTTCGCGCTGAGGATACCGCGCGCGACAGACGACCCGTAGCCGAGCGGATTTCCCAGCACGAGCACGGTTTGCGCGAGCAGATTTGGCGAGATGTCCTCCAGATCGATGAAGGGCAGCGGCGCTTTGCTTTCGATCTTGATGAATGCCAGATCGGACTCCGGCGCGCCGGTGATGTAGCGGGCGTTGTAGGTCTTTCCATCGGCGGTAGTGACGGAAATCTTCAATCCTTCCGCGCGCTCGACCACGTGCTCATTCGTCACGATGAAGCCAGCGGGATCGACCAGAAAACCAGATCCGAGGCTTTGCACCTTTTGCCGCAGCGTGCGCGCCGGCGCCTGCCGGCCCCAGAACTGGTAGAACATCTCGTCCGACGGGTCGCGGACGGTGCGCTTGATCACCCGTTCGGTGTTGATGTTCACGACTGCCGGCATGGCCTTGCTGACGGCGAGGACAGCGGGCTCCGCAGCGGGATCGGCTTGCGCACGGGCCACCTGTGTCCCGAGGCTGAAGAGCGGGACGAGAAGCGCGGCCAAAATGGCTCGGAGGTGCAGGCGTCGCGGGCTCATGCAAAAGATGGGTGACCTGTGACAGCGCTTCGTGACCGGCGCTCAAAATTTCTTTGCCTGCGAAGGCGGAAGTGAAACGCTCACCGGCCCATGACCCATCCCCTCCGTAGCGTTCTTCTCGCTGTTGCTGCTGTGCTCACATCCGCCCCCGCGTGGGCTCAGCAGCCGCTCGCCGCCCCCGCGCCGCCAGCTCAGAAGCCGCTGGTCGGCGAGATCGAGTTCAAAGACGGCGACACCCTCGTTTTCCTCGGCGATTCCATCACGCACCAGTGCCTCTACACGCAGTATGTGGAGGATTACTTTTTCACCCGCTACCCGAAGCTGCGTCTGCACTTTCACAATGCCGGCGTGGGCGGCGATCGGGCGGCGAATGCGCTCCAGCGTTTCGATGAAGACGTAGCCGCGTGGAAGCCGCGCTACGTCACCGTGCTGCTCGGCATGAACGACGGCGGCTACAAGGGCTACGACCAGGGGATCTTCGACGCGTATCAGCGCGACATGGCAGCCGTGCTCGACCGCATCGCCGCGATCGGCGCGACCGCGATTCCGATGACGCCGACGATGCACGACGCCCGCGCGGCGCGGCTGGCGAACCACACGCAGGAGCCGCGCGATACCTATTACAATGGCGTGCTCGCCCTCTACGGCGCCTGGCTGCGCGAGCAGGCGCAAGTGCGCGGGCTCGGGTTCGTCGATATGTATTCGCCGCTGAACAACCTCACGCTTGAGCAGCGCGCGAAGGATCCGAAGTGGACCATGATCCAGGACGCCGTGCATCCCGGTCCGACCGGGCAGGTAGTGATGGCGGCCGCAGTGATCGCCGACATGGCGCCACGGAGCCGCGTGTCGCTTATCAGCATCGACGGCGACCTCGGCGATCATCCCCAGCATGTGCAGGGCGGCACGATCGGCACCGTGAAAAAGGAAGGCCGCACGTTGAGCTTCACCTTCACCGCCGCCGCACTCCCTTGGGTGCTGCCGCCGGATGCGTCAGAGGGCTTCAAGCTCGTGACGGCCGGGCACCGCTTTTCCAATGAAAAGCTGATCGTGCGCCATCTGCCGCCGGGAAGATATGAGCTGCAAATCGACAGAGCTCCGGTGGGTGCCTACTCCTCCGCCCAGCTCGCCGCGGGCGTGGAGCTGGAGAGAAATGAAAAGACGCCGGAGTATCAGCAAGCGCTGAACGTGGCGCTGCTGAACAAGGCGCGGAATGAGCAGGCCGTGCATCCGCTGCGCGACCAGTGGGGCGCTTTGAAAGGCAAGCGCAATGATCTCAACAAAGCACTGGGAGAAAACGCGCCTGACCTCGCCACACGCAAGGAGGCCTTTGAAAAATGGCTCGGCGAATTCCAGCCGCGCGTGGATGCACTCATCGCGAAGGTGAAGGAGTTCGATGACCAGATCTATCAAGCAAACCAGCCCGCGCCGCATCGCTACGAGCTGAGTCCGGCGCAGTGAGAGCGGCGCAAGGGCACACGTAGCAACGGATGAATTCGCGATCCTCCTCGTCCCTCAAAGCGCGCGGGAAGCATGCGACTACGCTGCGGCTTCGTGGCGGGCTGATCGCTTCACGCGCCGCTGACGCAGCGTTCGCCTTTTCGCCGTGGATCAGCTTTCGTGCTCCTCATGAAAAGCGGAGAAAAGAACGCCACGAAGGAGCTTTACCAACAACTCCGGTGCCTGTCGTGCGAGCAGCTCTGGGAGGCAGAAGTGCCGCGCTTCGACCGCGCTGATCCCGCGGAACGCTTCGCGCACGTTGCACTGGTTCGCGCCGTGGGCGTCGTCTTTTCGGAGTCCGGCAGCAGCGCGCAAAAAGCGGAAGCGAGAGCGTGGCTCCAGCGGCTGCTGCAGGATCCTGCCGAGAAAATCCGGCGCTACGCCATCGCGGCCCTGCCGAAGCTCGGTGCAGGCGCTGGCGACGAAGCCGGGCTGCTTTCCGTGCTGCGGACGACGACAATCGAGCGGGAAAAAAAGGCGCTCAGCCGCACCCTC
>CAXSDZ010000219.1:0-8086 GCA_964235505.1 uncultured Chthoniobacteraceae bacterium
CGCATGCTTTCTGTCTTTGAAGAACTGGCCCAGACACAGCTCCAAATCATCATCCTCACCTGCCATCCCGAGCGCTACTACGGCCTGAACTCCGGCACGCAGTTTTTCGATTTGGAGAAGATCAAGCTGGGGTAAGTGGGGGGCGTAGAGCGCGGGTTCACGCGCCGATTTCCTTCTGCGAAGGAAAGCCGTGCTGCTCGCGGCCGGGCGGGCCGTCGAAGCGGATGCTGGTCTTGTAGAGCTCGAAGCGGCCGTCGCCCGCGTCCGGCGCGCAGAGTTTGCGGAAGGCTTCCATTTCCTGCGGCGACATCGGCGTGAACTCGCGGGCGGTCTTGATGTTTTTGCGCAGGATTTCCAAGGAATCCATGCCGCTGACGGTCACCGCAACGGGCAGGCTCATGGCGTAGCGGATCGCGTCCTCGGGGCGAATCACGCCTTTCTTCACCGCTTCGGCATTGCCGTTGAGGCTCTTCATGCCGATCGGCGCGATGCCGCGCTGGAGCAGCACCGGGAGCACTTCGCGCTGGAATGAGCGGAAGTGCGCGTCGAAGCCGGAAAGCGGCATTTGCACGGAGTCGAACGGGAAATCGTGCGCCAGCATCTTGAGATGGATGGCGGGCGACTTGTGGCCGGTGAAGCCGATGAAGCGGACCTTGCCTTGCTGCTTCGCATCCAGCAGCGCTTCGGTCGCGCCGCCCGGTGCGAAGTGCCGCTCGGGGTCGTTTTCATAGACGACCTCGTGGATTTGCCAGAGGTCGAGGTGATCGGTGCGGAGACGGCGCAGCGATTCTTCGAGCTGCTGCATGGCCACCTTCTTGTCCCGGCCATGCGAGCAGAGCTTGGTCATGAGGAACACTTTGTCGCGCAGCTTTCCTTCGGCAAGCGCGCGGCCCATCAGCTCTTCGCTGCGGCCTTCGTGGTATTCCCACGCATTGTCCAGAAAGGTGATCCCGCCCTCGACCGCTTCTTGCACGATGCGGATGGATTCCTCGGGCGTCTTTGCCTGCGCGAAGGTGTGGCCGCCCAGCCCGAGCGCGGAAACGACGGCGTCGGTTTTGCCGAATCTGCGGCGCGGGATTTCGCCTTTGCCGGTGAGGTTTTCCGGGGAGGGCAGATCGGCGAATTCGGCGGCGGTTGTTTCGGGTTGCGAGAGCCGTCCGCCGAGGAGCGCGGCGGCGCTGGCGAGGCCGAGGCGACCGAAGAAGTTGCGGCGGGAAGGAAGCGGAGCGTCGTGGTGCATGGCGAAAGGGATTTCGCGAGTGCGGCACGCGGCGGCTGCGCAAGGAAGCGCTGCTGGTCGGCGCAGGTGCAGCCACGAGGGCTGAATGCCAATCGTTCGCGAGTTTGCCCCCGGCCAGCAAAGAGTCGCGAAGCGACGAAAAGAGAGTAGCCCAGCACCTTCAGTGCTGGGTCAGGAATGGCAAAGCGGCGAGTCGCAGGGCAGTGTCCTGATTTGAATCTGGAAGCCAGGAAACCAGGATGCGGCTCCCTGCGCGACCGCTTTTTCTTGGCTTCCGGGTTTCCAGATTAGGACCCTACCAGTCGCAGAGCGACGGAAGAGCTGCCGCGGGCGTTTTCTTTCGTCGCTCCGCAACTTGTGCCCTTGGTGCGGGAACCCAGCGCTGAAGCACTGGGCTATTCTCTGGCCGTCGCTTCGCGACTTCCGATCCGAGCGACTCCCGATCCGAGCCCATCATCCTTCAGCGTGGCCTCGGCGGGAGCGGGGCGAGGCTGGCGTAGTCGGTCGGGTCGGCGAGGCCGGCGAGGAGGAAGGCTTCGCGCCGCTCCACACACGTGCCGCATTCGCCGCAGTGCCGCTCGCCGCCGACGTAGCACGACCAGGTCTGCGCGAAGTTCACGCCGAGCGCATGTCCGCGCGCGGCGATCCCGCTTTTGGTCATGGCGATGAACGGGCGGAGCAGCGCCACCTCTGCGTAGGTCCCAAGCCGGATCGCGGTGCCCATCGCCTGCATGAACTCTTCCCGGCAATCCGGATAGATCGCGTGATCCCCGGCGTGTGCGGCGATGACAAGCGCCTCCGCGCCGCGGCTTTCCGCCAGGCCCGCCGCGATGGCGAGCAGGATGCCATTGCGAAAGGGCACGACGGTTTGCTTCATCATTTCTTCCTCATAGTGGCCTTTCGGCACCTCGCCGCCGCTCCGCAGCAGATCGGAGGTGAAGGTTTCCCCGATGAATGGAAGCGGCACGACGAGGTGCGCAATGCCGAGCCGCTCCGCGTGCCAGCGGGCAAAGGGCAGCTCGCGATCGTTGTGCTTCGCGCCGTAGTGGAAGGAAACCGCCGCGGCAACTTCCTGCCGCTCGTGCGTGTCGTAGAGCGCGGCGACGGAATCCATGCCGCCGCTGAGGAGGACGACCGCTTTCATCGGAGTGGAAAGTGAGAGTGAAAGTGACATGCCGCTTTCAACGTGCGGAGCTTTCGCCAAGCCATTCCACTTTCACTTTCCACTGTTCACCCCCTCGTAGCTCGCCACGACCGTCACGCAAATCCCGCCGCGCGAGGCGAACTCGCCATGCACCGTCATCCGCCGCGGCGCGCACGCGGCGACGAGGTCGTCGAGGATGCGGTTGGTCACTTCTTCGTTGAAGCTCGGGCAGTTGCGATACGAAGCGAGGTAGAACTTCAGCGACTTCGTCTCGATGCAGCGTTGGCCGGCGACGTATTCGATCTGGAGCTTCGCGAAATCGGGCTGGCCGGTGATCGGGCAGAGCGAGGTGAAATCCGCGGCGTCGAACCGGATGAGGTAATCGCGCTGCGGGTAGCGGTTTTCAAACGTCTCGAGGATGTCGGCGGAGGGCGTGTCGGGAAAGCGCAGGTCCGAGCGGCCGAGCAGCTTCAACTCGGCGTGTGCGGGTGATTCAGGCGTGGACATGGGGGCGGAATAAAACACGGACTGGAGCGCAGCGCAGCATCGCAGCGCAAAACAGCGGCGGGGTCGCGGAAGGTGCCCGCGCCGGGGGGCGTTCCGATCTTTATCCTCAGAGCCCGTCCGAAAAACCCTCTTCGTCTTCTTCCTCATCTTCATCTTCCTCTCGGCGACACAGGGAAGCAGATGAGGATGAAGAAAAAAAACGAAGAGCAAGGCGCCCAGTGATTCGGATAGGTCCTAAGAAGGGGAGCCCCGCCCGATTCTCCCTGCCAGAGCCGACGGTTCCGATGCGACTCGGTGCAGAAAGGGCGAGCCCATTCGCCTGCCTGCCAGTTGACGCGAAGAAAAACGAGGCAACACTCTCGCGCCCCCGCGCTTCCCTCCAAAAACCACCTCACCGCACCACCGCACCTCCCCTTATGAGCGATCTTCAGCCTGTCACCTGGTATCAAGACCCGGCGCATTTCCGCCGCCAATCGCGGCGCGAGTTTCTTTTCGTCGGTCTCGTCGGCGGGCTTGGGCTTTCGCTCGGCAACTTTCTGAAGCTGCGCGGGGGCGAAGCAGGAGTCGGCGCGCTGGCCGAGACCATTGCGCCTAAGGCGGAATCGCTCATCCATATCTTCCTGCCCGGCGGCTCGGCGCACCAGGAGACATGGGATCCGAAGCCGCTCGCGCCGATCGAATACCGCGGCCCGCTCGGCACGGTGGACACGGCGATCCCGGGCGTGAAGTTTTCCCAGCACATGCAGCACTCGGCGAAGATCGCCGACAAGATCACGGTGGTCCGCTCGATGACGCACGGTGAGGCGGCGCACGAGCGCGGCACGCACAACATGTTCACCGGCTACCGGCCATCGCCCGCGCTCCAGTATCCTTCCATGGGCTCGGTCGTTTCGCACGAGCTCGGCTCGCGCAACAACCTGCCGCCTTACGTGTGCATCCCCGGCGTGCCAAATGAGTTCGCGGCGACGGGCTACCTTTCCACGGCTTACGGGCCGTTTTCGCTCGGTGGCGATCCAGCGAGCAAGGGCTTTGCCGTGCGCGATTTGAACATGGCCAGCGGCATCACGCCGGAGCGGTTCGAGCGCCGCCGCACGATTCTCGGCACGGTGGATGAGCATTTCCGCTCGCTCGAGAAGAGCGATGCGCTCACGGCGATGGATTCCTTTTATCAGTCCGCCTACGGCCTGGTCTCCTCGCAGCAGGCGCGCGAGGCGTTTAATCTCGCGGCCGAGCCGGAGCCGATCCGCGAGGAGTATGGCCAGAATGAAGCGGGTCAGCGGATGCTGATGGCTCGGCGGCTGGTGGAAGGCGGTGTGCGCTTTGTGTCGATGACCTTTGGCGGGTGGGATCACCACGCAAACATCGCCAAATCGATGGAGACGCAGTTGCCGAAATTCGATCAAGCGTTTGCGGCGCTCGTCACCGACCTCGATCGGCGCGGGATGCTGGACAAGACGATGGTCATGGTGACCTCGGAATTTGGCCGCTCACCGAAGATCAACAAAGACGCGGGTCGCGACCATTGGCCGCGCGTCTTCTCGGTCGTCTTCGCCGGCGGTGGATTCAAGCGCGGGCTTGTGTATGGCGCGTCTGACCCGACAGGCTCCGAGCCGGACAGCGATCCGCTTACCGTCGAGAACATGGCTGCGACGGTCTATAACCAGCTCGGTATCAGTCCAGCGAAGAAGCTCATGGCTCCGGGCAACCGGCCAATCGACATCGTCAAAAACGGCGAAGTCGTGCAGGAGCTTCTAGCCTGATTTTCTGGGCGGGATCCGTCGCCACGCCACGGCTTTTCCACCGCAGAGGGCGCGGAGAACGCAGAGGGCCGCAGAGGTGGGCTGGAGGGTGTGGTGCTCAGTGAACTTCCGCGTCTTCGTGCAGGCCCAGCTATGATTCCCTTTTCCGCATGCGTTCCTCCTCTTCCATCCTCTGCGCCCCTCTGCGTTCTCCGCGCCCTCTGCGGTTAAGATGGCGGTGGGCCAGCGCAGCGTGTGTCTTCGCGGCCGGCTCGGCCTTTGCGGGGTCGCCTCGTGTGAACCATACCTTTCCCGCCGTGGGCCAGCGCGGCACGGAGATCGAGGTGGAGTGCAAAGGCGGCAATCTGGCCGACGCCAAAAGCCTGCTCTTCGATGCGCCGGGTTTTGAAACCACGATCGTAAAGGCCGAGGCGGGCAAGCTGACAGCGAAGATCAAAATCCCGGCGGATGCGCGGCTCGGCGAGCACTCCTTCCGCGCGATCACCGCGACCGGCGTGGCGGATCTGAAGCTCTTCTTTGTGTCGCCGTTTCCTGTCGTCGCCGAGGTGGAGCCGACCAAGGACGAGCCGCCGGCCAAGGCGCAAATCGTTCCCCTCGGCACGACCATCTATGGGCGGACGCAAAATGAGGATCAGGACCGCTTTGAAGTGGAGGCGAAAAAGGGCCAGCGGATCACCGCGGAAGTGATCGGGGCAAAGCTGCAAACGCAGCAGATTTACGATCCCTCCATCACCATCGCCAAAGCCGACGGAACCCTGCTCGCGGAGGTGGATGACACCGCTTTTGGCCGGCAGGATCCTGTAGCCAGCATCCTCGCGCCGGAGGATGGGAAATACCTCGTCGCCATCAAAGAAGCGACCAACGCAGGGCAAGGCGACTGCGAATATGTGCTGCACCTCGGCTCCTTTGCGCGGCCGCTCGCTGTGTATCCTGCGGGCGGGCCAGCGGGCGAGGAACTCGCAGTGAAGCTGATCGGTGACTCGGCAGGGGTGATGGAAAAATCCGTCAAACTGCCGGGGCAGCCGGAGGAGAAGTTCGAGGTATTTTCCGACAAGGATCAACCTGCGCCGACGCCGAATCTCCTGCGCGTCTCCGCCTGCCCAAACGTGCTCGAAGCCGAGCCGAACAACGAATGGGCGAAGGCCACGCCGGGAGCGGACCTCTTGCCAATCGCGCTCAACGGCATCATCGAGGAAAAAGGGGACGTGGATTTCTTCAAGTTCACTGCGAAAAAGGGGCAGGCGTATAACCTCAGCGTCTTCGCGCGCCAGCTCCGTTCGCCGCTCGATAGCGTCCTTTCCATCCACGATGCCAAGGGCAGCCAGATCCAGCAGAACGACGATGACGGGCAGATGGATTCGCACCTCCGCTGGAGTGCGCCGGCGGATGGTGACTTCTACGCTTCGGTAAAGGATCAGCTCGGCCGCGGCGGCCCGCTTTTCACTTATCGCGTCGAGATCATGCCGGTGCAGCCGCAGGTAACCGTGTGGCTGCCGGAAATGGTCATCAACTCTTCGCAAGAGCGCAGGGCGGTCGTAGTGCCAAGAGGCAACCGCTATGCGACGCTTGTCCGAGTGAAGCGCGGCGATATTGGCGGCGACTTGGAGCTGGCGTCCGTGGATCTTCCGTCTGGCGTGAAGTCTGAGATAGGGAAGGTGGACAAGGCTGTAGATACCATCCCCATGGTATTTGAAGCCGCGGCGGAATCGGAGCCCGCCGCGAAAGCATTCACTATTCAGGCTAAACTGACGGAGCCGCCAAAGGACGGACCTGCCGTGCCAAGCGAAGTGCGGCACGATGTGGATGTAGCGGAGAACGGCAACCAAAAAGCCTTCTACAGCATTCGGGAAGACAAGTTGACGGTCGCAGTAATCGAAGAAGCGCCTGTGAAGCTTACATTGGAGCAGCCGAAAGTGCCGATCCTGCAAAACGGGTCGATGAACCTAAAGGTGAAGGTCGAGCGCTCGGGAGACTTCAAAGGGCCGATCGCGATGGCATTACTCTATGCACCGCCGGGCATTGGTTCGCCAGGCACTGTAAATATCCCGGAAGGCCAAAACGAAGGAACCCTGACCATCAGCGCGAATGACAAAGCGGCGTTGCAGATCTGGAAGATTTGCGTCGTGGGCAGCGCCGACTTTGGCAAAGGCCCCGTTTGGATCAGCACTCAGCTCGCTGACCTTGAAGTTGCGGCGCCGTTTGTCGCCGGCAAAGTCCAGCGCACCTTTGTGGACCAAGGCGATACCACCACAGTGAAGGTGGCGCTTGAGCAAAAGGCACCCTTTGAAGGTAAAGCGAAAGTCACCTTGCAGGGTCTGCCACAAGGCTGCACCGCGCAAGAGCAGGAGATTACCAAGGACGACGCCGAAGCCAAGTTCACGGTGAAGGCCGCGCCCGATGCGCAGGCGGGTCAGCACAAGCAACTTGTTTGTCAGTTCAAGCTAATGAAAAACGGCGAAGAAATGACCTCGACCTTTGCCAATGGCGGCGTGCTCCGCGTGGACAAAGGCACGGTCGCCAAGAACGAGCCGGCTAAATAGTCGCATTTTACTCTACCTCCCCACTTATGCGTTCACTTCACCTTCGACACAGCCTTACCGCCGGCCTGCTTGCCCTATGCACTGGCGCTGCGTCTGCCGCAATTGACTCGTCTGCTGCCTTCGATGTCTTCCCGAGCGAGGTCAATCTGACAACTTCGCGCGACAAGCAGTCAGTCGTCGTGCGCGTCACCGAAGCGAATGGAGTGCATCGCGACGTGACCGCGGAGGCAAAGTTCAGCCTTGCGGACGCGTCCAAAGCTAAGATCGACAAGGCGGTGGTCACGCCGGTTGCAGATGGCCTGACTACTTTGAAGGTAGAGTGGCAAGGGAAGTCTGCTGAGGTGCCGGTGAAGGTAGAGCAGGCGCAGACCGACCGAGCGGTTTCCTTTCGGCTCGATGTCATGCCGGTCTTCATGAAGGCCGAGTGCAACCGGTGCCATGGCGCGGCGCGAGGACAGGATGGATTCAAGCTTTCGCTCTGGGGATTTGATCCCGAAGTGGATCATTTCCGAATCACGCGCGAACTGCCGGGGCGGCGGATCAATCTTGCTGTGCCGGAGGATTCGATGCTTCTCACAAAGGCTGACGGCGAAGCGCCGCACACGGGCGGGAAGAAGTTCGAGAAAGGGAGTGAACTCTACGGCACGCTGCTCCGCTGGCTGCAGGCAGGAGCGCCGAATGACGCGGCGGATGTGGCAAAACCTACCAGCCTGGAGATTCTGCCGAAGAAGCTCGTGCTCGAAAGCCCGGGACAGAAGTTCAACATGACCGTCCGCGCGCATTACTCCGATGGCACAGACCGCGATGTCACGGACACGGCGCTCTTCCTCACCACCAATGAGTCTGCCGCGAAGGTCGGGCAGGATGGCTTGATCACTACAGGGCAGCGGGGCGA
>CAXSDZ010000220.1:0-8064 GCA_964235505.1 uncultured Chthoniobacteraceae bacterium
GGCGGTGCTGCGCGGCGAAGTGGCGCGCATGATCGCCGATCCGAAAGCGAGCGAGTTTGTCCGCTCCTTTGCCGGCCAGTGGCTCAGCGTGCGGAACTTCGACAATGGCACGCCGCCGAATCGCGACGTGTATCGGCAATACGACGACGCGCTGCGCGACAGCTCGCGGCGCGAACCGCTGGAGTTCTTCAGCGAAGTGCTGCGCAGCGATCTGCCGCTGACCTGCTTTCTGGAAAGCGACTTCCTCGTCATCAACGAGCGGCTCGCGAAGCACTACGGAATCGACGGCGTGCGTGGGGACGAGTTCCGCCGCGTCGCCGCGCCTGCCGATGCGCGCCGCGGCGGCGTGCTCGGCATGGCGGGCATCCTGACCTTCCTCGCCGATGGCACCCGCACGCTGCCGGTGCGCCGCGCGACGTGGGTGCTCGACACGCTCTGGAATCAACCCGTGCCGCCGCCGCCGCCGAATGCGGGCGACCTCCCGGCGATCAAAGGAAAGAACCTCAGCGTGCGGGCGCGGCTGGAGCAGCACCGGCTTTCGGAGAACTGCGCGAGCTGCCACGACCGCGTCGATTCCTTCGGCCTGGCGCTGGAAAACTACGACGCCACCGGCTCATGGCGCGACCGCCAGAACGGCGAAGGGATGAGCGGACGGCAGGAAGATCCGCCGCTGGATGTGAGCGGCCATCTGCCCGGCGGACGCGAGTTTTTCAGCGTGCGGGAATACAAAGCGGCACTGCTCGCGGAGAAGGATCGCTTCATCAAAGGCTTCGCCGAAAAGCTGCTTTGCTACGCGCTCGGCCGCCCCATCGGCTACGGCGACCACGTGGCGGTGGAAGGGATCATCGCGCAGGCCGCGCAGCACGAGTTCGGGCTTCAGGAGATGATCCAAGCCACGGTCGCCAGTCCATTTTTCACCTCCAAATAGCGCACCCTTTCCCAATGAACATCCAAGCGAATCAATGGCGCCTCAGCCGCCGCACTTTCCTCAAAGGCATCGGCGCATCCGTCGCCCTGCCGTGGCTGGAAGCGATGAGCGCGAATGCGCAAAACATCACGACCGCCGGCTCGATGGCGGCGGGCGAAATCCCGCGCCGGGCGATGTTCACCTACTGGGGACTGGGCCTGGAAATCCGCGGCTTCACGCCGCCGGACACCGGACGCGACTACACGCTGACGCCGTCGCTGAAGCCGCTGGAGCCTTTCAAGAATGACTGCACGGTGCTGACGGGATTGACGGCTTACAGCGGCGGCCACGGCTCCTGCTCCTGCCTGCTGACCGGCATGAACACAGTGCGAAACGCGCAAACGCTGACCTCGGTGGATCAGCAGCTCGCCGCCTTTCACGGCAGCGCCACGCGCTTTCCCTCGCTCGTGCTCGGCACGGTGCGCGAGACCGGATTTGGTGGCCCCTTTCCGATGACGCTCTCGTGGAGCCGCAACAAGACGCCAATCACGCCCGAGAACCGGCCGGAGGTGCTGTTTGAAAAGCTCTTCGGGGAGGAAACCAACGACACGCTGGCGAAGGCTAAGCAGGCGCTCGCAGAGCGTGGCAGTCTGCTCGATTCCATCCGCGAGCAAGCCGCCGCCCTTCAGCGCAGCGTGGGCAAGGACGACCGCGAACGGCTGGAGCAATACTTCACCTCGATCCGCGACCTCGAAGACCGGATCAAGGTCGAAGGCGAATGGATTGATCGACCAAAGCCGAAGGTCGCGCGGCCGGATTTCGGCCAAGGCTCGCCGCGCGACCGCATCGCCGGTGATGGGCGCGGCTACCGCGAATACACGCGGCTGATGTTCGACATGATCGCGCTGGCCTTCGAGACGGATAGCACGCGCGTGGTCTCGCACATCCCGCGCACCGAGGGCGACGAGGCGCACTGCTTCCGCTTCCAGACGCAGAGCAAATGGGATCTCCACACGCTCACGCACCACAGCGAGCAGGAGGACAAGATCACCTTTTGGCGCGAGCTCGATGCGCTCTACATGGCTGAGTGGGCCTACTTTCTCGGCAAGCTCAAAGGCGTGCGCGAAGGCGCGGGCACGCTGCTGGACAATACGATCGCGAGCTGGGCCACGACCAATGGCGGGCTCGGCGCGCACGACTCGAATCTGCTCCCGCTCATCCTCTGCGGCGGCTCGGCCTTGGGCATCAAACACCAGGGCCACCTCGTGCAGAAAGACGTGCCGCTGGCGAATGTCTGGAAGACCGTCGTCAACAAAGTCGGGATGCCGCTGCCGGAGAATTTCCAGGGCGGACTGGCGAAAGGTGTGATCGCGGAGGTGGCATAAATATGCAGTCCGAGCTTCGCTCGGAGGATACATTTGCCGCCTGCACGACCCGCCGCCTCGCTGCAAAAGCCGATCCCGCCACGCGTGCGCTCACCTTCCGTTGACTCTCAGCGACGACGGCGGCGCAGCAGGAGTAGAGTTCCAGCTCCGCTCAAGAGCAGAGCGACGCTTCCCGGTTCCGGGATGGCTACGACAAGTTCGCCGGTTGCCAAGAACTTCCCGGCGTAGGTGCCTGCTGCGAATCCGAGCGGATCGGCAAAGCGAATCTGCGAAAGCTGCGGGGCGGTGAGCGCATTGGCGCTGCTGCCGAAGAAGATCTGGTCCGCGCCCTGTCCGCTCGCGGAGCCGCTCCACGCCGGCAATGGTCAGCGTGCCCGGACTCCAAAGCGACGCGGAGCTATCCGCGAGATGCAGAATGCTAGCGCCCGCGCCGAGATCGATCGTCGCATCGCTGCCAAGGGTGAGCGCGCCGAGCGTTTCGCTAAATCCGCCCGTGCTGAAAACTCCACCCGAACTCAGCGCCAGCGAGGCCGCGTCGCTGATGCGGTTCGCGGCCGCGAGCGCCAGCGTGCCGCCACGCAGGATCACCGGCGCGGCCGTTCCGCCGAGGTTGCCGTCGGCGTATTGAAGCGCACCACGGTGGCGGCACGTTGAGCCCCGCCGTTTGCGAGGACAGTGTTCGCCGTCAGGTCGAAGTTCGCGCCATACGTATTCTGGTAGAAGCCCGCCACCGTGCTGCCCGCGACGATGTTCGTCCCGTTGAACGCCGCAAAATCGCTCAACCCGAAAGTCGCGAAACCGGCTGGCGCGACATTGATTGCCGTCGCGCCGCCGCGACGTGAAAGCGGTAGCGCCCCGGCGGCACCAGCTCATACGCCGCTTCCCGCCCCGGTCGGTATTCGCGCCACTCCGTTACCAAGCCTTCCAACTGCACGCGGAATCTCACTTTCTCCGGTTGGGAAAAGCTCAACGCCGTGTAGCGAAAGCCGAGCCGCGCCGAGCCCGGGCCGACCCGCAGCAGCGCCGGAACGCCGCCCCGCTCGCGCCCATTTGCCGAGCACGATTCGGTCGCCACGGGCGGCGCCTGCCCATTCAGCGCGAGCGCATCCGGGTGGATCGACGCCACGCTGCGGACCATCGGAAACCAGAGCCGCCCGTCGCGGCCCCGCCAGCCGGCCGGCTGCGATCCGCCGCTGCATTCGCTGCTGAGCAGCCCATCCGGCCGGGCAGTCCGGCTGTCGCCCACTTCCACGTGCATCACTTTCCCGTGCTCGATCCGGTCCAGACCGCCGCGTTTTCCGCCGATCCAAAAGCAGCACATCGATCTCGGGCGAACGCGCGACGCGATGGGGCGCTCCTTCACCCGAAACGCGAAACGTTTCCTCACCCCGCGCGAGGACGACGCTGCTCGCACTCTCGGCGGCGATCTCCGTGGCGGGCGTGCCTCCCGTGGTTTCCGGCCAGACCGCGGCGAGCTGGCCACCGTGCCAGCGCAGCAGCCCGCCGCGCGCCGTCGTGCCCCATACGCCGCCGGTGCTCACCGCGAAAAGCGCTCGGGCAGGCAGCCTCGCGAGTGCCGCATCCGGTTCGCGATCGAAGCCGATGAAGTGCACTCCGTCGAAACGCGCCACCCCTTCCGCCGTCGCCATCCAGAGGAAGCCATCGGCACCCTGCACGACCGCACACACGACACTGCTGACAAGCCCATCCTCCGGTTGCCACGAGCGGACTATAAACCGGTGTCGCATGTCCGCCGCGTGGCACTTTCCAAGTGCGCGCGGTCGGCGATTAACCCGATCGGGTGAATGACGAAAGCGATCTCAGAGGGCAAAGTAGCGCGGTCGCCACTTCACCATTTCCCACCTCATGATCCCGACTTCGCTCTTCGCTGGCAGCCTCGCGTCTGCCTGCTGTTTTCTCGCTTCGCAAGCGTGGGCCGACGTGCATCTGCCCGCGTGCTTTTCCGACCACATGGTGCTCCAGCGGGAACTCGACGTGCCGGTCGGCATCCTCACCTGCACGTATGGCGCGAGCACGGCGCAGGCGTGGATGAGCCGCTAGGCGCTTTCCGCCAGGCCCGAGCTGAAGGGAATGCTGGAAAAGTTCGACACCGCCGTGCTCGCGTTCCGCACGGATGACAAAGCGAAGGCAGGACTGGCGCGCGCGACGGAGCGCTGGAGGTGGGCAGATGCGCGGATCGACGGCGACAGTGTCCTCGTGAGCAACTCGGAAATCCCCGCGCCGGTTTCCGTGCGCTACGCGTGGGCGGACAATCCCGAGGGGTGCAATCTTCGCAACGGCGAAGACCTGCCCGCGAGCCCATTTAACGCGGTCGCGCGGTAGCGTTGGCCGGTTTTGCGCAGGGCGCAAAACGGCGTGAATCGCGGACAACGACAGCGGCCTGCAACGGATGTGGCTCTGGGCGGGATGAAGCGGGTTCTTCACCGCAGAGGGCGCAGAGGCCTGCCGAGAAAACGCTCCTTTTCCTCTTCCTCTGCGTCTCTCTGCGTTCTCCGCATCCTCTGCGGTGAAGAAACGGCAACGCAGCAAGGACGCGCTCGAACTCAAACCGACATACGCTCACGCACGGAGCCGGCCCAGCCCCTCGTTCAGCCAGCGGTTGCCGCCCGCGCTGCGCTTTGCTCTTTCCAGCCGCCGAGTGGGAAAGGCACTGTTTCTTCGCCGATGTTGACGTCTGCCTTTTCTCACGAGCCCGAGGCCGCGCCCGCTTTCAACCGTGCGCTGCAGCGCGCCACACTTTGGCCGGCGGCGCTTTCGGCTCTTGCGCTGGCGGCGCTTTCGGTGCTGGCGCTGTTTCTTTTCCGCTCCGCGGAAATGGTGGACCACGCGGACCGCGTGATCGCCCGCGCCACCGCGGCGGAAAAGTATGCGGTGGATATGGAGACGGGCCTGCGCGCCTTCCAGCTCACCGGCGCGTCGGACTTCCTCCAGCCGTGGGACGCGGCCCGCGCCCGGATCGTCAGCGCATTTGAGGCGTTGGAAAAGCTGGTTGCCGACAACCCCGCGCAGTCCGCGGCTGCCGCCGAAGCGCGCGCGCATTTCAGCAACTGGCAGGCGCACGCCGATGAAACACTCACCCGCCAGCGGCGCGGCGAAGACGTGCGCGGTGTGGAGTGGAACGCACGCGGCAAGGCGTTGTTCGATGCATTTCGCGAGAAATCCGAGCAGGTGGTGGCGGAGGAGGAAGCGCTGCGCCGGGCGCGGGTGCGCACGCTCAGCCGCCTGCAGCGCGGCCTGCTCGCGGCCTTCTGCGTGGCGGCGCTCGGCGGCGTGCCGCTTCTCGTGGTGGCGCTGCGCCGGCTCGTCCGCCGGGTGAGCGGCAAATACGAGCGCGCGCTCTCCACAGCACGCGCGCAACGCGATGAGCTGCACGTGACGCTGCGCTCTATCGGCGATGCGGTGCTCGCAACTGATGGTGCGGGTGCCGTCGCTTTTCTGAATCCTGAAGCCGAGCGGCTCACCGGCTGGAGCGACGCCGAGGCCCGCGGAAGATCGCTCGCGGAGGTGCTTCCCATCTTCAATGAACAGACCGGCGAGCCGGCCGAAAATCCGGTCGAGCGCGTGCTGCGCGAGCGGATCGTGATCGGCCTCGCCAACCACACCGTGCTGCGTCCGCGCGCGGGCGGCGAGATCCCGATCGAGGATTCCGCTGCGCCGATCTTCGATGCGGATGGCGCGGTGCGCGGTGTGATTCTCGTCTTTCACGACGTGACGGAAAAGCACGCCCGCGAACACGCGCTCCACGAGAGCGAAGCGGCGACCCGGCGACAGGCGGCTGAGCTGCAGCTCATCTACGACACGGCCCCGGTCGGCCTTTGCTCGCTCGACCGGGAGCTGCGCTGGACCCGCATCAACGCGCGGCTCGCGGAGTTGAACGGCTTCCCCGTCGCCGCCCACCTGGGCCGCCGCGTGCGCGAGCTCCTGCCCGGCGTGGCGGATGGAGTCGAGGCGGCGTGCGCGCGCATCTTTGCAACCGGCGAACCCGTGATCGAAGAGCTGATCCACGAAGCGCGCGCGGCGGCAGCCGGGGGCGATCGGGTGTGGCGGGCGAGCTACCACGCGATCCGCGGCGCGGCGGGCGAGATCACCGGCATCGGCATCATCGCGGAAGATTTCTCCGTGCGGCACCGCTCCGCGCAGGAGCTCGCGGACCGCACCCGTGCCGCGGGACTGCGCGCGGACATCGCCGCGCAGCTCGTGGCGGAGACCGATCTCCCCTGCAATCTCCAGGGCGTTTGCACGCTGCTGGCGCAGCACCTGGATGCCGCCTTTGTGCGCATCTGGACGGTCGATGCGGCGGGCGGCGCGCTGCTCCTGCGCGCGGGCGCCGGGCTTCACTCCCGGCTCGACGGGCCACTCGCGCGTGTGCCGGTGGGGCAGTTTGAAATCGGGCGCATCGCGCAAAGCCGCGAGCCGCGGCTGGCGAACGACGTGCCGGGAGACCCGCGCATTTCCGAGGAAGAATGGGCGGCTCGGGAGGGGATGTGCGCCTTTGCCGGCTGTCCGCTGCTGGCGGGAGGGAAGATGGTCGGCGTGCTCGCGATCTTCGCCGGTCACGCGCTTTCGGAAGCCTTGCTGGCCGAACTCGCGCCGCTCTGCGAAAACGTGGCCCGCTGCATCGAGCGGAGCGAAGCCGAGACGGAGCTGCTCGCGGCGCGGGAGCGGGCCGAAAGCGCCTCGCACGCCGCGGAGGAAGGGGCTGAACGCTTCCGGCTGCTCGCCGAAACGGTGTCGCTCCAGGTCTGGACCGCGCGCCCGGACGGTGCGCTGGATTGGGCGAACCACCACGTCGCGAGCTTCTTCGGCGCCGCCGATCTGGAGCGTGAAATCCTCGGCACCGGCTGGACGCAGTTTGTGCATCCGGAGGATCTCCCGAACGCCGGCCGGCGCTGGCGCGATGCGATCGCATCCGGCGAACGCTACGAAACGGAGTTCCGGCTGCGCGGCGCGGATGGCGAGTTCCGCTGGTTTCTCGTCCGCGCGGAGGCGATGCGCGACGCGGCGGGCGCCGTGGTGCGCTGGTTCGGGGCGAACACGGAAATCCACGAGCTGAAGCTCGCGCAGCAAAGCGCGGAGGTCGCCGCGCGCGCTAAGGACAACTTCCTCGCCGCGCTGTCGCACGAGCTGCGCACGCCGCTGACTCCCGTGCTGATGACGGCCGCCGCGCTGCGCGAAGACCTGAGCCTGCCGGCCGAAGCGCGCGCGGACCTCGCCATGATCGAGCGCAACATCGCGCTCGAAGCGCGCCTGATCGATGATCTGCTCGACCTCACCCGCATCGCGAAAGGCAAGCTCACGCTGCGCGAGGAATCGTGCGATGCGCACACGCTCATCGGCCTCGCCGTGGAGATCGTGCGCGATGAGGCGCAGAGCAAGCCGGTCGCGCTTTCGCTCGATCTTTCCGCGCGCCACTCGGGGCTGCGCGGCGATCCTGCGCGGCTCCAGCAGGTGTTCTGGAATCTGCTGCGCAACGCCATCAAGTTCACTCCGACGGGAGGGCGCATCGCCATTAGAACTCGGGACGAGACTGACGGCCGGCTCCGCGTCGAGGCGCGGGTTGATCTCGAGGACCTCACCGCTGACCGGCGCATAGAGCTCGGAGACCGCCTTCACCGCCTCGATCGTACCGAACACATCATGCTTGCGGAACGACGTGCCCACCTTGGGCAGCTCGTCGTAGACGATGTCGCCGAGCTCACCCTGCGCATAGTCCGTCACACCGATGTACATCACGCCCGGCTAGCCAGCCGG
>CAXSDZ010000221.1:0-8049 GCA_964235505.1 uncultured Chthoniobacteraceae bacterium
CCGTGGCCGCGCCTTCGCGAGATCGACCTGTCGCACTCCGCTCAGCGCCTGGTGCGGACGCGGACGATCGGTGAAGCGCTTGAGCGACTTTGAGACGACGCCGTCGGTGATTCCCACGATCGCTACGGCGATCAGCAGAAACGCCCGCACCCGAAACGAGCCGCGAATCGCCAGCACGATGACAGCCACCACCAGCAGCGGCGCCCACAGATCGAAGCTCGAAAGCACCGCCATCGACCAGTCCAGCGCAGGGTGCGTCCACTCGCGATTGATGAGCAAAAGAAGCTTTTGGTCCATGCGGCCGGAGGGCAGGTTGCGGCAGACTATGAGCCGCTTCTGGCAAGTAAAGACACGATTGCTCCTCGCCGCTGTGCTGGCGCTGAGCCCTGCATTTTCCAGCCTCGCGGACCCGCCGCCGGATGCGCGCGCGATCCTGCGCAGCGTGCGGGTCGCGCAGTCGGCGCAGCACTTGAACCTGCGCGGACAGCTCCGCACTGGGGCGCAGAAAATCCCCCTCCGGCTCGTGGTGGAGAACGGCGCCGTCCGTTACGAATTTTCCGACCCGCCGCAGTCGATTGTGCTGCGGCTCAGCGAGAAAGGCTCGCGTCTGGAGGAGGTGACGCGTGGGGATTCCGAGCGCGTGAGCGCCGCGCACTTCGACGACAAAGTGCGTGGGACCGACATCTCGTATGAGGATCTTTCGATGCGCTTCCTGTATTGGCCGGAAGCCGCGGTGCAGGGCGAGGAAACAAAGCTGCTTCGCCGCTGCTGGAAGGTGCGCGTGGAGCCCGGGAGCGCAGAGTCGCAATACGGCTCGGTGATGCTCTGGGTGGAGCAGGAAAGCGGCGCGCTGCTGCAGGCGGAGGCCTTCGATCGCGCGGGAAACTTTGTGCGGCGGTTCAGCGTGCGGTCGGTGCAAAAAGCGGAAGGCGCGTGGATCTTGAAGCAGATGCGGATCGAAGCAGCGCCTGCGCCCGGCGCCAAGGATCGGACGCCGACGTATCTGGAGATCGAGGCGCCGGAGAAGTAAGTGGGAGGCGGCTGCGAGGGCGGAACGTCCAACGTCCAACGGCCCGCGGTGCGACGCGGCTGTCGTTCTTTGGACGTTTAGCGTTGGACGTTTGGAGTTGAGCCCTGCGCAGCGGACTTCGCCACCACGAGCAGCTCCCATTTTCCGTCCCAGAATCCCTTCAGTATCTCCCACTCGACAGCACCCCAAACCCGCGCCACCTTCCGCGCCGATGAAAGCCGTCACCCTTCTGCTTGCTGCCCTCCTCATGCTCGTCGCCGCGCCGCTGCACGCGGCCGATGCCGGCCGCGAATACCTCGTCATCTGCGGCGGCGTTTCGCTCTTCAAGTGGGAGAAATACAAAGCCCAGCCGCACGACAACTGGTGGATGAATTTCGTGCGGGCATCGCGCATCCGAATTCAGCAGATCAAGGAGCAGGATCCCGGCGCGCAGGTCACCTGGCTGGTGTATCGCCCGGCTTACCTGGAGCGCGCGAAGATTGAAAAGAACGACCTCATCTCACACATCGAGAGCGTGCGCGATGCCTTCGGCGTGAAGCTGGTCTTTTTCGATAAATCGCAGCAGCTCATCGACTACATCAACGCCGGCCAGCCGCGCGATCAGGTGAAAATTTCCGGGCTCGAATACTTCGGCCATTCCAACAAGGCGTGCTGGATGTTCGACTACTCGAACAACCTCGACAGCGCGTCCAAATGCTGGTTGCACGAGGACGATCTAAAGCAGTTCCACCGCGGCATTTTCACCCGCGATGCCTACGCGAAAAGCTGGGGCTGCCACACGGGCGAAAGCATGAACCGCAAATGGAAATCGGCTACCGGCGTGGCGATGTGGGGCGCGGTCGGAAAGACGCAATACATGACCGATGAGCTGCCGGTGCTTTCGGAGGATACGGGGCGATGGGTGAAGTGAATGACGAATGCCGAATGACGCGCGGGATTTGGAAGGAATGCTCGGGAAGAAGGCCGGACGCGTGCTCGTTGCGGCTGGTCACAAAGGCTCGGCCATAGCTCAGACGTTCGTCATTTAGTCATTCGTCATTCGTCATCGCCCCTCCCGTGGACTACCGCTTGCACCCTCACGAATCGATCGCCGCCGGATGCCGGCGAGTCGCCTGCGAGGAGATCGCCATCGTGCTGCAGCAGATGCACGATTGCGGGACGGCGGAGGATCCCGCGCCCGCCGTGCATCAGGCGCGGCGGCATTTGAAGAAGCTGCGCGCGCTGCTGCGGCTGCTGCGCCCGGCGATCGGCGCCGGTGCGTTTGCGAGGGAAAATCGCTGCTTTCGCCGCGCGGGCCGTCGGCTCTCGCGAGCGCGCGACGCCGAAGTCTGCCTGCAAACGCTCCAAATCCTGCGCGACGAAGCAGATGAAAAGGCGCAGGCCGCATTTGCCGAAACCGAGATGAGTTTCGCGGAGCTGACGGGGCATCACCGCCGGCCTGCGCAGCGGACTCTGGACGCTGTGGCTGCTTCGCTCGTGGAAGCCGCGGCCCGCGTGCGCGCCTGGAGCTTTGAGGCGGAGGGATGGGACGCGCTGGAGCCCGGCTTCGAGCGGCTCTGCCGTCGCGAGCGCGCCGCTGCGAAACGCGCGACGCGCGAGCCCACGGTCGAGGATCTGCACACGTGGCGGAAGCGGGTGAAGGATCTCGGCGCGGCCTTCACGCTGCTGCGCGATGTGCAGCCGGAGAAGACAAAGCCGCTCCGCGATTCGGCAAAAGCTCTCGCGCACTTGCTCGGGCTGGATCACGATCTCGCCGTGTTGCGCGAGACGATCTGCGATAGCGATGGCCGGCGGGGTGCGAGCCGCCGCAGCCGCCGCGCGCTTTCGGCCGCGATCCACGAGCGCCGCTGTGCGGTGCAGCAGGAAGTGCTCGCCGCTGGGAAATGCCTGCGCCAGCACGAGCCACGGAAAATGACGCGGCGCTTCGGCCGCTGGTGGGGTGAGTGGCACGCGAGGGAAGTGTGAGTGAGCTGCGCGAGCGCGACGGTCGCTGTGCCTGCGTGCTTGGCCCCTGCGAAATCCTCCCGTATGGAGTGCTGCTCTCATGCGCCTTGCCGAACTTCAAGCCATCTACGAAACGCCGTTTTTCGATCTGCTTTCCCGCGCTCGCGCGGCATATCTTGAGCACTGGAGTGGCAATGAAGTGCAGCTCTGCACGCTGCTGAGCATCAAGACCGGCGGCTGCTCGGAGGACTGCGGATACTGCGCCCAGAGCGCGCGTTACAAGACCAGCGTGCAGGCCGAGCGCCTGATGGAAACGGCGGAAGTGCTCGCGGTGGCGCAGCGTGCAAAGGAGAATGGCTCGACCCGCTTTTGCATGGGCGCGGCGTGGCGCGGCGTGCGCGATGGCGACGCGAAATTCGAGCAGGTGCTCGGCACGATCCGCGAGGTGAGCAAGCTCGGCATGGAAGTGTGCGTGACGCTCGGCCAGCTCTCGCTCCCGGAAGCGCGCAAGCTCAAGGAAGCGGGCGTCACGGCTTACAATCACAACATCGATACCTCGCCCGAGTTTTACCCGCAGATCGTCTCCACGCATACCTTTCAGGATCGCCTCCACACGATCGAGGCGGTGCAGCAGGCAGGCATGGATGTGTGCTGCGGCGGCATCATCGGGCTCGGGGAAAGCGTCGGCGATCGGCTGCGAATGCTGGAAGTGCTGACCGGCTTCGACCCCGCGCCGGAAAGCGTGCCGATCAATTGTCTCATGGCGATGCCGGGCACGCCGCTGGAAGAGCAGCCGCCGGTGGATGCCTTCGAGCTGGTGCGGCTCATCGCAACGACGCGGATCGCGCTGCCGCTCTCGAAGGTGCGCCTCAGCGCTGGGCGCACACGGCTTTCGCGCGAAGCGCAGGCGCTTTGCTTTTTCGCGGGCGCAAACTCGATCTTCTACGGCGAAAAGCTGCTGACTGCGGAAAACCCGGGCGTGGAAGCGGACCGCGCACTTTTCGAGGAGCTCGATCTCGTGCCGCAAGCGCCACGTATGGCGTGCCTGGCATAGCGATCGAACGTCGAGGGGCAGCGTGCCGGTCAGAAAAACTTGCGCGACGGAGCCTGCTCCCTGTCGTCGTTTTCGCCGGGAAAACCGGCGCTGATCTCGCCCGGAAGCTCTTCCGCGAACTCCGCCACTCGCTTTGCAGCGATGCGCGAGGCTGGAACGCCCAGCACGCGCAAAGTGCGTTCGCGGTCCCAAGCGATGCGCACGGTGATGATCTCGCCCGCTTTCACCTCGTGAGCGGGCTTGCTGCCGTGGCCGTGGACGAGCGCACGGCCCGCTCTGATCGTGTCGGCAGCGAGACTGCGGCTTTTGAAGATGCGCACGGCCCAGAGCCATTGATCGAGACGCATGACGCAAAAGTTTCCGCACCTCGTGGTGCATTGCAAGGGGAGCGAAGCCGCGTAATGTGCCGCCCTTTGCCAGATCGCATTTTCCCCGCTGCTCGATGACTTCACTCCCTGCTGCCGAACTGCTCGCACCGGCGGGCAATTGGGAGTGCGTGCGGGCCGCAGTCGCGAACGGCGCGGACGCCATTTACTTCGGCCTGCCGCGCTTCAATGCCCGGCTGCGCGCGGACAACTTCAGCGAGGCCGAGCTGCCGGAGGTCGTCACCTTTTGCCACCGCCACGGCGTGAAGGCGTTCGTCGCTTTCAATACCTTGGTCTTCACCGAAGAGCTCGACGACGCCGCTGAATATTTGCGTCTGCTTTCCCGCTCTGGGGTCGATGCGCTGATCGTGCAGGATGTGGGCTTGGTGCGGCTCGCGCGTGCGATCGTGCCGGAGCTCGCGCTGCATGCCTCCACGCAGATGACGATCACTTCGCCGGAAGGCGTCGCCTTCGCCCGCGACCTCGGGATTGAGCGTGCGGTGCTGGCGCGGGAACTGTCGCTGCGCGAGCTGGAGAAGTTCGCGGAGCGTGATGCGTCGAGCGTGGAGCGACCCGATGAGGACGCTCCGCGCTCGGCAGCTCTGCCTCTGGAAGTGTTCGTTCACGGCGCGCTCTGCGTGGCTTACTCCGGGCAGTGCCTCACGAGCGAATCGCTCGGCCAGCGCAGCGCAAATCGCGGCGAGTGCGCGCAGGCCTGCCGCATGCCGTATGGGCTGGTAGTGGATGGCGTGCTGCGGGATTTTGGCGATCGGCGCTATCTGCTTTCGCCGCAGGATCTCGCGGCGGTGGAGGAAATCCCGCGGCTGCTGGAACTCGGGGTTTGCTCCTTCAAGATCGAGGGCCGCCTGAAGTCGCCGGAATACGTGGCCGCCGTCTGCCAGGTGTATCGCCGCGCGCTCGATGCCGCGCTGGCGCAGCGTGAGCACACGGTGAGCGACGCGGATCACTACCAGCTCGAGATGACCTTTTCGCGCGGCCTTTTCACCGGCTGGATGCATGGCGTGGACCATCAGCGGCTGGTTTCGGCGAGATTTGGAAAGAAGCGCGGACCTTTCGCTGGGCGCATCGCGCACGTCGGCTACGACTGGGTGGAGGTCGAAAGCCTGAGCGTCGGCGGTGAGGCGCTCGCCGCTCTGGCACCGGGCGATGGGGTGGTCTTCGACACCGGCGGCGACACGGACGCGGAGCAAGGCGGGCGTATCTACGAGGTCAAAGGCGGGCGTCTCTTCTTCGCCCGCGGGCACATCGATTTCACCCAGCTCAGAACCGGCGACCGGATTTGGAAAACGGATGATCCAGCGCTGGATCGGCGGCTGAGGCAATCCTTTGCGGGCACGCTCGAGCCGCGCCGTCGCGAGCGCATCGACCTGCATGTGAGCGGCAGGGCGGGGGAGTCGCTGGTCATCGAAGCGCTGCGGCAGCGCGATGGCGCGCCGGGCAAAGAGAGTCGCGCTGGAAATGGGACGATCGAGATGCAGGTGCAATCAACAGCGATCACGCAGGCTCCTGCGGCACGGGTCGCCTCGGGTATTCCCCTCCAAGCTGCACGCACAGCTCCGCTCACGCCGGAAAAGCTGCGCGCGCATCTCGGCCGTTTTGGCGGCAGCGCGTTTGCGCTCGGCGAGCTGCGAGTCGAGCTGGAGGGCGAAGTGATTCTCCCAATCGGTGAGCTGAACCGGCTGCGGCGCGAACTGATCTACGCTCTGGAAGCCG
Organism: uncultured Chthoniobacteraceae bacterium; assembly: GCA_964235505.1. Classification (GTDB taxonomy): domain Bacteria; phylum Verrucomicrobiota; class Verrucomicrobiia; order Chthoniobacterales; family Chthoniobacteraceae; genus CAXSDZ01. The sequence goes on from CAXSDZ010000221.1 coordinate 6,128, forward strand.
CGCGAGAGAAACCACGGCCTGAGCACCCGACTCCGTGGCAGGAGCTGCTCGTGCCAGGAAGCAACGACGCGCGGATTCAGCATTCCGCCGATTCGGCGCCTTCGTCGGAATGCGACCGACTAGCGGGTGCCGCAGCCAAGGCTGTCCATCACCTCAGTGTGCTCTGCCGCACGGGCGAGCAACTGGACGCTGCTCTCGGTTGCGGAGTCGAAACCCTTTACCTCGATTTTGAAGACATCCGCCGATACCGCGACGCGGTGGTCCGCGTCCGGGAGGTGGGCCACGGTGCGCAAGTTTTCCTGGCCACACCGCGCATTCAGAAGGCTGGCGAACAGGGCTTCTTTAAGCTGATCGAAGGCGCTCAGCCGGACGGTGTGCTCGTGCGCAACCTCGGTGCGATCGAGTTTTTTCGGAACAGCTCACTGCGTGTGATCGGCGACTTTTCCCTCAACGTCGCGAACCCAATTACCGCGCATCATTTCATCGCTGCGGGGATGGAGCGCGTGACCGTCTCCTATGATCTAAATGTTGAGCAAGTGCTCGAGCTTTTGCGCGCAGCCTCGCCCTCGTGGTTTGAACTTACGCTGCATCAGCACATGCCGATGTTTCATATGGAGCACTGCGTTTTCGCTGCGTTCCTATCGAAAGGATCTTCATTTCTCGATTGCGGCCGCCCTTGTGAAAAGCACCAGGTCCATCTGCGCGACCGCGTGGGAACTGCGCACCCGCTGCGTGCGGACGTGGGATGCCGCAACACACTTTTCAACGCCGTGCCGCAATCCGGGGCGCGCTTTTTTGACGCGCTCGCCGGCGCCGGGCTGCGGCACTTTCGGGTGGAACTGCTGGAGGAGGACGCTGCTGAAGCAGTGAAGGCGATCCGCGCTTACCAGAAACTGTTGGTAGGAATGCGCAAAGGCGAAGCGCTTTGGCGTGAGCTGAATTCGCGAAGCCAGCTTGGCGTGACCCGCGGAACGCTGTGATTCCGGTGTCAGCCGGAGCGGGGTTGCTCGCGATTTGCGATGCTCTGCAACAAGGTCGCCGCGGTGCTCGCCAAGTGAAGGCAAGGTGCCTCAATCACCCGATTCTGAACCGGAGCGCTACTACCTACTCAGGCTTGCTATTCAGATTCGCGAGCACCTCGGGATCGCGGACGTCGGCCCAAGAGCCATTGAGTTCGATCACTTGCACTTTGGATCCGCTCTGGGCCAAGTCGCGAATAGCGTCGGTAAGCTCGTATTCGCCACGGGGAGATTTTTCGAGTTTAGCTGTGAAACCGAAGATGGACGGCTGGAACGCGTAGATTCCCGCATTATACCACGGGCTTGTAGGTTCGCCGGGCTTCGGTTTTTCACGCAGGTCTATCAACTCGAAGCGTTCATTGACGAAGACCGCGCCTCCTTGGGCGACCTCGCTCGGGTTGTATTTCACCGTCACCAGCCCCGCAGCGTCACCCAGATGCACGAGACGATGGTAGTTCTCTGGTTCGATGAGGATGTCGCCGTAGGAGAGCAGAAATGGTTCGCCGCCGACGAACTCGCGTGCCAGTTCCACCACCCGCCCAGTGCCATCCTGCACGAGTTGGGTGATGTATTGGATAGCAACTCCGAAACTGGAGCCGTCTCCAAAGTGTTCACACACAACATCTGCGCGATAGCCGACCACAATCAGAACTTGAGTAATTCCAGCCGCGCGCATGCCCTCGATGATGTGGCCGAGAATGGGCTTTCCCCGAACGAGAAGCATGGGCTTGGGAAGGTCGGCGGTCAAACCGAGCATACGGGTGCCTTTGCCAGCAGCTAGGAGAACTGCCTTTGAAATGGTATTGCTCATAGGATTTGCACTCGGAATGACAGCAACTCGCGATAGGGGCAACGGCAACTTCGGTCCGATTGCCGATTGCGCGGCGGGAGCATCTGGATTTT
>CAXSDZ010000222.1:0-6491 GCA_964235505.1 uncultured Chthoniobacteraceae bacterium
CGGTGAGGCGGTCGCGGAAGGTGAGGGCGCGGCCGTTTTCATCCAGCCACCACTCGCGGGCGATGGTGAGGCCGGCGGGCCGTTGCTCGCCCATGCCGCGCATCCTTTCCTCCAACCGAAACGGCTGCGCGGCCTCCCAGCGATAGACGGGAAGCTCGCGCCACTGCGCCGGAAAGGTGGTCTGCGAGACATCGATGGAGGGCGCGCCGGCGATCTCGACCAAGCGGAAATCGGGCTTGGCGGCGAAGGCGACGAGCAGTTCCGGGGCGGCCGTTTTCGCGTCGGCGGGGAAGCGGAGTTCCTTGGGATTATCGAGGCGGAAGGCGTCGGCGTGGACGGTCCAGCGGCCGGCGCGGACCTGCGCTTTCATGCGGCCCGCTTCGTCGATGGCGACGGGAATGGGGCTCTCGACCGAGGCGAGTTTCCATCCCTCGGGGAGGACGGCGCCAAGCGTTTCCTCGCGGCTTTTGCCGGAGACGGTGAGCTCGATTTCGGCGCGCAGCCAGAGCGGGATGCCATCCTCGAGGAGAGCGTTCACTTTTACGGAAAGGAAGTCTTTGTTCGCCTCCTCGGTGGCGGCGTCGCGGCGGAGCCAGAGCGTCCCCTCGGCGTCCCACGCGGGCGACTCGACGGCTTTGCCATCGAGCGTGAGGGCGAGGATGCCGACCTCGCGCGGCAGGGCGAGGCGCGCGGGCGGCTCGGTCCAGCGGAAGGCGCCTTCGATCCGGTGCGCGCCCGGGGCAAAATGGATCGCCGGCTTTCCCCCGTGCTCAACGACCGGCGCGGGCTGGCCGCCGACGGTCACGGCGAGCGGCCAAACCTCGGCGCTGCCGGGGAGCGGCACCCACGCCTCCTCGAAAACGGTGACGCCGAGCGCGAACCGGCCGCCGGCTTTCTCGACCGCCAGATCCAGCCGCGAGGGCCAAAAGGGAAGCGGCTTTTTCGGGTCGGAAAAGGGGGTGGGGGACGCGCGGTGATCGTCGCGCCAGAGCGCCCAGCCTTCCCACGCGCGGAGGGGTTCCGGGATGCGCGCATCGGGCGGGGCGGGCGGCGCGGCGGGCTCGGCCGGCGACGGGAGCGCCGCGGTGAGCAGGAGGATCGCGAGGGCGAGAAGTCGGGACAGGAGCGTGTTCATGGGAGGCCGCGGAGCGGGCGCGAGTGGACGCGTGGAAATCCCGCGGCGCGAGCGCAGAGTTGGCGGCGGCAGGTTCATCCGACGGTCGCGGCGGTCTCCGACCGCCGGGGCGAGGAGCCGGGCCGCCACGTCCCTCGGCTGCACACACGCGAGGCGGTCGGAGACCGCCGCTACAGTATGCCCGCCGCTAATCCCGTGAGTTCAGGATGCGCCGCGTCTCGCTGAGGACCACGCCTTGCAGGCGCATTTTGAGCGTGTCGGGATTGGGCGCGTGGCTCAGCGCCTCGGCGGCCGTGATCTGGCCGGAGGTGACGAGCTGGTAGAACGCCTGATCGAACGTCTGCATCCCGTCGCCGCCGCCGAGTTCCATCGCCCCCTGGAGGCGGTCGAGCCGGTCGGATTCAATGAGCTTCGCGACGCCCGCCGTGTTCACCAAAATCTCCAGCGCCGGCAGGACGCCGCCCGCGGGCGTCCGCACGAGCCGCTGGCAGACGATCGCCTGGAGCGTGCCGGCGAGCTGCCGGCGCGCCTGCTCGCGCTCCGGCCCGGGGAAGAACTCGAGGATGCGCTGGACGGAGCGCGTGACGTCGCCGGTGTGGAGCGTGGAGATGACGAGTGCGCCAAGGTTGGCCGCGCTGACGCCCGCGGAGACGCTCTCCATCTCGCGCATTTCGCCGATGACGAGCACGTCGGGATCCTGCCGCAGGACGTTGCGAAGGCCGGAGGCAAAGGTTGCGGTGTCGAGCCCCACTTCGCGCTGTTCGATGACCGATTGCTTGTCGTCGAAGGCGAACTCGATCGGGTCCTCCAGCGAGATGATGTGCCGGCGGCTCGTGGCGTTCAGGTGCTCGATCATGGTCGCGAGCGTCGTCGATTTCCCCTGCCCCGGCGCGCCGGCGACGAGGATAATGCCGCGCGGCGACTCGGCGAGGCGGCGGATGATCTCCGGCAGATGCAGCTCGCCAAACGAGCGAATGACCGACCGGACGAGGCGCATCGCGATGACGAAGCTGCCGCGCTGCTGGAAGACGTTCGTGCGAAAGCGGCCGACGCCCGGGAGCGAAAGCGCAAAATCGACCTCCCGCTCGCGCTCCAGCCGCTCGCGCAAATGCGACGGCACAATGTTCCCGAGGATCGACTCCATCCAAGCCTCCGTCGGCGCCGGCGCCTCGACGGTCCGCAGTTCGCGCTGGACGCGAAAGGTGACGGGCGCGCCGATTTTCAGGTGAACGTCGGAAGCGCCGGATTCGACGGCGCCGCGGAGGAGGGCTTGGAGGGTTTCCATGGGGAGTGTTTGTAGATCGTTTCGCGCGGCCCAATCTCTCCCTTTTTCTTCGTGATTAAATCGATCCGGTGAAAATCGTCTTTCTTCCACGATTACTTTAACGACCACCACGATGCATTTAAATCACTTCAAGCAACGCCGTCCACGGCAAAAAATTACAGCATCCTGTGTCCGCTGTTGCAACTTTCAGCCGCACGCCTCAATAGATGTCCGGCGAACATCTCCCCGTAGCCGCTGGTGTGAGTGAAGGTTTGAAATGAGGAGCACGTAGCTCACTCCCTTTCGGAACTGCTCCGAAATCCGGGGCTTTCCAGAAAAGGACGCATCCAAATACCTCCACAGGCAAGTCTTAACATCCCGGGACTTTCTTTCCGTTGCATCTTGTGATGAGTAATTCTCCCAAGACTCCCGCGCCTAGGCTCAAATAACCCCGCGTGATATGCGCATTTTCCCGAAATGTTGGATCGCTCATCAAAAGACGATGCAACTTGGGCAAATTGAAAAAGGGAACAGAGGGAAACAAGTGATGTTCCAAGTGATAGTTCACATTGCACGGCGCGAAAACGAATCGCTCGAAAGCAGTCGAATGGACAATCCGTGCTGCGTTAAAGTCGTGTTCGTTTTCCACTCCGACATGCTCGGCAAGTGCTCGGATGCGGAAGATTAGCGATGTGCATGTGGCAATTGGTAAAATCCAAAGCCACAGAAATTCGAGCCACGCTCCAGTGAGACTGAGCAGGACACCGGCGATAAGCCACCATAGACAAAAGGGGATTCGCTCACTCCATGTGCTCTTGGAAGATCGGATCGGAGACCACTGGCTGAGCGTTGCCAGCCAACTAGGTGCATTTACGCCCAGTAAGTCGCGAGCGAACACCAGCAGCCCTTTGATCTACAGTTTAAGAAAACCTCAGTTTTCGTCGTCTGCACGAATGGCTTGCCAATCCGGGTCGTCAACACTGTTCACATAGAAGTGGTGCGAAGCGTGATGGTTCCGATAGAGCCGGGTGCTGAGTCCCACAGAGTAGGATAAGAAGAAATCACTGATCCAGTCATTGAGCGGCCTGTTCGAAAATAGGCGATAATGGGCTGCTTCGTGCATCAGGACTCCCAATGCATGCTGGCGTGTTGCTATCACAACGAGCGCACCCACGTACAGGGTCCATTGATCGAAATGAACCGCTGCGTAAGCCATAATGGAGATTACAAGCCACTGCACGAAAATCGCGTAGGCCGAACGCCAGATCGAGATCTGTGACAATCCGCGGCACGCTCTGTAAATTTCTCTCGAACAGTGTAGTTTCACGGTGAAACTGATGGTCCTCCGTGCTCCGCATTGAGATTTAGCAACGTCGCTTTTGTGGCACGCTGGTAAGCGGCACTCCAGACCGGCATCGGGTAAACCGATAGGAAGCGCTCAACACCGTCTTTGATCGATTGCTCCGCCTGCGGAAAGCGTTCCACGGTCTCCTCAATCAAGGCTTTGATGAGATTCGCGTGTTTGATGTCTTCAGTGGAGTGGAATTCAATGTATTCGAGCGCGCTGCCCGGGTAACTCTTGCCAGCGAGGATGCCTTTCACCCGTGCAGCGATGATAGGCGTCAGACCCTCGAAAGGGTAGAGCGCACCGAGATATGCGAATGGATCGCGAAGTTTAGTGATCATCCACCAAACAGCGGACACGGCAAACGAAGCATCGCTGATGCGAAGGTTGATTCGGGCATTCTCTTCGCTGCCGCCAAGCGCCACGTAATCACGCAGGGCCATCTCACCGTGATCAAACTCCTCTGCTTGGTGACGCAGCATCGCCTTGATCATCCGCACCGGCATCGAACGCGGCATTTGAGCAATGGAAGAAATAGCAGCTTCAATCACATGGGGCTGATACGAGACAATCTCTAGATAGATTTCTCGCATCAACGCCCGGACGAACTCGGGTCTGGCGCTTGGATCCGTAAGGGAGTCCCAAAGCGCGCTGGCTTCGATATCCCTGATTACGTCGGCAATGCGGTCATCGAGATAAGCGATGATGGCGGATTTCTGTTTGCTGCTGCGCGGCATGGTAGTTTACTGAATGGTAGTGTCACGGTTCGACATCAAGCAGCGGCGGCATGGATAGTGTCTTTCCAAGTGCGGCTTTTCACGAAAGGCGAGTTAAGTCGGGAGAGATGGGCAAAGTCATCAAGATCAAGAAGCATCGGAAGCACATCACCATATTCTGGGTGTCTAGCCGATCCTTTGTAGGAGAGGTATCCGAGCTGCCTGAAAAACGGCTCCAGGTGCGGGTTGCAGTCGATGAAATCATGAGTGATGCCGTGATCTCGGCCGACATCGTAGATTGCCATAGCTAACCGGACAGCAAGCGTGCCCCTGCGATGCTGCGGCACGATCATGAGCTTTGTGGTGATGGACGCAGAGCCGGGAAACGCCGTGCCGAGACGGCGCATGTCATAGAATTCGGTGTAGTAGCCGAGGTCACTTTCTCTCGCGAAGTTTGCCCGGATGGTGCCAACAATTTCCGAACCTTCAAAAGCGGCTAAAATATGGGCCCGTCGGTCGAACGGTTCGATGATAGTCTTCGCGTCGTGGTTAGCGTATGTCTGCACCCGCTGCATCTCTTCAACGTAAACTTGGTAACGAAAGCGATATACTTGATGTCTCTCAAAATCGGTGGTTGCGAGCTTGATCGTCATGATAAAAATGGCAAGTAGGTGGAATAAGCCTTATTAAGCTATGTACATCGAAGCCTTCACTGGACGTGCATAGCTTCACCGAGTCTGCCGATCGAGCCATGCGGTGATGTCGCGGAGCGCTTTTGAAGCGGTTTGATCGAGGGCGGGGTGGCCGGTGGGCGGGATGGTCATGGTGTGATAGCCATGGCGGTAGGCGATGACCTCCGCCCGGCCGCCGCGTAGTTCGTGGCGAAGATATTGGTCGTAGGCTTGTTTGTCCCCTGGCTTCGGCGCGACGACACTGTCCTGCTCTCCTTCCAGAGCCAGCACAGGCAGATGCAGCGCCCGGGAGGAGAGGCGCGCTTGGTGCCCCAGCTTCGCGGCTTGGAGAAAGTAGCGGACCTTGTATCCTTCCGCGACGCGGTCCCGCGAATGCAGCCACTGGCAATTGAGCACTTCATCGCCGGTCGGCTTGGCGACTTCGCCGGCGAGCCGGAGATGCGGCACTCGCAGCCAAGCAAATGCCCCGATCAGCGCTCCTTTGGCCGCGCTTTCTTTTTCGATCAGAAGCGGCATGGCCATAGACTGCAGGATCAAACCAGCGGGCTTTTGCGTGGCTTCGGACGCCGTCTGCGTCGCGACCAGCGTGCCGAAGCTATGGCCGTGGTAGAAGAGCGGCAGACCCGGATGCTTCCTCCGAACAAAGGCCGTGAACCCTTGCAAGTCGCGCACCCATTCGTGCCACGCCCGCGGGTTGCCGCGCCGCCCTTTCTTCGGATCATACACGCCGGAGCGCTGCTCGCTCCCATAGACGACGTAGCCATGCGCGGCCAGATGCTCGGCGAGGGCGGCGTAATCCCTCATGGTCCCGTCCCAGCCGGGGGCGAGGATTACCACTGCTTTCACCGGGCGGGCATTCTTCGGAGCCCAGACCGAGTAAGGAAACGCCGCGTCCGTGCTCTGCCACGGCTGGGGCCCATACGGTTTCCGATGCGCGGGCTCGGCGGGGCTGACGCCACATGGCAACCGGCAGGAAGGCCGGTTGATCGCCGTGCAGCCCAAGGAGCAAACTGCGATACCGAGCGCCAGGAGGCTCTTCATCCCGGCAGGAACGTTCTTAGTTCTGACGCTGACACGCCCGGGTCCGCCACGGATCGCCTCTTTGCAACGAAACGAACCCCTCCGGTCGTTTCGCAAGAGGTTGGCTCCGTGACGGGCCAGGGCGCGCCTGCAGTTCATGGCGCAAGTTGTCTCATCCATTCGCCTTGTCGCCCATACGCGGAACCGCGTATGAACAGGGCGGTGTTTAGCCAGCACGCGCGAACCACAAGAACGATGAGCGGTTCCGAGAACTCTGGATGCGACGGATGAATGTGCGTGATCTCCAACGCTTTTCCGC
>CAXSDZ010000222.1:6501-8020 GCA_964235505.1 uncultured Chthoniobacteraceae bacterium
ATTGGGCGATGGTTTTTGCCGAGGCCGAACGGCTTTCAACCCAATACACGGTGCAGGGCGGGCATCGAGGGATGGACGTTCTTCATGTGGCTGCGGCGCTGATTCTCGGCGAATGCCAGTCGCCTGCTGAGCTGAGCGGCTCGCTGCTCCGGGCGATGCAGGCTTTCTGCGAGGCGGATGGCTACACCGTGAACTCGGTTGGTTCGACGCAATTGGGCCTGCTCGTCTCTTCGACGAATTACACACGCTCAGACATGGACGTCTTCAATGCGCACCTTCACGAGCATCCGCTCTATGAGACGATGATCTCGCCCGCGAAGCACCAAGAAGGTCAGGCGGAGCGGTGGTCGGATCACACGACTCTGCGCGAGTTCCAGCAGACCGCGCTATATCACGACCTCTTCCGCCTCACGGACACCCAGCACCAGCTCGCCGCAGGCCTGCGAGTGAATCGCGAGATTACCCTTGGACTTTCCTTCAACCGTGCCCGGCTTGATTTCCGACCGGAAGATGCGCGCTTGCTGGAAATGCTGCGCCCTCACATCCGTAGCGCGGTGCAGCGCCTGCTGGCACAGCGCGAAGTGGAGCAGACGCTGGCGTTGCAGGAGTTGGCCATCGGCGAAGCGGCTGTGATGATCGTAGATAGCGAAGGCGCGCTGCTTTCTGCGACGGAACGGGCGCGGCAATTGGCACGCGACTACTTCCCAATGGCCGCGGCGGATGGTCTGCCGCTCGAACTGCGCGCGTGGCTGCGGCGCAATCCCGCGGCAGACGAACGCTGGACGCGCGATCAGCCGGGCCGCCGTCTTGTCTGCACATGCGGCAGCGCGGTGGCGTGGCCCCGCGACGCGCTGAAGGCATTTCGCGGTGGGAAGCAGCCGGCTTCCGTCCGCTGCCTGCGTTTCACGGAGCAGCACCAGAGCCGCACGGTGCTCGCGCTGCAAAAGCTGGGCCTCACGCCGCGCGAGGCGGAGGTGCTGCATTGGATGGCGGAAGGAAAGCGCAACGGCGAGATCGCCATCATCCTCGGAGTGAGCGAACGCACGGTGGACAAGCACCGGGAAAACCTGTTCGCGAAGTTAGACGTGGAAACACGCACCGCCGCCGTGGCGCGCGCGTGGGAAGCGATCGCGTGAGTGGCTGGACGGTCCGAGAAGGCGCTTGAGAACGCGGTAGCTTTGGGGCAGGCACCTCGCCTGCGGGAGCGAGCCTCGTATTTGAGGAAAGTGAGGCGCTTGTCCTATATCGGCCCGCTCGCTCCCAGCACCGTGGCGCGTTCTCAGATGCTTCCTTAGAAGCTGTTTGGCCGGAGCCGTTTGTTGCGGCTGCTTTCCGTAGCGGAGCCGGTCGCCGTGAGATTCGCCGTTCCAAGCCAGCAACGACTCCGACGCTCTGGCGTGAGCGCGACGGAAGCTGGGCCTTCACGGCACGGGCGGTGCCGTCGGCTCCGCCGGGCGCAGTTCCAGGCCGCTTGCCGTCGCGCGGCGTGTCGCGGCGGGCGACGACGGTGACCGGCACG
>CAXSDZ010000223.1:0-3595 GCA_964235505.1 uncultured Chthoniobacteraceae bacterium
CAGAGCCGCGAAGCGGGAGCCGACCGGACCCCGGCAAAGCCGCTTGAGCGCGTATCCCTCCAAGCTGTGCCGGAGAAAGGTGATCCGAATGCGCCGTCGCCCGTGGCGACAGGGCGCGGCAAACTCCCGCGCGAAGGACGCGGAAACCCTGCGGCAGTGCCCGGTGCGAACGCCGCAGAGCGCGATGGCGACCGTGATCGCAACGGACGTGGACGTGGAAACAACGATCCTCGCACTGTCGAGGATCGGCCTGCCGCGCCCGTGGCGACCGGCGAAGATGCTCGCGAACGCAACCCCGGTGCAGGGCGGGACCCGCGGGGAAATGCGGCCACCGCCGGAGCTGGCAAAGGAAAAGGCCGGCAGGGGAACAAAGGCCGCGACGCGGCAGAAGCGGGAGACGGTGCTGCCGTGCCTGCGCCGGTGGATGCAGACGGGACGGCTGCCGCGGATGCGCCGGCGAGAAACGGAGCCGCGGAAGGAGCGCTCTCGAAACGCGCCCAGCGGGATGCCGCCGAAGCCGCTCGCACGCGTGCCGCGGCCAGCGCTCGAGAAACCGCGCAAGCCGAGCGCGCTGCCCGGCAGACTGAACAACGCGCCGCAGAGGCCGCGCGCCGGACCGAGCGGGAAGGCCAGGAACAACCGGGCGCCGACGCCGTTCGCGGTGATCGAGAAGACCGCATGGGGCGGGGGCGCGGTGAGCAATCCGCCCGTGAACCAGGCGCAGGCCGCGAGCGTCAGGCACCCGATGCTGGCGAACGCCCGGGTCGCGAACGCGCGGCTGCCGCGCAGGAAAACGCAGCTCAGCAACACAACGCCGAGCGTGCCGCACGCGCTCAGCGCGAAGCGGGCGAAGCGCGCCGCGAACAAGCGGGTGAAGCCGCGCAGGCGCAGCGCCAGCAGCAGGCGGCACGTGCCGCGTCCGCCGAGCGCCAGCGGGACAATGCCGGTGCCGCGGAAGCGCGCCAGCAGCAGCAAGCCGCGGCGCAGCGCGCGCAAGCCGGGCGTCAGCAAGCGATGGAAAACCAAAGGGCGGCGCAAGCCGAGCGCGGTCAGCAGCAACAGCGCGTGGAAGGCCAGCAACGTGCCCGGGCCGAAGCGCAGCAGCGCCAGGCTCAAATGCAGCAACAACAACAGCAGAACCAGCAGAACCAGGCTGCGGCGCAACGAGGCAACGGCGGTGGTGGTGGAGGAAATCAGCAGCGTGGCCGCGGCAAGCGCGAGCTGACTGCGGAAGAAGCCGCCGCGCAGAAAAAGAACCGCTGACCCAGCGCAGCGGCGCGCGCACGCCAGGCGCGACGACACTTCACCCGCAGCCGGGGCATTTGCCCGGGCTGCGGGTTTTTCGTGGAGAAACACCAGCCGCGCGACGATCGGCGCCACCCGCACTTCGCTCTGCCGGCGCAGCCCTGCCCGGCATTAGGGCAATCCATGGCAACCTCGGGTTGCTTCGGTTTTGTCTTGGAAAGCACGGACGCAGCCACCCACCTGCCCAGTGGAAAAGAACCGCGTGAACCCGGGAAATCCCCGCTCGCCATCCCCTCCCCGCCATGCAAAGTTCCCGCCCTTTCTCCATGAAACTGACCACTTCCCGCCGTTTTGCCCTTTGCTTTTTGATCCTCGCGACGCCCGCGCTTCGAGCCGCGGATGCTCCGAAGAAGCGAGCGGCGGCACCGGCGCCAGCAGCTCCGACCGCTCCCGCGCCGGAAGAGGCAAAGCCTGCGGAAGGAAAGCCGGTGGTCCTGCCGGATACCGTCGCAATCGTCGAAGGTGTGGAGATCAAAAAAGATGAGCTGGAAAAGGCTTTTGCAGGAGTAGTCGCCTCGCAGGGCATGCCGGCGGAAAGCATCCCGGCCGAGCAGCGGGCGGAAGGCTACCGCATGGTGCTCGATCAGTTGGTCGTGGAAAAGTTGCTCACGAAGCGCACTGCCGACGTCCAGGTTTCAGATGAGGACGTGACCGCTGCGCTGGACCGCATCAAGGGCAACTTCGGATCTGAAGACGAGATGAAGGCGCAGATCGAAAAAAGCGGGCGCACGCTGCCGCAAGTGCGCGAGGAAATCCGCGCTTCGCTCCGCCAGCAGCATTGGCTCGATGACCAGATCAAAGGCAAAACCGAGGTCACGGATGCAGACGCCGCGACGTTCTTCAAAGAAAATCCCGAGCAGTTCAAACAGCCCGAACAGGTGCGCGCCAGCCACATCCTGATTTCCGTGCCGCAGGATGCGAAGCCCGAGCAGGTGGTGGAAAAAGAGAAGCAGGCGAAGGCAGTGGCTGAGCGTGTCAAGAAAGGCGAAGACTTCAGCAAAGTGGCGAAGGAAATTTCCGAAGACCCCAGCGCCAAGCAGAATTCGGGCGATCTCGATTTCTTCGCGAAAGACCAAATGGTGCCGGAATTCTCCGAAGCTGCTTTCGCGATGAAAAAGGATGAGATCAGTGATCCGATCCGCAGCGAATTCGGCTATCACGTCATCAAGGTGACCGATCGCAAAGCGTCGGAAGCGGTGACGCTGGAGCAGTCCAAACCGAAGCTGCTGGCTTTTCTGAAGCGGCAGAAGACGCAGGAGGAAGTCGGCAAGATCCTCCGCGCGATGCGCGAAAAAGCGGACGTGAAGGTGAACCTGCCGGAGTAAGCGGTTGGCAGTTGAGGGTTGAGTGGCGTGCCGCGGATGCGGCACGCTCTGTTTTGCTTTCCACATTTCCAAGCGGCGCAGGCAGCTTTGGGAGAAGGCTCGGCGCGTTTCCCGCGCGGAACTCAACATCCAACGTTCGGCATCTATCTCCTCATCCCCATGCGTCGGAAATCTCGTAAAAGTGTCGGCGTGATCGGGCTCGGGATCATCGGCACGCGTGCGGCCGCGGGGCTGAGGGCGGCTGGCTTTCACGTCTCGGTCTGGAACCGCACCGCGCGCGCGGTGCCAAACTTTCTCGCCTCCGCGGCGGAAGTGGCCGAGGTGTGCGACGTCATCCAGATCTTTCTGGCGGATGCGGATGCACTGCTCGAAGTGCTCAAGTCGATGCGCGCACGGCTCACGCCCGAGCACGTGATCATCTGCTCTGCGACAGTCGGCGTGGAGGCGACGCACCGCGCGGCGAAACTCGTGCAGGCGGAGTGTGGCGCGCAGTTTCTGGACGCTCCCTTTACCGGCTCGAAGATCGCCGCCGAGCGGCGTCAGCTCGTGTATTACATCGGCGGCGAAGATGCCGCTTTCCTGCGCGCGAAACCGATGCTGGAGGCGACCAGCAAAGCCATCGTGCGCATCGGCAAAATCGGTGACGCCGCGGTCGTGAAAGTAGCCACAAATATGATCGCGGCCGTGAGCGTCCAGGCGCTCTCGGAGGCGCTGGCGCTCGTGCGTAAGATGGGCCTCCCGCCCGAAGCGCTCACTGCTGCGATCGAGCACAACGCCTGCCGCTCGGGCACGCTCGACCTGAAACTCCCGAAGATGATCGCGGGCGACTACGAGACGCACTTCTCGCTCAAGCACATGCTTAAGGACGTGCAGCTCGGCGTCGAGATGGCGGCTGGGCATGGCATCGAACTCTCCACCGCTGCGGCCACCGCCGGTCAGTTGCAGAGTGGCATGCAACGCGGTTG
>CAXSDZ010000223.1:3605-7941 GCA_964235505.1 uncultured Chthoniobacteraceae bacterium
AGGACGTGCAGTTGGCGATCCACCTCGCCAACTCCATGAACCTCGACACACCGACGGCCGCGGTGACGGCTGGGGTGCTTTTCGGGGCGATCAAGCGCGGTTGGGGCGACCTCGACTTTGCGGCGCTCTACAAGCTGCAAGAGGAGAGCGACGCAGTCTCGGCCACCGCACTCCCGGCTGGCAGCGCCCAAGCGGACGCGAACACTAAGGAAAATGATGAACCTCTTGCGACATACGGGTCTGGTGGGAGCGATGAGGCCGAGGCTTCCTCCACGCCTGACGCCGATGCCGCCGCGGATTCAGCGGAAGCAACTGCCCAGCCTGCGGATGCTCCCGCAAAACCATGAGCGCGACGGCGGCTGACTACGACGCGGTCCGGCAGCACGGCGGCATCGCAGACTTGTCCGATCGCGCGAAGTTTCGTCTGACCGGCGCGGACCGTGTCCGCTACCTCAACGGGCAGGTGACGAACAACCTCCTGCGTCTGGGCAGCGAGGCCGCGCTGCCCGTGTGCGTGACGACGGCGAAGGGGAAACTCAGCGCCGACGCGTTCGTTTCTAACCTCGGCGATGGGCTGCTGCTCGACGCCGCGCCGGAGTTGCGCGACTCGCTCGCGCCGCGGCTCGAGCGCTACATCATCGCCGACGATGTGGTGTTGGAAGACGCCACGGATGAACTCCGGCTGCTGCATCTGCTCCCCTGTTCGGGCAAGCCCATCGAGTCGCTCCTCCGCACTGGCTTCGGCGCCCTGGCACATCGGCGCGCGCGCCGCTTCGGCCAGGATGGAATCGATTTTCTCCTGCCTGCCGACGACGCAGACGCAGTCTCAGCCGCGCTCTTCGCGTCGCATCCCCTCATCGCGCCGGAGCTGCTGGAGCTGCTGCGCATCGAGGCGGGCGTGCCACGCTGGGGTGCGGAACTCGGCGAGGACACGCTCCCACCAGAGGCCGGTCTCGACCGCACGCACATCGACTACCACAAGGGTTGCTACATCGGGCAGGAAGTCATCTCCCGCCTCAAAGGCGTCGGCCACGTGAACCGGCATCTCACCGGCTTCACCTCGATTTCAGGTGAAGCACTCGCGCCTGGACTGCGGATTTTCGCAGCGGGCGACGATGCGAAATCCCTTGGCCAGCTCACGAGCACAGCGTGGAGCTTTGCGCTTTCCAAGCCCATCGCGCTCGGCTACCTGAGGCACGGCTCGGCGGCGGCGGATCTCGTCGCGCGCCCGGCTTCGAGCGGTGGCCCCGCACTTCCGGTCGCCGTCTGCCCTTTGCCCTTCCTTTCATGAAAAAGCTGCTCCTCGCCGTCCTTTGTCTTGCCTCTGGGCTTCCCGCGCTTCGTGCCGACGAAGTCGCGCTGATGCAGGTCCGCTTTGGCAAAGACAAAGCCCTGCGTCCGGTGGCGATCGAGTTCCTCGAAGGCGATGCCCCGCTCACGGTGGAGAACTTCAAAAAGCTCGCGCGCAAAGGCTTCTACAACGGAGTCGCCTTCCACCGCGCCTTTCCAAACCTGCTCGTGCAGGCCGGCGATCCGGGGAGCAAGAGCAAAGATCAAACGCGGGTTGGCACCGGCGGTCCCGGCTACACCTTGCCGCCCGAGATTCGTCGCAAGCATGTGCGTGGCGCAGTGGCGATGGCGCGCCTGCCGGATAAGATCAATCCCGCTCGCATGAGCAACGGCGGCCAGTTTTACATCTGCCTCGCGCCAATGCCGAATCTGGATGGCCAATACACCGTGTTTGGCCAGGTGATCTACGGCTACGAAACGCTCGAAGGGATCAGCAACACGCCGACGGACAGCAACGACAATCCGGCCGAGCGGAGGGTGATCCGCTCACTCGAAATCCTCCCGCGCGAACAGCTCCCGCCGCCGCCCGCACCACCGGTGCCGGGTGCGAAGCCAGCGAAGCGTCCGTGGTGGAAGATCTTCGGCTAAACGCTTGCGGCCCCGCAGTGCGGCGCGTATATCGGGCGCTCGCTTTTCGCGGAAACGGGTAGATACCGAAGTGGCCAAACGGGGTGGACTGTAAATCCACTGGCTTACGCCTTCGAAGGTTCGAATCCTTCTCTGCCCACTCCTCCCAAGCGGCACGTGGCGAGCGGCGTAGCGATGGAGATCGCCGCCTGTTTTCTGGAGCGCGTTCCATTTGGATAAGTTCTATCTTTGGGCAGTTTCATCCCGACCGAAGCTCCGGCCGAGCGGCGTTGCCTTACGAGATGAGTTGGCCCGGAGCGCAGTGGAGAGCCTGCCCTGAGAGAAAAACGAATGAGGATCGGGGCCAAGGCGGCGCGGGCTTACGCAAAACGAAAACTGCTAGAACGCCACGCGTCGCGTGCGACAAAGATCACCGCCAGCGTTCTGCCATTCCGTGCGAAGAGGAGACCTCCGCGTGATGTTTCTCGATCATGAGCCTGGCGGCGCGGGCTCGCAGTTTGTGCAGACCGATGCCCAATCCAGCGATGAGCAAAGCGCCGATCGAAAGGTTGAGTGCGTCGCCGACGGTTTTTAACGAGCCCAGCGCGACGAGGAGCGTGGTGGCTGCGGCGGGCGGATACGACGCTTCCAGCAGCAGGTTTGCCAACATCGTCAGCATGATCGCGACGGTCGCCGCGCCGACGTGGGCAAGCGTCAGGACGTGGTCCGTAAGCACGGCGGGATCGCCCCACGCGAGGAAGAGGGCGACGTCGAGGAAGCCTGTGCCGAGGCCGACGAGATGCCCGACGACGCTGTTGTAAAAGCGAGCGCTCGGATGCTCCGGGAGCTCGGCAATGAGGAAGGCCGTGGGGCCGAGGCTCGGCAGCAACCACGGTCTGCCGGCGAGCAGAATTATCGCACCGGCACCGAGGATCGCCGCGCCCGCCGCGAGCGGCGCCCAGGCAAACTCCGGCAGACCGGCCGGTGTCGGTGTCTTCGGGAGGGAGCTGGCGAGTTCATCGACGGCATCGACTGGCACGGTGAGCGCCTGCGGTGCGACGGTTGAATCCGACGGTGTAGTCGCGGATGAAAGCGTGATCAAGTTGCCCGCGTTTCATCATCAGGTGCAGCAGCCCTTTCATGAGCGGCAGATTCGTGCCGACGCGCGGCGCGAGGTGGATGTCCGCTTCCTTTGCTGTAGCCGTGCGGCGTGGATCGATGACGAGCAGCCGCGGCGGGCGCGGACCGCGGCGCCGGTCGAGGACGCGCATCCAGAGCACCGTCTGCGTTTCGGCCATGTTGTGGCCGAAAAGCAACACGGCGTCGGTGAGATCGAAGTTGTTGTAAAAGCCCGCCCGAGCGCACGACTAAGCGAGAGTCATGGAAAAGGCGAAATTCGGTTGGCGATTCGCTCGCCGCGATTGCTCGCAAGCATGGCAATTCCTCTTCGCGCGGATTCATCCGGGAGCTTGTCTGTCTACGCCCTGCCATGCTTCTCGGGACTGCCCCGGACAACGATTGCAACCAACGATTCTTGCGTCCATCTGCTATGAATTTGCGTTGCGCGTCGTCCTGCCAACGTCGGCAGCGTTTCATCGTGGGTCGCCTTGGTTGCCCGCCGAGCACACCCGCCGCACACCTGCGCACCGTTGCTCACTTGAACCGGAAGCCTTGCATCCCAAGCCGCCCGAAACACCGAAATCATGAAGCCCAAAGTCCTCGCCTTCGATTCCGTCGGCACCCTTTTCGACACCTCCTCGCTCGATCTGCTGCTCAGCGAACTCGGCTTCCCACCCGGCGCGCACAAGCTCTGGATAGCGAAGCTGCTCCGCGATGCCTTTGCCGGCGAAGTGGCGGGCGTGTTTCAGCCTTTCCACGAAATAGCGCTGAGCTCCCTCGCTGTGCTGGTCCGCGAAAACAATTTGAAAACAAACGCTTCGATCTCGGAAAAAGTCGTGCACGGCTTCTCGATGATGCTGCCGTTCCCCGACGTCCGTCCCGCGCTGGAGCGCGCGGGCCGCGCGGGCTTGCGTGTCTTCGTGCTCACGAACGGCAGCGCCGAAAGCACCTCGGAGTTGCTGCGCGGCGCGGGATTGGAATCGCTGGTTGAGCGCACCGTCTCCATCGACGACGTGCAGCACTGGAAACCGGCACGGCAGGTCTATGAACACTGTGCGCAAGTCACTGGAGTCGAGCCGGGGGAAGTCGCGCTCATCGCGGCGCACGCGTGGGACATCCAAGGCGCCGCGCGCGCCGGGCTGCGCACCGGCTGGGTTGCGCGTGAAGAGCCCGAATTTGCCCCCGCGCTGACGCCGCCGGATGCGGCCGTGGCGCCTGCTGTTCCTGCCGGCGTATCGCCGTGGTTGCCGGCCGATGCGCTTGAAGACGGCATGGGAACCGTGGCCGCGCCCCAGGCTAC
>CAXSDZ010000224.1:0-7856 GCA_964235505.1 uncultured Chthoniobacteraceae bacterium
AGCTCGCCACGCGGGTGCACGCCGCGGACCCGGCCGCGCTCGTGATCGCCGAGTCGGGGATGAACGACCCGGTGGTCACGCAGCCGCCGCAGGAGGGCGGCCTGGGCCACGACGCCGCCTGGGCCGATGACTTCCACCACTGCGTGCGCACGCTGCTGACCGGCGAGCAGGACGGGTACTACGCGGAGTTCGGCGCGGTGGCCGACCGGCCCGGTTCGCGCGAAGCCATGCCCGCGCCCGACGCCCTGAAAGTGCCGCCCGCGCAGGTCGCCCGCGAAGCACTGCGCGCCGTTTCGCGCGACCGCGCGCGCATCATCCCCGGCGTGCTCATCTGGGCGGTCATGACGATCACCACGCTCGTCCCGATCTTCGTGCTGCGCCTTTTCCTCACGCAACGGCGCTCGCGGTGAGCAGGAGGGAGAATCTGGAAGCCAGAACGCGAGGAACGTCGCTTCGACGCCTGGCTGCCTGGTTTCCAAATCCAACCTGGGAATCTGCAGGACTGTGATGGCGGTTGTCGCCCCGCGGGAGTTGCTGTAAAGCCTCGCCGGCCATGATCGACCTCACCAAAATCTACTACTTCATCTTCGGCGCGCTCACGATCGTGGGAGGCGTGATAGGCTATGTGAAAGCGGCAAGTTGGAAGTCACTCGCTGCGGGCGGGATTTGCGGTCTGCTGCTTATCGTCGCGGGCGTGCTCATCGGCACGCGCACGCAGCCCGGGCTGCTTCTCGGGCTCATCATTTCCCTCGCGCTCGCCGGCCGCTTCATCCCGGGATTTTTTGCGAAAGGCGGTTTCATGCCCGCCGGTTTGATGAGCATCCTCAGCGTGATCGGCATCATCCTGACGGTCCTCGCGCTGATCAAACGCTAGCGCACTCGCGCATGCCTTTTCCGCGTTTGAATCCCGCGGTCATCCGGCGGATCGCGTTGCCACTGCTGCTCGTGGCCTTCTCCGGGTGCCCTGGCCCGCGCGCTCCGCAGCCGGATGGGACGCCGACGCCATCGCCCGTCCCCACGCCCACTCCGAAGCCCGAGCCTTACGTGCCGAGCAGGCGGATGGAGATCGGGAAAATGTTCAACGGCATGCAGGTCCGCACGTCGCTCGATGTGCAGGAAGGGACCACCGCCAGCGCCGATCGCGCCGAGCCGGGCAACTACGCGCTCGACCTCCAGGTGCGGGTGAAAGTGCCGAAGCCGCACCGCTCTCTGGTCGAGCTTGCCAGGCTGAATGCGCAGCTCCCGGCCGTGCTTCCCGGCCTTGCCGCACTGCTCGATTCCGCGAAGGTTTCCTCCGCTTTCGACGACCTCTACCGGTTGAAAGTCGCCAATCTCCAAAGCGCCCTGCGCGCCCGGCTCGACCTGCTGATGTCGCGCCAGAATTTCTTCGACACCGAGACAATCCTGGAGCTCACGCACCCCGTCTCGCAGCGCCGCGCGCTGCTCGTGCAGGCCGACATGGATACCGATACGGACGGCTCAGACAGTGATCGTGTGCCCGAGGTCATCGGCGCCTCCACGACTTTCCAGCCGTTCACCTCCTACAAGTGGGCGAAGAAAACGCAGCAGCCAAATCCCTTCGCAGCGCCGCGCGAAGCAAAGCTGAAGGCGCTCGCGCAAGAGCTTGCGACTGTCGGCCTCAGCGCCGCGCGGAAGAAGGAAATCGCCGCCGCGCAGGCCGAGCTGAAAACGGAGATCAGCGACCTGCAAAAGTATTCTTATCTCGTCGCGAATGCCGATCCCTACATCGTGCTGCCGGGCTCCATGTTTGGCCGCGGCAAAGGGAACGCGTTCGCGCCTGCGGTTGGCGACTTCTGCGTGGTGATCCATGGCGACACGCTTTTCCCCGCCGTCGTGGGCGACGTGGGACCTGCGTATAAATCCGGCGAAGGCTCGCTCCGCCTTTGCAAGCAGCTCAATCCGCGCGCCGACGGAAACAACAGCGCCGTCAGCGACTTGAAGGTGACGTATCTCGTTTTCCCCGGCTCCGCGGACAAGCCGTTCGACGTGCCCAATCTGGAGCGGTGGCGCACGCGCTGCGACGAGCTGCTGAAGGAACTCGGCGGCTACAGCGGCCCGCTCTTTGTGTGGGAAGACACCACCAAACCAAAGCCGCCGCCCGCGCCTACGGTCGCTCCTGCTCCCGCCGCCACGCCAGCACCCGCCGCCACTTCGGCGAGCCAATGAAGCGGCACCCGATCAACGCGGAGGAAGGAGCGGAAGGTATTCCCTGAGTTCACACAGAAACGCCGTCGCCGCCGAGCGCGGTCTGGAACCCCTTTCCGAGCTACTTTTTCCCGCGCTGCCCCTTTTCGTAGATCGTGATCGCGGTGACGAAATCCAATGCGCGCTGCAGCGCCGCATCGCGTAGCGCAGGCCGGGGCTTCTCGCCGCGCGTGCGCTGGGCGGCTTGCATGGCATCGAGCTCGGGATTAGTCCCAGCCACGAGAGCGGCTTCATTCATGCGAGGGCGATCACTTTCCACGACCAGCGCACCCGCGCCTTTTTCGAGACCCTGCTGGAGCACGGATGCAGTCACCTCGGCGGAAACTTCCACGGCCAGGTCCGGCTTTACGCCTTCCGTGAGAAGCGAGCCGCCCTCCGGCAGCGAGGCCTCGGCGACCGCGATGCGCAGCCGCTTGCCTTCCCCCAGCGGCACGTCGGCAAACTCCGCCGGCTGTCCCTTTGTCCGCTGCCCGATGAGCATCGCGCCCGCGTGCGCGCGGAGCGCTGCGGCGATGATTTCCGCGCTGCCCGCGGTATCCGCGGCCACCAGCACCACGAGCACCGCGTGCAGCCGCGGGTCGTCTTTGGAAGTGAAAATCTGATCCTTCTCGCCCGGCTGCCGCAGCGTGAAGAGCACTTTGCCTTTGGGTGAAAAGCGACGGCAAACCTCGGCCGCGAGCTCGAAGTTGGAATCTGCCGCTGTCGCGCGCAGGTCCAGCACCAACGCGCCGAACGCCTTTTCCGCAAAGGCTTTCAGTGCGGCATCCAGCTCGCCGACGTGCCCTGTGCTCAGCGTGCCAAGCCGCGCGTAGCCGACGCGGCCATCGAGGATTTCAGAGCGAAACGGGCTCGCCTCCGCAGGTGGGGCGGCGGCTTCGGAGGAGAGCGTGATCCCGCCGCCGAGCCGGCTGAGCAGGCCCTGAAGGGTCGCGCGCTTCAGCTCCAGCTCGGACAGCGCCGCGCGGCCCACGTAGCGTTCCTTGATCGCCGCGAGCGCCTGGTCCAGCTCCGCTTCCGACAGTGCCTCGGTGCTGTCCGCGCGCGGTGCGGCGTTGCCCGCGTCTTTGGGCTGCTTCGAGCCGGGGGAAAGCGCGGGAGCGGCCGGTGTGGTGGTCTCGATCGTGTGGTGGCCAGGAGTCGGCGCGCTCGGTGAGGCAGGCGGCACGATCTCAGCCGGCGCGCGGTTTTCCGCGGGATTCGGCGCCGGCGTGACGCGCGGCGCAGGCGCAGTTTGGGCCGCGAGGAATGGCGGGAACGTGGTGAGCAGCAGAAGCGCGAGCAGCGCAGGACCGGGCGGTCTTTTCATACAAAAGGAAACGGGCAAGCGGCGGAAGCTAGGTGCTCAGGCCCTGGACGGCAATGTCGGTGCGGAAATGGGCGCCTTCAAAGTGGATCCCGCGCACCGTGGCGTAGGCTCGCTCCCGCGCCGTGGCGAGATCGGGGCCGAGCGCAGTGACGCCGAGCACCCGCCCGCCCGCAGTCACCACGGTGCCGCCTTCCCCACGTGTCCCAGCGTGAAAAACAACCGCTTGCGACGCTGCGGGATCAAGGCCCGCGATCGGTTTGCCGGTCGCATACGCGTCGGGGTATCCGCCCGAAGCCATGATCACGCACACCGCGGCTCGGCCGCTCCAGCGCGCCTGCAGCTCGCCGAGCCGTCCATCGATCGTCGCTTCCAGCAGATCCAGCAGATCGCCCTCCAGCCGCGGCAGCAGCACCTGCGTCTCGGGATCGCCAAAGCGGCAGTTGAACTCCAGCACTTTCGGCCCGTCTGCCGTGAGCATGAGGCCGGGGAAAAGCATGCCGCGATAGGCGATGCCATCCTTTTCCAAACCCGCGAGAAATGGCTCCAGCACTTCGCTCCGCACGCGCGACTCCAGCTCGGGCGTGAGCGCCGGAGAGGGCGAAAACGCGCCCATCCCGCCGGTGTTCGCGCCGAGGTCGCCATCCAGCGCGCGCTTGTGATCCTGCGCGCCGGGAAAGAGCAGATAGCTGCGCCCATCGACCAGCGCGTGGATCGAGCATTCCGGCCCTTCCAAAAACTCCTCGATCACGATCTGTCGCCCAGCGTCGCCAAAGCGCCGCTCTTCCATGATCTGGTGGATCGCCCGCGCCGCGTCCCAGCTCGTCCGCGCGATGATGACCCCTTTTCCGAGCGCGAGTCCGTCCGCCTTGATCACGAGCGGCTTCGCCATTTTCTGCGCAAAAGCGTGCGCTTCCGAGCTGTCGGAAAACGTCCCCGATCGCGCCGTCGGGATGCCGTGCCGCGCCATGAATTCCTTCGCGAAAACCTTCGACGATTCCAGCCGCGCCGCGCTTCGTGTCGGTCCGAAAATGCGCAGCCCCGCCGCGTCAAAATGATCCACGATCCCGGCGGCGAGCGCATCATCCGGGCCGACGATCGTGAGCCCGATCGCCTCCTGCTTTGCAAACGCGATGAGCGCCTGGTGATCCGCGATCTTCAGCGGCACGCACGTCGCGATTTGCGCGATACCCGCATTTCCCGGCGCGCAGAAAACCGCGCTCACGCGGGGTGATTGTTGCAACTTCCAGACCAGCGCGTGCTCGCGCCCGCCGCCGCCGATGACGAGGATTTTCATGTGGGAAAGGGCGCAGGGTAGGCAGTCGCCGAGCCGCTCGGCAATGCAGGTCCGCGCCCCGCGCTCACTTCACGCGAAATGATGCAGCGCATCGGTGCGCTGCCCGCCCCGCTCCCAACGCAGATGCTTCCGCACGGCGCGGGTGACATAGAGCTTCGCGCGCTCCACGGCTTCCGGCAGCGCCAAGCCGCGCGCCATGTAGCTGGCGATGGCGGCGGCGGTGGTGCAGCCGGTGCCGTGGGTGGAAACGCCAGGGACAAATGGCGCGGTGAAGACGTGCCGCGCGCCGTCGCGGGTGATGAGAATGTCGGTGGCTTTCGCCTCGCGCAGATGGCCGCCCTTGATCAGAAAAGCGGTGCCGAAAGTCTGCGCGAGCTCGTCGCCCGCGCGCTCCATTTCCGGGACGCTGGTGATCGGGCGGCCGAGCAGCGTGCGCACTTCGTCGAGGTTCGGAGTGATGAGACCCGCCAGTGGAAAGAGCCGCTCCCGATACAGCGCCACGGCTTCGGATTCCAGCAGCGCGTCGCCGGAGGAGGCGACCATCACGGGATCGACCACGAGAAAAGGGCGCTGTGCCGTGCCGGCAAAAACCTCGCCCAGCGTGTCGCAGACGGTCTCGATGATTGCGCGGGAAAAGAGCATGCCGGTTTTGAGCGCAGCAATCGGGAAGGCGCCAAAGCAAAGCCGGATCTGCTCCGCCACGATCCGCGGCTCGATCGGCTGGATGGCGCTGACTTTCCCCGGCACTTCCGCCACCACACAGGTGATCGCGGTGAGGCCATAAACCTTGAGAGCGCTCATGGTTTTCAGGTCGGCCTGCGCGCCTGCGCCTGCGCTGTTGTCGGAGCCGGCGATGGAAAGAACCACGGGAAGCATCAAATTTAGGATTTAGGAATTTAGGATTTAGGAAGTAGTTTCCGCCCGCGCTGGGCCGGGTCCGCAGAGCCGGAGCCAATTACTAAATCTTAAATCTTACATCCTAAATTTTCCCGATGCCCGCCACTTTCACCGAGCTTCAAGGCCTGCGCACGACGGTGGATCGCGTGGTTTATATGCCGCAGTTGGAGGCGCCGGATGACCGGCCATTTCCGTTTGTTTATTTCATCACGATCCACAACGACTCACCCGAGACGGTGACGATCAAGGGCCGCAAATGGGTGGTAACGGATGCCGGCGACCAATGCGTCGTGGTGGAAGGTGACGGCGTGGTGGGGAAGTTTCCGCGGCTCACTCCGGGACAAAATTTCTCTTACAATTCTTTTCACGTGATTCGCTCGGACAGCCGGGCGGAAGGCGCGTTCTTCGGGGTCACGGAAAGCGGCGAGCCGGTCTTTACGCGCATCCCGCGCTTCGAGATGCACGCGCCGGCGGGGAAGGGGTGAAGCGTGGAGCGTGGAGCGTGGAATGGCGCGAATGGCGCGAATGGCGCGAATGGCGAGACAGCGTGGGACCATTTGCGGATCGAGCGGAACCGTCGGCATGAATGCACATACCGCGAGTCCGATGCTCAACGTTCAACGCTCCTCAGTCACCACCGCATCCACTCGCATGTCGTGCGGCTCACACGAGATCTCGCCGACCTGCTGCAGGGCAAAGCAGACGCCGATCTTCGCACACGCGGCGGGGAGCTGCGCGAGGAGGCGGTCGTAGAAGCCGCCGCCGCGTCCGAGCCGGCGCCCGTCGCGAGTGAAGGCAAGTCCTGGCACGAGAATCAAATCGATGCGCGCGGGTTCGATGACATGCTCCGAGACAAGTGCCGGTTCACGAAAACGCGCGGTGCCAGTCGCAGCGGGCAGCGCGGCGCGGTTTGCGACCTCGATCAGCAGTAATGCTGAGCCCGCAACCCGCGGATACACGAAGCGGCGCGACCCGAGTTCCCACAGCAGCTCCACCTGCGGCTCGTCTGGCATCGCATCGAAGAGCGCGACCGTGCGCGCCTGTAAATAAGCAGGCTGGCGGACGATCGCTTCGCAGATCGCAAGCGACCATCGCGCGTGCGCTGGCGGGTCGAGCGCTTTCAATCTCTCGCGCATTTCGCGGCGCAGCTCGGCTTTGCTGGGAAGCATGCGCCGCCTTCTCCCACGCGCGCGCGGGGAAGGCGAACGATTCCTTTGCGCACCCCTTTCACCCGCCTACTATCCCACGCGTGCCGAACCCCTTTCGTCGCCAGCCCAAAGCCGAAATCCGGCGGGCGCCCAAGCCAAATGGCGCGCCACTTTCCCCCGCTGCCGCAGATGCGCCAGCCGTGCCCGAACGTCCGCGCAAAGTCGGGCTGAAGCCGCAGGGCGAATGGCACAAGCGCAACTTCGTCACCGAGGTCTTCATTCCCTCGATCTTCTCCAAGCGCCACGGCCAGCCGCTCACTCCCGAGTGGCCCGTGCTGCAGGATGGCGAGATCGGCATCACCTGGATCGGGCACGCGTCCTTTCTCATCCAGACGCACGGACTCAATGTGCTCGTGGACCCCGTCTGGTCGAAGTGGCTCAAAGTCGTCAAACGCATGCGCCACCCGGGCCTCGCGCTGCACAATCTGCCGAACATCGACCTCGTGCTCGTGACCCACGCACACTTCGATCATCTCGACCGCAAGACGCTGCGCGAAGTCGCAGATCAGCAGCCGATCGTGGTGCCCTTCGAGGTCGGCAATCTCGTGCATGACCTCGGCTTCCACTCGGTCCACGAGCTGCACTACTGGGAGAGCTACGAGTGCGGGCCGCTGCGCATCACGCTCACGCCTTGTCACCACTGGGGCGCGCGCGTGCTGCACGACTCGCACCGTGGCTTCGGCGGCTTCGTCATCGAGGCGGGCGGGCGATCCATCTTTCACTGCGGCGACACTGCGTATTTCGATGGCTTCACGGAAATCGGCAGGCGCCACGCCATCGATGTGGCGCTGCTGCCGATCGGCGCCTACGACCCGCCGAGCGGGCGCGAAGTCCACATGAATCCCGAGGAAGCGATGAAAGCTTTTTTCGAGCTCGGCGCGAAGCGGATTGTGCCGATGCACTACGGCACGTTCCGCCTTTCCTA
>CAXSDZ010000225.1:0-7818 GCA_964235505.1 uncultured Chthoniobacteraceae bacterium
AAGGGTTCGCCGTCCGGCTGGCGCAGCTCGATACCAGCGATGAAGCCGCACTGGCGAATCTCGAAAACGTGCGGCAGCGGGCGCAGTCGCTCGGCGAGCAAACGCGTGAGCAGCGCAGCCTTTTCGCGCACTGTTGCAAGCACGCGGTCATCGCGGAAGATGGCGAGGTTTTCCAAGGCCGCCGCGCACCCGAGTTGATTGCCGGTGTAGGAATGTCCGTAGAAAAACGTTCGCTCCGGCCCGCCAAGAAATGCCTCGAAAACGCGGTCGGTCGTGAGCGTGGCGGCGAGCGGCAGATAGCCGCCCGTGAGCCCCTTCGCCAACGCCAAAAAGTCCGGCACCACAGCCTCCTGCTCGCATGCAAACATCGTCCCAGTGCGGCCAAATCCCGTCATCACTTCATCCGCGATGAGCAGCACATCGTGCGCGTCGCACCAGCGACGCAGCGCCGCAAGCGTGCCGCGCGGCCAGAGGCGCATCTGGTTTGCGCCCTGAATGAGCGGCTCGATGACGACAGCGGCGAGTTCGCGCGGATCGAGGAGTGGCGCGTCGGGCGCCGAAAGTGGAGCGCCTGCGCAGCGAGCCTCCAGCTCTCCGAAGCTCGCGACATGCTCCACCGGAAACTGCCACGCCGCAAAGCGCTCGTGGAAAAGGCCGATCCCGCCGAGCGAAGATGCGCCCATCGTGTCGCCGTGATACGCGCCGGAAAACGCCACGAACTTCCTCCGCCTCGGCTGCCCCGATAGCTGCCAAAACTGCGCGACCATCTTCAGCGCGACCTCGATCGCAGTGGAACCATCGTCCGAGAAGAAAACGCGCGTCAGCGACCCCGCCGGCCACAGCGCCACGAGCTCCGCCGCGAGCTGCGCGGCGGGCGGGTTTGTGAAGCCAAGGAAGGAGGTGTGCGCGACGCGATCGAGCTGCGCGCGGATTGCCGCATTCAGCCGGGGATGATTGTGCCCGTGGAGATTCGTCCAGATGGAGGAGTTCCCGTCGAGATACTCGCGCCCTTGCGCATCGCGCAGCACCGCGCCATCGCCGGACACGAGCACCAGCGGCTCGTGCTCCGCCGCGCACCACTCGCGCATTTGGGTGAACGGATGCCAGCCGTGGGCTTTGTCGAGGGCTGGAATCGGCATGGGAAGGAATGGCGGACGATCGTCGCAGCGCCCGTCATTCGTCATTCGTCGGCTCCCACGTCCCGCCCTGCGCGGTGATCATCCCCTCCACCGCGGCCACATCATCCCACGGCAGACGCTTGCGCTGATACTTCCGCCAGAGCACGTCGCGCAGCTCCACGAGATCCTCCAGTGGCGGCACCTCGTGGTAGGTCCATTGCCCTTCGTCCCGGAGCTTGGACTGCACGCGCCACTTCCCACCGAAGCGCTCGGCGCGCACTTCGCGCTTTTCGCCCTCCGCGGTGGTGACCTTCCAGACGTGGACATTGCGGATGTTCATTCCCCGCAGCGTAGGGTGTGAAGCGCGGAGCGTCGAGCAGGACACCGCTCGCGCCGCGGGATGCCCGCTGCGCTGTGGGCTCGACGCTCCACGCTCCGCGCTCCACGCTCCGCGGAAATCCGTGAAAGAAGTCGCCAAGATCCTCCTCTACTTTGCCGCGGCCATCGTGCTCGGGGCGCTGCTGGCCCCGCCTCTCTACTGGGTCGCGCAGAGCGAAGTCGTGGAGCGTTGGGCGCTGAGCACCAGCCTGCTGCAGATCGCGCCGACGGGCGGCGAGTCGCTCGAGAGCGGTGGAGCGATCTACAAAGGAGCGTTTTCTTTTCTGCGGGCCGACTTCCAGAAGTTCTTCAATCGCGCGGTGCTCATCGCTGCCATCGTGCTGCTCTGGCCGGCGGTGCGCTCGCTGAAGATCGGCTCGCGCTACGACCTCGGGCTCGATCCCGATCCGCGGCGCTGGAGCCACCTTGCGCGCGGGTTTGCAATTGCTGCGCTGCTCGTTGCCGCAATGGCCGGCGCGTATCTGCTCTTCGACATCTACGAACTGAAAAAAGCTACCGCGGCAAAACCGCTGCCGTGGCTGCAACTGCCGCGCCTCGCGCTCACCGCGGCGGTGGTGTCAGCGCTGGAGGAGGCGCTCTTCCGCGGCGCGATCCTCGGCCTGTTTTTGCGCGCGCTGCGGCCGCGCATCGCGCTGCTCTGGACCTCCGCGATCTTCGCAATCCTGCATTTCTTAAAGCCGGACGACGACGTGGTGATCGGCCAGGTGACAGCCCTTTCCGGCTTCCAACTGCTGCCGCACAGCTTCCATCAGTTCGCCGACCCGGCGATGCTGCTGGCCGGCTTTTCCACACTTTTCGCGCTCGGCTGGTTGCTCGGCTACGCGCGGCTGCGGACGCGCTCCTTGTGGATGGGCATCGGCCTGCACGCCGGCATCGTTTTCGTGAAGATGAGCTTTTCCAAGTTCACCAAACGCGAAGGCGAATTCCTGCCGTGGATCGGGCCGGAGTTGCAGATCGGGCTCGTGCCGGTCGCCGTGCTTCTCGTGGCGCTATTCCTCGTCTGGCGGCGGATGGAGCATGAAGACATTCTCCCGGCTCCGGCAGCGAGCCGCTGAACTCGCCCGGCGCTGCGGCGCTGCGGCTCTCGGGCTTTGCTACCCGCCGCACTGCACGGTGTGCGAGGCGGATACCACGGCAGGCGTGCATCTCTGCGCCGCGTGCGCGGGCAAGGCGCGCCGCCTCGATCCTCCCTTTTGCCAGCGCTGCTCGCAGCCTTTCAACGGCGCGATTTCCGGTGAGTTTACGTGCTCGAATTGCGCCGATCGCCACTTCCATTTCACGTGCGCGGTCGCCGCGTATCGCAGCCGCAGCGTGGTGCGCGATCTCATCCACCGTTTCAAATACAATCGGCACTTTCACCTGCGCCATCCGCTCGCCGATTGGCTGGCTGCGGGTCTGGACGACGAGCGGCTGCGCACCCCGCCGTGCGATGCCTTCACCCCGGTGCCACTGCACCCGGCGCGGCAGCGCGAGCGCGAGTTCAACCAAGCCGAAGTGCTCGCCGCGCTTCTCTCCCGGCGCACCGGCACTCCCCTGCTCGATTGCCTGCGCCGCACGCGCTACACCACCACGCAGACGCGCCTCGACCGAGATGCGCGCATGGAAAACTTGCGCGGCGCATTCCGCGTGCGACATCCTGCGCGCGTGCTCGGCCGACACCTGCTTCTCATCGACGACGTCTTCACCACCGGCTCCACGGTGGAGGAATGCTCGCGCGTCTTGTGCGCGGCCGGCGCGGCTTCCGTGCGAGTGCTCACCGTCGCGCGGGCCTGATTCCATCTGCTTTCCCCGCTCATGGGCATTTTCGACCGACCCCCTTTTTTCTCCGACCGGAAACGCGAGTTTCCCGAGGGCCTGTGGCAGAAATGCCCGGAGTGCGGCGAGATGATCCACAACCTCGAGCTCCAGCAAAACCTGCGCGTCTGCCCTCGGTGCGAGCACCACTTCACGCAGAGCGCGCGCGAGCGGATCGAAACGATGCTCGACCCGGATTCCTTCCAGGAGCACGACGCTGGCATGACCTCGGTGGACACGCTGAAGTTCACGGGCCAGGCGAGCTACACCGACCGGCTGCGCTCTTACCAAAAGAAGACCGGCCTGCGCGACGCGGTGCTCACCGGCCTCGGCCGGCTGGAGGACCGCGCCATCGCGCTTGCAGTGATGGATTTCAACTTCATCGCGGCGACGATGGGCTCGGTGGTGGGAGAAAAGCTCACGCGCATCGTCGAGCGCGGCACGCGCGATCGGCTGCCGGTGGTCATCATCTCGGCGTCCGGCGGCGCGCGCATGTATGAAGGCGTTCTTTCGCTCATGCAGATGGCGAAAACGTGCGGCGCGCTCGCGCTCCACGCGCAGGCGCGGCTGCCTTACATCTCGGTGCTCACGCATCCCACGACGGGCGGCGTCAGCGCGAGTTTCGCTACCATCGGCGATCTGAACCTCGCGGAGCCAAAGGCGATGATTGGCTTTGCCGGGCCGCGCGTGGTGCGGGAGACGACACACCAGGATCTCCCGCCCGGCTTTCAAACCGCCGAGTTCCTCCAGGAGCACGGACTGATCGACATGATCGTGCATCGCAAAAAGATGCGCTCGACCCTTTCCGAAATCCTCACCTACCTCGCCCCCGCGAACGCGACGCCGTGATTTACCAGGAAGCCGTCGATTGGCTCTACGGCACGCAGCTCCACGGCATCCGGCTCGGACTGGAAAATGTGCGCCGGCTCGTCGCGGCGCTCGGCGTGCGCGTGGACGATCCGGACGGGCCGCGCTTCATCCACGTCGCCGGCACGAATGGCAAAGGCTCCGTCTGCGCGATGCTCGACTCAATCCTCCGCTCGGCCGGAGTGCGCACGGGGCTCTTCACCTCGCCGCACCTTGTCTCGTTTCGGGAGCGCATCCGGCTCGATGGCGAAGTGATCGGCGAAACCGAAGTCGCCGCGCGCTTGAGCGAAATCCGTGAGCTGATCGATGGGTGGGAGCATCCACCGACGTTCTTCGAGATCACCACCGCGCTGGCGCTCGCGCATTTCCAGCACAAAGGCGCGGAGATCGTGGTGCTGGAAACCGGCATGGGTGGGCGGCTGGACGCGACAAATATCGTCCTGCCGCTCGTCTCGGCGATCACACCGATCTACCTCGATCATCAGCAATGGCTCGGCGCGACGCTGCTGGAGATCGCGCTGGAAAAGGCGGGAATCATCAAGCCCGGCGTGCCGGTCGTCTCGGCGTGGCAGCGCGAGGAAGTGCTCAGCGTGCTCGGCCATGTCGCGATCGAGCGGGAGTCGCCTTTTCACGTGGTCGTGTCGCCGCTCGGGCGGCTGGAGCTCGGCCTCATCGGTGCGCACCAGCGCTGGAATGCCGCGCTCGCGGTGCATGCGCTGGAGGTGGCCGGACTGCACATCCCGGAGCACGCGATCGTGCGCGGATTGCGGGAAGTGCATTGGCCCGGGCGCTTCCAGTGCGTGGACGACGGCATGGTGCTCGACGGCGCGCACAACCCCGCCGCCGCGCGCCAGCTCGCCGAAACGTGGCGCGAAGCATTCGGAAGCGAACAGGCCACGCTGATCATCGGTGTGCTGCGCGACAAGGATGCGCGCGGTGTGCTGGCCGCGCTCCTGCCGATCGCCGCGCGCGTCATCACGGTGCCGGTCCGCAGCATGCGCGCGCACACCGCGGAAGAGCTCGGAGAAATCGTGCGCGAACTCGCGCCGCAACTTCCTTGCGCCGCCGCGGTGGATCTTGCGTCCGCCTTGCGAGTCGCGCGCGCGACGCCCGAGCTGGTGCTTTTGACAGGCTCGCTTTTCCTCGTCGGCGAAGCGCTCGCGCGGCTGGCTGGCGACGTGATGGAAGTGAGCTTGCAGTGAGCTCACAAGCGCGCCAGGCGCGCCCGCCCAACGACTGGCTGGGCAACGCATGATGCTCCAGTTGGGCAATCTTGCGGATGCCAGATGCGGCCATTAGCCTCGCAGCGAGTTCCAAATTCTATGAGCGCACTGGCTAAAGACGATTACCTCACCGTTCAGGAATATCTTGCCCGTGAACGGGATGCGGAGACGAAGAGCGAGTATTGGAATGGGCGAATGCTGGCGATGGCTGGCGGAACTTTTTTACACGACATCCTCAGCGGAAATGTCGGGGGAATGTTGCGGAACCAGTTGGCCGCGCGGCCTTGTTACGCCTTTACCTCCGACATGAAGGTGCGCATCGAAAAGGCGAACCTTTTCCGTTACCCGGACGTGTCAGCGCTGTGCGGACCAATCGATTTTTTCGACAAGACACGGGACTCCTACTGCAACCCCGCACTCATCGTGGAAGTTCTCTCGCCCAGCACCGCCGCGTATGTCCGCCGCGAGAAATTTTCACTGTATGCCCTGATTGATTCGCTCCGCGAATACCTCCTCGTGGCGCAGGATCGCATCGAAGTGGAGCTGCATCGCCGCGAGCCGAACGGGCGCTGGAGTTCGATCAGCTACGATGCCGCGGAGGATGTGGTGACGCTGGAATCCGTCGGCTGCGAGCTGCTCGTGCGGGACATCTACGCCAAGGCAGAGCCACCCGAAGTCGGACCGTAAGCCTACAACCCACGCAGTGCTCAGCGCTCGTCGATCAACTGCTGCACCTGCCCGGCGGCGGACTCCACCGCATTCAGCGAGCGCAGGCGGCCCTGCTTGTCGAAGAGCCACACCGTCGGCAGCGCATTGATGCCGAGCGAACGCACAAGCGGGCTCTGCCAGCCTTTGCCATCGAACGCCACCGGCCACGCGATCGCCTGCTCTTTCAACACGTCCGCGAGCGCCTGCCGGTCTTCATCGAGACTCACGCCGACAGGCTGCACCTTGTCATTTGGAAAGCCCGCGACGGCTTTTTGGACGGCCAGCAGCGTGAGCATGGAGGGCGGCGACCATTCAGCAAAAAACGTCAGCACGACCACTCTGCCACGCGCTTGCTCCAGATCAAAAGGCTGCCCCTGAACCGAATCGAAACGCAGCGGCACGGTCTGCCCAAGCAGATCCAGCCGCTTCAGATCGTCGGCGATGGCGCCCTTCAGCTCCGCGTCGGTCGTCAGCGCCTGCGCATCCAGGAGCAGCGCGCGCTTCATCCGCGGGAGCAAATCGAAAGCGCGCGCCACTTCCGCGAGCAGCGGGGCCACGCGGCGATCGTCGGGATGATCGCGCTGAAATGCGCGCGCGGCGGAAAGCAGTTCGTCGCGCTGGGCAGGCGTCGGCGTGCGGAAGGAGCGCATGAGAAGGCTCACCTTTGCGAAGCCTACCGAAGCGCTTTGGTCAGCCGAAAGGCTGCGCGGGTCGATCTGATCCAGCAGCCGCTTTGCCTCCGAGCGCAGCGGCGCGGACCGCTCCAGGTCCGCGCGGATTTGCAGCGCGCGGGCCAGCCGGAGCCGCGCCTCCAGGGCGTGCGGATCCTGCGGGTAGGCCGCGAGAAATGCGCGCAGCACTTTCTCCTGCCGCGCCACGTGCGTGGCCGCTCCAGCGCGGGCCTCCTGCGCCGCCCGGAACTGCTGCTGCGGCCCCGCATCCAGCGCCACGATCGCCTGCCATTCGTCCGCCGCCGCCGCGCCGCACGTGGACGGCCCGGCCGCGCAAAGCAGCAGCGTCAGTGCGGTGCAAAGCGACAGTGGGAGGCGCAGAAAAACGGTGGCCATTGCCCGTAAGCTGAAAGCTGAGGCCGGCGATGGCAACCGGTGAAATCCCCGCATGTGCCGCGCTATGGCGTGAGCTGCAAGCGCAGGAACTTCTTCGTCTCGCCTGCGGGCACGGCCACCTTCACGCGGACGCGCGGGTCGCCGGTCGCAGGATCGGGGCTGAGCTGTTCCGTCGCATCCGGCGTCACCGTGCTCCACGAGCTGGAGCCGAGCGTCGAGGACACTTGCAGCTCGCTCGCGGTGAGCACCGCACGAGCGTTGACGCGATACGTGAGGGTGAGGAATTGCGGCGTGCCCGTGGGCGGCTCCGCGCCGAGCGCCGGGAGCGCAGCGCGATCCGCAGCCGTGAGCGGCTGGCGCGGGTCCGTGCCGTGGAAGAACTCCTGCAAGTTCAGGATGCCGTCGCCATCCGGGTCGGCGGCGAGCCCGCTGATCGCGGCATTCCCTTGCTCGGTTGCGTTGAAGTAAAGCGCCTTCCATTGCGCGAAATTCACGGAAATCGCGAGCCGCGCGGCATTGCTCGGAGTGCTTCCGCCGGAGTTGCTCACCACGACGGTGTAGAGGCCATCCTGCGCGGCGGTCAGGTTCATGAGCGTCAGCGTGGAGCCGGTCGCGCCCGGGATGTTTGCGCCATTGAATTTC
>CAXSDZ010000226.1:0-7275 GCA_964235505.1 uncultured Chthoniobacteraceae bacterium
CTCCGGTATGTGGCCCTGCGCTACTTCAACGCCGCCGGCGCGAGCGAAACCTTCGGCGAAGACCACCGGATCGAGACGCACCTCATCCCAAACATCCTCAAAGTCGCGCTTGGCCAAAAGGAGCACGCCGAGATTTACGGCACCGATTACGAGACGCCGGATGGCACCTGCATCCGCGACTACATCCACATCCTCGACCTCGCGCAGGCGCACATGCTGGCGCTCGGCGCGGAGCACTCGGCGCAATATAATTTAGGCACCGGCGGCGGGACGAGCGTGCGCGAGATCATCGCCTCCTGCGAGCGCGTGACCGGGCGAAAGATTCCGATCGTGGAAAAGCCACGCCGTGCGGGCGATCCCGCGCGCCTCATCGCGGCATCGGAGAAAATCCAAAGCGAACTCGGCTGGCAGCCGCGGTTTCAAGCCATCGACACCATCATCTCCAGCGCCTGGGCGTGGCACCAGCGGCATCCGGGCGGATATGGGGATTGAAGAGGTTTGCTTTTCTAGTCGGGCGCGGCGCGCGAGCAGCAGCAGCAAACCGTTTGTTGCTTCCGTGCTCCGCGCGCGTTTCTAACTTCTCCACGCGAGACGCGCTTCCCTCCGCCGCCGCTTCGCGGCTGAACTCTCGGAGGGCGCGCGGGATCAGTTGAATCCGCCCAGCGCCTTCAACCGCTGCGCGGAAACGGGCTGCACGGTGCCGAGCTCCTGCGCGAAGAGCGAGACGCGGAACTCTTCCAGCGACCAGCGGAATGCCTCGTGTTGTGCAGCGGGGGCTTGCATTTTCCAGTCGGCAAAAGGTGCAAGTTGCTTCGCCTTTTCAGCATCTTTGGCGGGGCTTACGACAGCCCGCTCCGCGCGCATGAGCATGGCGCGGAGATAGCGCGGGAGATGCGCGAGTTGGGCATGCGGCGTGTGGGCGAGGAAGTCGGCGGGGACGAGTCGCTGCACATCTTGCTCCAGCCCGGGATAGCGCTTCGGCGCGGCGAGGAGTTGCTGGCGCAGCGCGAGGATTTGCGCGGAAAGCTCGGCGACGCGGCGCACGAGCAAGGGCAGGTCGCGATGCGCGGCTTCGAGCATCGCGCGGAAGCGCGCGGCGGTGAGCGGAAAGACCGGATCGAGCTGGAAGACGTGATCGGAGAGGTGCAGAAACGCCGCCGCACTGAGTGCTTCTGAGGCGAGTGGCAAGGCGGCTCCGGGCTGCGCAGCAGGCTGAAGTTTCTGGCCAAATCCGGCGAGCGCATCGCCGAAGCTCGCAGCGCTCTTTTTCATCGGCGCGCCGCCGTGCCCGGCAAGCCCGCCGATGCTGCGCACTTCTTTCCAAAGCCAAGCCACCTCCCGCGCGGCGGACAGCTCGGCGAGGCGGCGGATCGCGGCGGGCGCGGCGCTCTCGGCCTCCGCGCGCTTGCGGAAAAGGCGCACGTCCACTTCGCTCTCGCGCAGCGCAAGGCCGGGAAATGCAAGCAGCGGCGCGCCGCCGACTTCCTCCACCACGATGGACTCCGGCAGGTCGCCAAAGGTCCAGTCCGCCACCGCGCGCTTTTCCCAGTGGCGCGCGGCCAGTTCCCATGCGTCAGAGCGCCCGCCGTGGCTCTCCACTTGCGCCCGCACCGCTGCGAGATCGCGTCCGACTGCGACGGTTTGGTTTTTGCGATCGACCACTTCCACGCGCGGCTGGAGATGGGCGGGGAGGCTTTCGCCCGGCCAGTCTTCCGCGCGGATCGCGACGCGATATTTGCGCGAAAGAAACTCCGCGAGCGCCGCAAGGAAGTCGCCGCGACCGGGCTGAAACTCGCGCACGATCTCCGCGATCTTCGGCTCCAGCGGCATCAGCGGGCGGCGCAAGCTTTTCGGCAGCGCGCGCAGCAGCACGGCGATTTGCTCTTCGCGCAGACCCGGCACCATCCACTGGATCTGCCCGCTCGTGAGCCCTTCCGCGACGGGCAGTGGCACGCGCACGGTTACGCCGTCGTGCTCCTCGCCGGGCGTGTAGGCGTAGCTCACGGGCAGCACGCTGTTGCCCACGGAAACCTGATCAGGAAAGGCTTTGCGGTCGTATTCCAGCTCTTCCGCCGCGATGAGATCGGCCTCCGTGGCGCAGAGAAAATCCGGCTCGGCGGCGAGGCGCGGGCGGGCGACGCGGTTGAGATCGTGCGCGGAGGAAATGCCGGGTTCCAGCCGCTCGGCGTAGAAGCGGTAGAATGCTTCGTCGAGATCATGCACGCGTCCGCTGCGCACGCGGGTGAGCGCGGTTTCCACCTTTTCGCGCAGCTTCCGATTGTGCTCGAAGAAGCGCAGCGTGATCCGCGCTTCACCCGCTACGAGCGCGCCGCGGATGAAAATCTCGGTCGCTTCCGCGGGCGCGATGCGGCCGTAATCAACACGGCGCTTCACCACCTCCAAGCCGTGAATGAGCACGCGCTCCCACGCCAGCACGCGCTCGGCTTTGGCGTTCCAGTGCGGCTCGGAATAGCGGAACTCGCACAGGTGCGCGCCAAGCTCCACGACCCATTCAGGATCGATCCGCGCGAGGGTCCGCGCGAAGAGCTGCGAAGTCTCCACGATTTCGCCAGCCATGATCCAGAGCGGCTGCCGCGTCTTTTCGGCAGGCTTTGCCTTGTCCGCAGGGGGAGCCGTTTTACGCACCTTTTCGCGGCGTTCGTAAAGGTTTGAGCCGGGGAAAACGCTGAGCAAGCGGTTGCCGGAGGCCTTGTAGATGTTGCGCTCTTCGCGCTGCGCGATCTGCCCGAGGAGGCCGGTGAGGATGGAGCGGTGGAGGGCGGCGAGGGGGGAGGCGGGCTCGGTGGAAGCGGGCGAATTCTTTGCGGAGGGGGAAGAACGTCGAACGCCGAACGTCGAACGCTGAACGTCGAAAGAAGCAGCGTTTGCAGGCGTTCGATGTTCGACGTTCGACGTTCGACGTTCGACGTTTTCCCCATCTCCCATCGCCTCCCCGAGCTGCGCGTGGATGTCGCGCCACTCGCGCATCCGCGTGAACGAAAGGAAGTTCGCTTTGCAAAAACGGCGCAGCGCGTTGTGGGTGCTCTTGCCAGCTGCGGCAGGCGCGGAGTCCCAGATTTTCAGCAGCGTGAGGAAGTCGGAATCGGGATCGGCAAAGGCGCGGTGCGCCGCCGCGGCAGCCTCTTTTTCCTCCTCCGGGCGCTCGCGCGGATCGGGCACGCTGAGGCCCGCGGCGATCACGAGCATCTCGCTCAAAGCCCCTTCTTTCCTGGCTTCCAGCAGCATGCGGCCGAGCGTGGGATCGAGCGGGAGGCGCGCAAGTTCGTGTCCGAGGGGAGTCAATTGATCCGTTTCATCCAGCGCGCCGAGCTCGTGCAGCAGCGCGTAGCCGGCGCGGATTGCGGCGTGCGGCGGCGGGTCGAGGAAGGGGAACGTCTCCACGTCGCCCAAGCGGAATGCTTTCATCCGCAAGATGACTTCGGCGAGGTTCGCGCGCTGGATTTCCGGCTGGGTGAAGCGCGGTCGCTTTTCAAAATCCTCCTCGTCGTAAAGCCGGATGCAGACGCCCTCACGCACGCGCCCGGCACGGCCCGTGCGCTGATTCGCGGAGCTTTGCGAGATGGCTTCCACGGGCAGGCGCTTGGTCCGCGTGCGCGGATTGTAGCGGCTCATGCGCGACAGCCCGGCGTCGACGACGGTGCGGATGCGCGGCAGGGTGAGCGAGGTTTCCGCGATGTTCGTGGCGACGATGACGCGGCGCTTTTCACCGGGAGAAAAGATGCGCGCCTGCTCGGCGGCGGGCATGCGTCCGAAGAGCCCGAGCACTTCAATCCCCGAGCCGAGGCTGCCCTCCAGCAGGTCGCGCGCGTCGCGGATGTCGCGCTCGGTCGGGAGGAAAACGAGCACGTCGCCGGAGTCGGTCTCGATCAGCGCATCCTCTGCGGCGCGCGCGGAGGCTTCGATGATGCCGACCTCGTCCGCGTCCTTCGCGGTGGCGAAGCCCTCCACCGGCGAGTAGCGCACTTCGACCGGAAACATGCGGCCCGAGACTTCGATGATCGGCGCGCCGCCGAACGCCTTGGAAAACGCCTCGGTGTCGATCGTCGCAGAAGTAACGATGAGCTTCAGGTCCGCGCGGCGTTTCAGCAGCCTCTGGAGGTAGCCGAGAAGAAAGTCGATGTTCAGCGAACGCTCGTGCGCTTCGTCGATGATGAGCGCGGAGTAGGCGCGCAGCAGCGGGTCGCTCTGGACCTCGGCGAGCAGGATGCCGTCGGTCATGAATTTGATCGCCGTGTCGCGGCTGGTGTCGTCGTGGAAGCGCATCTTGCAGCCGACTTCGCGGCCCCAAGCGACCTTCAGCTCCTCCGCCACACGGCGGGAAATGCTCATCGCGGCGACGCGGCGCGGCTGCGTGCAGCCGACCTGGCCGCGCCGCGCGAGGCCGGCTTCGAGGCACATTTTCGGAAGCTGCGTGGTCTTCCCCGAGCCCGTCTCGCCCGCGACGATGACGACCTGATGGGCGCGCAGCGCCGCCACGATCTCCTCGCGTCGCGCGGTGATCGGCAGGTCGGGCGGATAGTGGATGGCGGGCGGCATGCGGAAAAAAGGGCCGGAACATTACACGCACGCCGCAACCGCGCGACACCGCCTTCTCGTCTGCGACTCGCGCGTGCTGTCATCCCGACCGGAGCTTCGGCCGAGCGATGCTGGCTTTTGCAAGCGCCGCCGGAGCGTCATGTAGGGATCTCTCGGACGGACGCTGGATTATTCTTCCGAAGAAAGAACCCATCCTTTTCGATGGGATCCTTCCACTGCCCTCCGGATCACGTCCTTCGCAAAACCAAGGTCGCTTCGCCGGAGCTCTGGGCGGGATGACAGCGTGTGTGGCAGCGGAAGGAAATCAGGCGCGCATGCCGAGCATTTCCATTGTTCGCGCCCCGCACGGCTGCTACACGCTGCGCTTCTTTTCCCCCGAAAAACCGAATGGGCGCTACGGATGCAAAGTTAAGTGAAGCTCTGGAATTGCTGCGGGTGCATTGGTCGCATTGCGTCGGTGCCTTGCTCCGCGATGGCTATGTGCTCTGGATCGGGTCAGGGATTTCAAAGGAATGCTTTCCGGACCTGAAGGCGCTGCTGGGGCAGCTTCTGGAAAAGCTTCATGCACGGCAAAATGCGGCTGATCCCGACTGCCCATTTCGCGCGACGAGCCGGCGCATCCTAGACCTCGCCACTACGCAGAAGCTCGATGCCGCTCTGCCGCCTGCTACCTGGCCGGATTACGCGCGAAAAGACCTGCTCGACCAGCTCTGTCAAAAATATGCGTGCGTGCTCAATGAGCGCGTCCATACCGGCGGCACGTCACTTTCCATTCCGTGGGATATCCTGAAGCTGCACGAGCTTTACAGTGACTCCGGCGTGCAGCCGGATGCGGAGCACCGGCTGCTGGCCCTTCTCGCCGCCGAGGGGGTCGTCTCGGAAATCGTCAGCGCCAATTGGGATCCGCTCATCGAGCAGGCGCATGCCGCGCTTGCGCCCGGAACTGCGCTGGCGGTCGTCGCCTGTGCTGGAGAACTCAACGGAGCTGTCAGCCCGCTGCTTTTCAAAATCCACGGCTGCGCAAAGCGTGCCGGTGAAGACATGGCCCGCTACAAGCCATTCCTGCTCGCGACGGAGACCGAGATTGCGCAATGGACAAACGGCGAACGGCACGCGCCATTTCGCGACAAGCTGGCCACGATGCTGCGGCAGAAACCGTCGCTTTTTATCGGGCTGTCTGTTCAGGATTCCAATCTGCGAGCGCAATGTGTTTTGACGCTCGCAGGCCGCGAGCCTTTCCCAGTCAGCCCTCCACGAGCTATCTTCAGCGGGACCACAGTTGGTCCATCTCAGCGAAATGTGCTCGAGCTATGGCATGGAGACGATTACGTGCGCAATGCTCCGACTATGGAGCGAGAGGCCGCGCTGCCGCTTTACGCCAAGCCGCTGCTCGGCGCTCTCTATGTCGCAGCGGTGCTGGCAAAGCTGCGCGCATTTGCCGGAGCGGGCGCGGCGGAATTTCCCTGGCCCTATTGCGCCACCCTCGCGCAGGAAGGCATCGCGCGACTGGAGCAGTCCCTCTGCGCCCGCTACGACGCGGCCGCCGACCCCCAAGAGCGCTGGCGCAAACTCGCGGCGGAGCTGCCCGCGGCACTCACACGTTGCCTGCGGCTTTATCTCTGCCAGGCACCGCCAGCGGACCCGCACGTCTATCAGCCGCTGCACCCGCATCATCTCGGCGCGATGGAATCCGAGGCGATTCTGCCCGCCGCGAAGTTCCACTGGCTTGGACTCGCCCTCGCGGCGCTGGAAGCCGGTCGCCACCACCGCTGGACGCTCCACTCCGCCGCGGTCGGTGCTTGCGCGGACGGCCATTGCCGCGTCGCAATCGGCGGGGACGAGTGCGTGATCTTTCTCCCTACGCAGGACCGCACAGCGCAAAG
Organism: uncultured Chthoniobacteraceae bacterium; assembly: GCA_964235505.1. GTDB lineage: Bacteria > Verrucomicrobiota > Verrucomicrobiia > Chthoniobacterales > Chthoniobacteraceae > CAXSDZ01. The sequence continues at coordinate 6,441 of CAXSDZ010000226.1, forward strand.
ACAACTGGAGGATTGCGTCGCGATCCTGCCCGGCAGTGGCCGGCGAGTGCTGCTCCTTTACCCACATGGCTCGCAGCCGGTGCGCCGCCCACAGACGCCCGCGCGAGTGTATCCGGGCGCTCGCGGGATGGCGGGCGCGCCAGCTTCGGAGGCTTGGTTGGAAGACCTTGCCACCGAATCGCTTTCCGCCGCCGATCTGCTGGAAGCTCTGCGCGACAAAATGCTCGCAGCCCGCTCGCTATGACCATGCCCGCGACACCCGCGCAAGTGAGCGCCGAGCAGATCCTCACCGTGCTGTAAAGGGATGGCCGCTATCGCCGCGTGCCGCAGCCGCTGCACGTCGCGGACGTCGATTTCGACTTTGCCGGCGCGCTGGTCGGGCCGGGCGAGCAGGAGGGGCTTGTGTTGGTGCTCGATGGCCGTGGGTCGCGCTCGGGGCGGCGCGGCGGCGCTTGAGCGCCTTTGCCACGGTGCTGGAGCGCACCGGCTCGACGCGGCCGATGACGGTCGTGCTTCTTCCCAAGCGGGCAGACGATCCAGAGATCGCGAGCTTGGAAGCGCTCTGCCGTCTCTTGGTCGTCGCACCCGGCCAGCCGCTGGAGGACGCACTTCACCCGCTGCTGCCGCTTGAACTGCCAAAGCCCATGAGCCCCGCCCAAGGCGCGGAGGCAGCGCTGCGCGCGGAGCTCGGCTCGCTCGCGGGTGATGCGCTGGTGCAGGGGCTCCTGCGCGCGGCACGCAAAGGGAAGGACGAAGTGCGCGAAACGCTGCGCACGGCCATCCGCTCGCTGGCGGAGGCAGCGCCATGATCGCGCGGCTCCTCGCGATGGAACTC
>CAXSDZ010000226.1:7285-7804 GCA_964235505.1 uncultured Chthoniobacteraceae bacterium
GATCCCGAGCCGATCCCGCTGGACGCAGAGGTGGTGCTGATCCATGGCCCGAACGGCACGGGCAAGACTAGCCTGCTTTGCGGGTTGGAATATGCGATCACCGGCGCAGTCGCGCACTTGGGCAGTTTCGAAGAGGATTATCCGCGCTGTCTGCGCCACGTCGGGCTGGAAGGAAAAGCTCGTGTCGCGCTGCAGTTTCGCACCGCAGCCGGCGAGACGCGCACCGTGGAGCAGGCGCTCCCGACGCGTCCGGATGAGCCGTCAACGCCAGAGCGCTTGTTTTCCGCCGAGGACCGGCGGTTCTTTCGCGAGCGTTGTTATCTTTCGCAGACACGGCTCGCGCGGCTGCTGGAGCTTTACCAAGCCTCCAGCAAAGAGGAGCCCGAGCAGCCGCTGGTGCGCTACGTTCGCGAGCTGCTGGGGTTGGATCTCCTGGAAACGCTGGCTGCCGGTTTGCACGAGGCGGGGAACATCACGCGATTGGAGGGAAGCGTCCCGGAATTCCGCCGGCTCAAGACG
>CAXSDZ010000227.1:0-7648 GCA_964235505.1 uncultured Chthoniobacteraceae bacterium
CGAAATCCACCGCTTCAACAAAGCGCAGCAGGACGTGCTGCTGCCGGACGTGGAGCGCGGCACGATCCGGCTGATCGGCGCGACGACGCACAATCCGTTCTTCTACATCAACAGCCCGCTGGTCTCGCGCTCGCAGGTTTTCCAGCTCGAGCCGCTCGCGCCCGCCGACCTGCTCGCGCTTTTGAAACGGGCGCTCGCGGAGCCCGGACGCGGCCTCGGCGAGGTGCGCGTCCTGGCGGAGGAGGAAGCGCTGGAGCATCTCGCGACGATGGCGGATGGCGACGCGCGCAAGTGCCTGAATGCGCTGGAACTCGGAGTTCTCACCACGCCGCTGGGGAGCGATGGCGTGGTGCATTTCACCCGCGCGGCGGCGGCGGAGAGCATCCAGAAAAAGGCGGTGGTCTATGACGGCGACGGCGACGGGCATTACGACACGATCAGCGCGTTCATCAAATCGATGCGCGGCAGCGATCCCGACGCGGCGCTCTACTGGCTGGCGAAGATGCTCTACGCCGGAGAGGAAGTGCGCTTCATCGCGCGACGCATCGTGATTTGCGCGAGCGAAGACATCGGCATGGCCGACCCGCAGGCGCTGGGCATCGCGGTCGCGGCGCAGCAGGCGGTCGAGTTTATCGGCTTGCCGGAAGCGCAGATTCCCCTCGCCCACGCCGCCGTGTATCTCGCCACCGCGCCAAAGAGCAATCGCGCCTACATGGGCCTCATGGCAGCACGAGCGGAGGTGGAGAAAGGCATGACGCTCGCGGTGCCGCGGCACTTGCGCGACGGGCACCACAAGCAGTCAGCGAAGGCGCTCGGCCACGAAGGTTACAAATACAGCCACGACTACGAAGGCGCGTATGTGCCGCAGGCGTATCTGCCGGAAGGCCGGCGCTATTACGAGCCGAGCGAGCAGGGCTTTGAGCGGCGGGTGAAGGAACGGCTGGAGTATTGGCGCGCGCTTTTCGACCAAGCGCAGGGTGGTGCAGGGAGCGGTGCCCAGTAGCCGGAAGACAGAAGGCATTGGTCGCGCGCGGCTCTTCCAGCTCACCGGCGCTTCCCGCTGCCGCCTGCCGCTCACCGCGCGAACGGATCGATTCCCACCTGCTCGCCGCAGTAGATGCAGCGGGCGCGATGCTTGGAAAGGACGCGGTTGCAGTTGGGGCAAAGTGACGGCGCTTCCGCAGGGGCGACGCGGCCATCCAGACGGCCGTCTTCCATGTCGATGGCGTTGACCCGCGTGGTCAGCTCGTCTTCGCCGAGGTCGTGCCGCTCGCGGACGATATTCCACAGGGCTTCGGTGACCATCAGCAGCCGCTCCACCTCGAACTGCAGGTCGGTGATTTGAGCTTCGAGGGTGCGGGTGTGGCCGGCATCGCCGGCTGAAATTCCAGAGGGTAATCGGAGGCGCATAACGATTGCGTATTCGCACGCGGCCCATGCCGCTGCGCCTACCGATCGTGCGGCGGCGTGCCCGGCAGCGAAGGCGCAAATACCTCCCGGCGGAGCGTCCCGATGAACGGCAGATTGCGGTAGCGCTCCTGGAAATCGAGCCCGTAGCCAATCACGAATTCATCACCGATATCGAAGCCGACGTAGTCCGCCTCCAGCTCTGCGGCGCGGACTTTCGCCTTTCGCAGCAGCACGCAGACTCCGATCGACAGCGGCTGCGTCTCGCGCTTCAGCTTGCCGCAGATGGCGTCGAGCGTGCGCCCCGTGTCGAGGATGTCATCCACGATCAGCACGTGCCGGCCGGCGATGTCGGGCAGCCGCAGTTGGTTGAAAGTGACACTGCCGCTGCTTTCGGTGCCGCCGTGGTAGCTGGCGACGCTGAGGCAATCGAGCTTCAGCGGCAGCGGCACGCGCCGCAGCAGATCAGCGGCGAAAACGAGCGAGCCGTTCAGCACCGCGATCACGGTGAGCTCTTTGCCGCGGAAGTCCGCGGTGATCCGCGCCGCCAGCTCGTCGAGCCGGCTGAGGATCGTTTGTTCGTGGAAAAGAGTGCGTTCGACGTCGTCGAGCATGGACGGAGCGTGGTGCGTCGAGCGTGGAACGTCGAGTGTTTGTGTGCCGTCTCTGCCGAGTCGCTCGATGCTTCACGCTCTGCGCGCCATGCCTGCGCGATTCTGGGGCATCATGAAAATAGGTGTCTTCAGCGCAGTCCTTGGCTACCTGCCGCTGGAGCAGGCGCTCGATCACCTGGTGAGCCTCGGAGTGGATTGTGTGGAGATCGGCACCGGCGCGTATCCCGGGATCGCGCACTGCGACCCGGACGCGCTGCTCGCCGATCGCACGCGGCTGGAGGAATGGAGCGGCACCATCCGCAGTCGCGGCCTGGCGATCAGCTCACTTTCCTGTCATGGCAACCCGCTCCATCCCGACGCGGCAATCGGGCGTGCGCATCATGAAACGTTCCGATCGACGGTGCGGCTCGCGGCGCTGCTGGGGGTCGAGGTGGTCACCACATTCTCCGGTTGCCCCGGCGATCATGCGGAGGCGCGAAACCCGAACTGGGTGGCATATCATTGGCCGCCGGAGTTTCAGAAAATTCTCGCGTGGCAGTGGGGCGAAGTCGGCATCCCATATTGGAAGGAGCAGGCGCGGTTTGCGGCGGATCACGGGGTGAAGATCGCGATCGAGCCGCATCCGGGCTTTCTGGTTTATAATCCCGAAACGATGCTGCGGCTGCGCGATGCGGCTGGCGAAGTGCTCGGCGCAAACTTCGATCCGAGCCACTTCTTCTGGCAAGGCATCGACCCCGTCCGCGCCGTGCATCGGCTGCGCGGCGCGATCCACCACGTGCATGCAAAAGACACGGCGCTGCACCCCATCCACGCGGCGATAAATGGCCATCTCGACACCAAGCCAAGTGCCGCGGTAAGCGATCGATCGTGGATCTTTCGCACCGTCGGCTACGGGCACGGCGAGGCATTTTGGTGCGATTTCACCAGCGCGTTGCGGATGTGCGGCTACGACGGCGTGCTCTCGATGGAGCACGAGGATGCGCTGATGACGCCGCTCGAAGGGCTGCGGAAGGGTGTGGAGTTTCTGCGTCGGGTGGTGATGCGGGAGGAGAAGGCAGTTCCGCCGGGTCGGTGATTTCCCGGCCGGTTCACCCGCTTCCATTGGCGCGTGCAATCGGCTCGAGCCAGCGTAAGGCGCTCGCAGAGACAGACCGCGGACGCATTTAGCTGACGTGAACACAGGGCTGCCGGAGTCTCCAATTGACTTCCCACCCGCGCTTCCTACCTTGGCCGCGTTTTTTCGCCACTCGCCGCGCCCGCCACCCGACATGACCCGATTGCACCGCTTTCTCCCTGCCCTTTCGCTGTGTGCGCTCCCGCTGCTGGCGCCGCCACTGCTGACGGCAGCACATGCGCAGGAGGTGCTCGATGGCATTGCCGCCGTCGTGAACAATGAGGTGATCACATTTTCACAAGTCCGCATGCTCGTGGGGCCGAAGGAAAAGTCCGCGCGCGAGACGCTGAAAGGGCAGGAGTTGGTGGAAAAGGTGAAGGAGATCCGCTTGCAAGCGGTCAACGATCTGATCGATCGCCAGCTCATTCTGCAGGAGTTCAAAAAGAACCAGTTCAAGGTTCCCGATCACGTCGTGGAAGAGCGGGTGCAGGCGATCATCCGCGAAGAGTTCTCCGGCGACCGCGCCGCGTTCACGCGGACCCTGGCGGCTCAGGGCTACAGCGTCGAACGCTTCCGGCAGGAGGAGCTGGACAAGATCATCGTGCAGGCGATGCGCGCGCAGCTCGTGAAGGCAAACAGCATCGTGGCTGACACGCGGGTGCGGGAGTTTTACCAACAGCACCTGGCTGACTACACCAGTGAAGAGCAGATTAAGTTGCGCATGCTCGTGATGAAGAAAGGCGAGTCCGACAATCGCCGCAAAATGATGGAGGAAATCCGCGAGAAGATTGTCAGTGGCGCGGCCTTTGAGGACCTGGCGCGTATGTATTCCGAAGATAGCACTCAGGAGCAGGGCGGAGACTGGGGCTGGATTAATCGGCGCACGCTGAACGAAGGTCTCACGAAGCTAGCCTTCGTCCTGAAGCCTGGTGAAGTAAGCAAGATTCAAGAGCTCAGTGGCAATTACTACCTGCTCTTCACCGAGGCCCGGAAGGCGCAAACAGTGAAGCCGCTGGCGGAAGTGCGGGAGGAGATCGAAAAGCAACTCGCCCAGACTGAACGCCAGCATGCGCAGCAGGAGTGGATCGAGAAGCTGCGGAAGAAGGCGTTCATCAAAGTGTATTGATCGCGCGAACGGACAGCAGCAAGCCGCGCATCATTGGCTAACTCGCGCGGGCGCAATGTTTCCGCCGACAAACGATTCCACGCTTTTCCCTTCGCTCGTGAAACTCGCTACTTACTCCAGAGTCTTCACGATCGGCTTGCAGGATACCTTCGTTTATCGCTGGAACTTCCTCCTGCGATCCCTGTTCGGTATCGTGCCGCTCGTCGGCACCGTCTTCATCTGGCAGGCAGTCTTCGAGTCCCGCGGCGCGGCCATCGGCGGCTACGACTTCCGGGAGATGATCTTCTACTTCCTGCTCACCATTCTCGTGGAGAACCTAGTCACGCCTACCGAAGACGAGTGGCGCATTGCCGCCGAGATTCGCGATGGGCAGATTAGCGCGCTGCTGGTGAAGCCACTCGATTACCTTGGCTACCGCGTCTCGCTTTTTCTTTCCTACCGCGCACTCTACACCCTCGTTACCCTGCCGCTCGTGGCGGTGATTTTCTGGTGGTTCCGAGATTACCTTCGACTGCCGGCACATGCGATTACTTGGGCAGCATTTGGCGCTTCTCTCCTGATGGCGGCGTTTCTTCAGTTCTTCATCGCGTATGCGCTGGCGATGATGGCGTTCTGGATCCTGGAAATCACGACCATCATCTTCATCCTCTACTCCTTCGAATACTTCCTGAGCGGCAATGTTTTTCCGCTCGATATCCTTCCCGGCTGGTTGCACGGGTTCCTCCGGTGGTCGCCTTTTACCTATGAGTTGTTCTTTCCCGTGCAGATCTATCTGGAGCGCGTGCGCGGCGCGGCACTCGCGACGGGCCTGCTGATCCAAGCGGGCTGGGTGATTGCAATGTTCCTACTCGCTCGCATGCTGTTCCACTTGGGCGTGCGCAAGTATCAGGCAGTAGGTGGATGAACGATGCGCCGCTATCTGGAAATCTACTGGCTCATGGTGCGCAACTCGCTAATCCGCGAGTTGAGTTTCAAAGCGAACTTTCTGCTTTGGATGGTGGTCGAGCTGCTCTGGTTCCTTGGGCAGATCGTCTTTCTGGAGGTTATTTTCCAATACGTGGATCGCATCGGTGACTGGTCGAAGTGGGAAGTGGTGGCGCTGGTCGGCACGCATCAATTGATTGCGCAGATCTTCCAGGCATTTTTTTACGTGAACCTCGCGAACCTACCGGAGCTGGTCCGCACCGGGAAGTTAGACCTCATGCTGTTACTTCCAGTGGATGCGCAGTTTGCCGTTTCCACGCGTCAGTTCGGGATGGATAACCTAGTCAATGCATTGGTCGGCGTGGCAATTGTGACCTTTTCTTTCGTGAAGCTCGGCGTCGTCCCGCGGCCGCATCAGTTCCTGCTTTATGGTGCCGCGGTCGGGCTGGGCGTGGCCATCCACTATTCCGTTCTCTTTTCGCTCGCGACCATGAGCTTCTGGATCGTGCGCGCACAGGGGCTCATCTACGGCTACTTTAATCTCTTCAACATTGGGCGCTACCCGGATGCCGTTTTCCGCGGCGCATTCAAGGCGATCTTTTCCTACGTCGTCCCGGTAATCCTGGTCGCGAACGTGCCGACGCGCATGCTCGCAGGCACGCTGAAATCTCCCGTGCAAGGAATGCTGACGCTGCTCGGGGCGTCGCTCTTTGTGGTGCTGGCAAGCCGCCTTTTTTGGCAGGTGGCGCTGAGGCGCTATTCCAGTGCAAGCTCTTGAAAATACGCGCTTTGGAGACGGCGAAATATGTGCCGGAAACCCCTTGCGCCGTTTTGCAAAACTCTTTAAGTAACCCGCTCCAATTTTCCGCACCAACTGGTTCCCTCCGTTTATTTATGCCTAATTCCAAGCCAGCAAAGCCCGACGCGAAAATTGCGAAAGCTGCGCCTGCTCCTAAAATCGTGAAGAGCGCAGGAAAGGCCGCGCCAGTGGCGGGAAGCGAGGCCGAGCCGAAAGCGCGAAAGATCGTGAACGGCGAGTCGTTCACGACCGACGCGGCGATCAAACGGGAGGCGGACGCAGATGCCAAGCTCACTCCCTTTCTGCTTCGGCAAAAGGAGCGGCTCCTTCAATTGCGCGACAACATTCTTGATTCCATGAACGGCGTGGCGAAAGATACGCTCCGCTCCCGGGCCGAAGGCAGCGAGGCGAGTGCTTTTGGAATGCACCAGGCGGATGCCGGCAGCGATGCGTATGACCGCGATTTTGCGCTCAGCCTCTTGTCGCAAGAGCAGGATGCGCTTTACGAAATCGAGGAAGCACTGAAACGGATCGAAGGAGGCTCTTACGGCACCTGCGAAATGAGCGGCAAGCCGATCGCTCACGCGCGGCTCGAAGCAATCCCTTTCGCCCGCTACACTGTCGAGTGCCAGGCGCAGCTCGAAAAGCAGCACAAAATGCAGCGGACCCGCACACCGGTCACTTCGCTGTTCGGCCTCACGGAAGGCGAGGAAGGTCAGGAAAGCGAAGAAGAAGAGTCCGCGCCCGACACCAAGGAATAACTCCACACCCTACCCACTCTCATGGCCCGCGATTTCATCATTCTCGAATGCACCGAGGCGCGCGCGGAAGGCAAACCGCCGTCGCGCTACATCTCGTCCCGCAACAAGAAAAGCCCGAATACTCCGAATCGTTTGGAGAAGAAGAAATACAATCCGTTCCTGAAGCGGCACACCTTGCACCGGGAAACCAGATAATCTCTTCTCGGAAGTAGCAGGCAACACCTGTGAAGCAGGCGGTTGCTTGCTTCACTTGCTTCGCCACTTCTTGCGCCTCAACTTTACTTCTTTAGTTCGTTTCTTATGTCTCAGCCGAAAACCCCGCAACGCCGTTCCAATTTTCGCCGCGCTAACCGCGCGATGCCCCATCGGCGCATCGATATCGCCATCGAGGCGATCGATTGGAAGAACCCTGATTTGCTCAAGCGATTTGTGACCGAAAGCGGCAAGATCTTGCCGCGCCGTGCTACCGGAATGCCGGCGCATTACCACCGCAAGATCACCCGCCACATCAAGCGTTCCCGGCAGGCACTGATGATGCGCTAAGCGCAGCAGAAGCAATAGATCGCTTTTGAAAAGCCGCGTCTTAGGACGCGGCTTTTTGCATGGGAAGTGACTGATGCCGGTAGAGCGATTGCACTATCCTGTGAGCTAGCAGTCGTTGCCTTCGAGCTAAGCTAGCTGCTCATAACAGAAGTCGTTTTGGTCCGGCTGCGCAAAGCGGGTGTCACCCCAACCGAAGACCGAAGCTCCGGCCAGGCGGCTTTGCTTTGCCGAATGAGGTGACCGGGAGCGCAGTGGAGGAATCGGGGCAAAGGCGGCAGAGCTTGCGCAAATGTCGGCCACCCTAAGAGCCTATCCGAATCCCCGGGCGCCTTGCTCTTCGTCTGTTTCTTCATCTTCATC
>CAXSDZ010000228.1:0-7620 GCA_964235505.1 uncultured Chthoniobacteraceae bacterium
TCTCCGCAGCCAGCGCGCCGCGCTCCGCAGTCGCTGAGCTTGGGGTCGTTCGGCGACATCACACGCGTCCGATGAAATCTGCGTTTCTAAGTTGCTTCGCACTTGTCGCACTTTCTTCATGCGCGACACCGCGGTATGGCGCGTCCAAAAACTTCGTCAAGCAGTGGCAGACAATTCGCACTGGCATGAAGACGCCAGAAGTCCACAGGCAACTCGGCCCGCCAACATCTACTTATTTCGACGTCGAATATTGGCTCTTCGTCAAGACCGACTACTCTACTTCCAAGCCCCCGCCGGACTCGTTCAGCATTTTCTATGATGACCAAAGACGAGTAGCACTGTTTTACCCGCCCTCAACGATACACAAATGACGCCGAACCATGCGCTGCAGACGAACACGCGCGGGCGTCACGCCGGCTGCTATCGTAGTTCCACCCGTCTCGTGCGCGCGACCCGCTTCTTACGTCTCAGCTCTCCCGTCCGAGTCGCGCGGCAACCGGCGCGCCGCCCGCGCGTGTCGCTGAGCTTGGGGTCGTTCGGCGTCGCTACACGCTCCGATAATGACACCGACGATGAAGCCGTATCTATCAGCTTCGGCCATCCCGAACGCGAGCGGTTGGAGTTCGTCTTCCCGTCTAATCGCCGTGACTCCGAAGGATGGCTTCATCCCATCGTCCGCATTTCGGCAGGACCGTTCTCCGGCAGCGCGAACGCTTACTGCGAGCTGTCAGACTTCACTCGATTACTCCCTGACTTACAGAACCTTTACGACACCCTTCGTGGCACCGCGACATTCGAGACTATCGAGGGGCAGGTTGGTTTCGCACTCACAGGCGATGGCCTCGGACACATCGAGCTTCGCGGGTTCCTCACCGATAGCGCAGGTGGCAGCAACCGCCTTAACTTCGCCATCGCGTTTGACCAGACTTTACTCTGGCATTCCATCCCAGAGATTCACGACTTACTCGATGCCAACTCCAAATGACCGCAACGCCTAACCATGCGCTCCAGCGACCCACTCCGTGCGTCACGGCACCTGCTTCCGCCGCCGCCTTGCCGCCCGCCATGCAGGTGCCGCGCCGCACTCCGCGGTCGCTGAGCTTGGGGTCGTTAGGCTCTGCTACGCGTGTCCCGTGAACGAAAGCCCTTCAATCCAGTATTCTGACCTCGATCCGATTCTGCGCCCGTGGGCAGCGCGTCACGGCTTGGGCTTCCGCACTCTTTACGCGGAGCACGAGGTTCGCATGGCGCCCGTTGTGGACGACATGGGCGACATTTATCAGCTCTTTGCCGAGCCGACAGACTCACCGAATACAATTCGCGTCGGAGCCAATCTGTTCAGCCGGGCAAAGCGTCACGCACCTAGTCGCGAGCTTCGTCAGTTCGCTTGGCGGTCGTCTGCACCTTTCGAGCAGTTAGAGCGCACTCTCGATGACGCACTTGAGCAGGTTCAGGCTTGGATTGCCGCAGCCGGCCATACAAGAACTCCAGTATGAGGGTCATATCAGTAACAGCCGCAACTCCGAACCATGCGCTGCAGCGAACTGCTCCGCGCGTCACGGTAGCTGCTATTTCGAGCTTGGACCCATCTCGTGCGAGCGTGGCGTTGTCCTACGTTCGTTGCCGCTTTCTTCGCCCCACCACGCAGCCAGCGCGCCGCGCGCCGCCGTCGCTGAGCTTGGGGTCGTTCGGCGTTGCTAGCCACACTCTACAATGAAGACCTTCGCCATTTCCGTTCTCACGCTGCTCTTTACTTCGTTCGCTGCTCTCGCACTTGACGCTGCGAAGGGTTTCGAGACTGCCAGCGTCAACATCGGCTACCTTCGCCAAGAAGATTTCGGCGAGCGCGTAGCCGTTAAGGACATCGCCGCCTACATCAAACGCCTTCAAGCTATTTGCGGTGAGTTTTTCGCCCAGACAGCGACACCCGAAGATTTGAGCATCGTCGTCGCCATCAAGCCCACAGGCCGTTCGCGCGTCTGGTTCGTCTCGTCGCGCACACCCGCCGCCAATGAGAAGCGCGACCAACTCCGCACGAAGCTCGAAGCCGTCGAACTACCGAAGGTTACTGGCGGGCCGGTCGCCTTTGCCATCGAGTCTCGCATCGCTGGCGGAAGCGGCAAAGCTGCGAAGGAGGCTGGTGCTCCGCCCACGCCAAAAGAATGGCATGACGCTCTCTCCAAGCAGAAGGAACCATTGCATTTCGACGGCCTCTTGCCGCTCGTCTTCCCCGAATGACCGCAACGCCTAACTATTCGCTGCAGCGAACAGCTCCGCGTGTCACGGTAGCTGCTATTCACGTTCGCAGCCGTCTCGTCCGAGCGGGGCATTGTCCTACGTCCGTTGCCTCCTTCTTCGCTCCACCTTCGCAGCTACCGCGCCACGCTCCGCCGTCGCTGAGCTTGGGGTCGTTCGGCGTAGCTCGCCGCTTGCCCTGAGAACGGCGCGGTTTATCGTCTCCTGCCATGAGCACCGTTGCCGACATCGAAACCGCCGTCAGCAGGCTTTCCCGCGAGGAGCTTGCCGCTTTCCGAGACTGGTTTCAGGGGTTCGACGCTGAGGCTTGGGACCACCAGTTTAAGGAGGACGTGCAAGCGGGGCGGCTCGACGCTCTTGGGCAGGAGGCACTTCGTGACCTGCGCGAGGGCCGCACCACCGCCCTGTGAGGCACCGTGCCAGCCGGAAATTTTGGGAGTTCTATGCGACGCTTCCCAAGGACATACAAAAGCTCGCAGATGACAACTACGAGCTGCTCAAGGCCGACTCTCGGCATCCATCGCTCCATTTCAAGAAGGTCGGCATCTACTGGTCAGCGCGTGTCGGCATCCACTACCGAGCCGCGGCGATCGACGATGGCTCCGACATTGTATGGTTCTGGATCGGGCACCACAGCGAATACGACAGGCTCCTCAAGCGCCGGTGAGCAACCAACCGAAACGGCTAACACGGCGCTGCAGACGAACACGCATTCCGGTGCATCAGATCGTCCGGATGTTTGCCCACGGCGACAGCATTGACACTCTACTCGACGCGTATTCTTCGATCGCCCGCGAGGACGTCCTGGCCTGCCTCGACTACGCCGCGTCCCTGGCAGAGGAGCAGGTGACGCCGCTGGACGATGTCGTTCTGGCCACATGAGGATTCTGGTGGACGAGAACCTCCCGAACGTCACCGTCAGTGAACTTCAGACGATGGGACACGACGTTCTGGACGTTCGCGGCACGGAACGACAAGGCCTGTTCGACGACGAGCTTTGGCCCTTCGCTCAGTCTGAGCAGCGGATGCTTGTCACCACGGACAAAGGTTTCTCGGAGCACCGCGACAAGCAGCATCACGGCATCTTGATCGTGCGGTTGCGGCAGCCCAACGAGCAACGCATTCACACACGGATTATGGCGGCTTTCCGACAGTTCAGTGAGAGCGACTGGCCCGGCTTGCTCGTCGTCATGCGCGACACCGTTCAGAGTATTCATAGGGCGCAAGCGTGAACCCAACGTCGCCGAACTGTTCGCTGCAGCGAACTGCTCCGCGCGTCAAGCAGGCTGCCTTTTGCGCCCGGCGCGCGCCCTGAACAAACAATGCGGGCCGTTTTCAATCCAGCCCTTCGCTGCACGCCTCCACTTGGGCGAGAACGGTGCGGAACGGAACCGTGGAGTAGCGACCGAACTCGGGGCGCTTCGTGAGCTTTGCCCGCACGGTCGCAGGGCTGGAAAGGCCGCAGAGAAAGCGCGTGACCTGGCGTGCGCTTGCGAGCGAGGGGTGCTCTTCAAAGACCAGCGTCTGGATTGCCTCGGCATCTTCTTCCGTGAACGGCGGCGCGGGCGTGCCGGGCAGCTCGACCGTGCGGGCCGGCTCGCCGGTGCGGCAGAAGTGGCAGTGGCCGCAGTTCTCCTCTGCCAGCGCTTCGCCGAAGTAGCCGAGCAGCCGGCGCGTGATGCAGCCCGGTTTGCTCGCGAAATCGAGGATCTGCGCGAGCCGCTCCGAGTCGCGCGCTTCCCGCTGCGCGAAAAGCTCCGCCTGATGCGCTGCCACCTGCGCCGGATCGCGCCCCGCAGCGTCTCCGCAAAGGCGGAAGCCGTGGCGCAGCCCGGTCGGTTTTTGCGTAATCGCGCCGGTTTCTTCCAGCCATGTCAGCGCCTTGGCGATCCGCTCGCGCCCTTCGCCGAGCTGCTGCGCGGCCTTTTCCAGCTCCAGCGTGAGATACTTCGGTCCGCGCTTTCCGGCTCTGAAAAGCGCGGTAAGGAAGCGTCGGCGATCGTCATTCAGACCTTCTAAAATGCTCTCCTCGCTCCGCAAAAACTGCACCTGCGTGCTTTCGTAAAAGGCGCGCGTGGGGCGCAGCAGTCCGTCGAGTTCCAGATATGTGATGACCGTCTCCACCACGAGCGGGCGGATGTCCGTCTCCTGCGAAAGATCGTAGCGGCTCACGTCGAACTCCTCGCCGGAACCGAGCATTTTCCCCACGAGCGCCTCGACCGCCGCGGGCTCCGGCGTATCGCCGAGGGTGAAGTTTTCCAGCGGCACCGCGTCGTCCGCGCACGCCAGCAGCTCGCACAGCGCCGGCTTCCCATCTCGCCCCGCGCGCCCGATCTCCTGCTGATAATTCTCTAGCGTCTTCGGCAGGTTGAAGTGGATCACGCTGCGGATGTCCGCCTTATCGATGCCCATGCCAAAGGCGATCGTCGCCACGATTACCTCGCACTCGCCGCGCATAAACGCCTCCTGCACCGCGTCGCGCTCCTCCGGCTTCATCCCCGCGTGATACGCCCGCGCCGCGAGCCTGCCGCCGGCTTCCGAAGCGAGAAACCCCGCCACTTCCTCCGCCGTTTTTTGGAAGGTCACATACACCACCGCCGGACGCACCTTCGCACTGGCGAGCCGCTTCGAGAGGGTCGCCAACTTCTCCTTTGCCCCGCACGGCGTGATGCGCAGGTGCAGGTTTTTCCGCCGGAAAGAAGTCTGCACGTGCCGCTCCTCCGCGATGCCGAAGGCCTTGCAAATATCCCGCGCCACATCCGGCGTCGCCGTCGCCGTGAGCGCGAGCACCGGGTGTAGATTCAGCTCTTCCGCGACGCGTGCGAGCCGCAGATATTCCGGGCGGAAATTGTGACCCCACTCCGAGATGCAGTGCGCCTCGTCGATTGCGAGCATCGAAATTTTCACCCGCCGCAGCCGGGCAATGAACGCCTCGCCTGAGAGCCGCTCCGGCGCGACGTAGAGCAGCTTCAGCCTGCCCTCGCGCAGGTCCGCATACACCCGCTGCGTCTCCTCTGCCGAGAGCGAAGAATCCAGCCGAGCCGCCGCGATCCCGCGCGCGCGCAGCGCATCGACCTGATCTTTCATCAGCGCGATCAGCGGCGACACCACGAGCGCAGTCCCTTCCAGCAGCACCGCGGGAAGCTGGTAGCAAAGCGACTTCCCCGCCCCCGTGGGAAACAGCGCCAGCGCCGACTCACCCTCTATCAGCGCACGGATCACTGCCTCCTGACCCTCGCGAAAAGCGGCGTGGCCAAAGTGCGTCTCGAGCGCTGGTTGGAGATTCATGACCGCAGTCCTAATCTCCGCACGGAGACCGGGCAAGCCACTGCCCGCAGGCTCGACGCCGCACCCTGAATGCCGCTCCCTCAGCCCCGCCATGCCCACCGAAGAAGAAGTCCGCGCAGCGCTCCTGCGCATGGCCCGCCAGCGTGGCCCTGCAAAAACCTTTTGCCCTTCCGAAGTCGCCCGCGCGCTGGAGCCAGAAGACTGGCGACCGCTCATGCCTGCCATCCGCACGGTCGCCGCCGCTCTCGCCGCATCTGGAGCCCTGTGCTGCACCCAGCGAGGCGAGCCCGCGGACCCTGCCACTGTCCACGGCCCCATCCGGCTCAGCGTTCCCGAGTAGCGCCTCCCCGGCAAACGTCCACGAGCTTCAATCCCGCCGCACCCGCACAAACGTCGGAAACCGCGGTAGCCCTTTTTCAGTCAAGCCGCGGAAGCGATACGTGATGACCTCGCCCACCGTCGGCGGCGCTGCCCGCTGCGCGTCGGAAAAGCCCGCGCCCACCGAGAAGCGGTGCCCATCCGCCGTCTCCACCCGCACCGAGCCGAGCTTGCCAGCGTATTTCCCCTTCCCCGCGATGTGCGCGATCACCGTCGCCTCGCCATCGTCGAAAGGCTTCACCTTCAGCAAAGTCGGCGACCGTCGCCCTTCATATTCCGAATCCGGCTGCCGCAGCATCAGCCCCTCGCCGCCCAGCGCCACGATGCGGTCCCGCTCAGCCAGCAGTTGCTTCGCCCCGGCGCACCGCTCCTGCGCCACGAGCTTCACGAACTGATTCCCCGCCGGCAGCGTCGCCCGCAGAAACTCCATTCGCTGCTCAAACGCCCCCGGCGCCTGAGGCGCATCGAACACCATGAAACGCACCCGCCTCCACCGCTCATCCGGTGTCTGCGAGCGCACGACGCTGATCGTCTCTTCAAACATCCCGCGCCCCATCCACAGCTCGCCATCCAGCGGCACACCGTTCGGCAGCTCCGCCAGAAATGCCTCTGGCGCAGTGATCGCGTTCCCCTTCCGGCTCCAAAGCTTCCGCCCATCCCAATAGCCCCGCAGCCCGTCATACTTCTCGCTCAACCACCACCCCGTCGGATCGATGCTGGGATTCCAGACATTCGCCAGCAGCAACGCCGGAGCGCTCACTTCCGCCGGTGGCTTTTCGGCGGGGGTTTCCTTCTCCTGCGCCTCGCAAAGGCATGCCATCAAGAAGACTGCGGCCAGCAGAGCCGACGTTCGGTGCCATCCCTTTTGCATCCTCATGCAGCCACCATGTTTTGCCAACGTCGCCGCGTCAACCGGCTCGGTCGCGAGCCTCCGAATTCCCCTCCTCACCGCGCTTCCCGGGCGGCGGACGAAGCGGCAACTGCCCCAGTGCCGCAAACTCCTCCGGCGTCACCGCCCCGGCGCTCCGCCGCCGTCATCCATTCGTCACTCGCCCTCACCGCAAGATCCCGCTACCACTTCGCGCCGCATGAAACCGCTCCTCGCTCTCGCCTTGCTCTCCGCCCTTTCCGCGCAAGCCGCCGACTGGCCCCGCTTCCGCGGCCCCGACGGCGCCGGGGTCGCTGCCGACGATGCGCGGCCCCCGGTTGAGTTCGGCCCCGACAAAAACGTCCTCTGGCAAGTCGCCACCCCCGCCGGCCCCTCCTCGCCGTGCATCTCCGGCGACCACATCTTCCTCACCGCCTACGACGGCGCGAAGCTCTGGACCATCGCCCTCGACCGCCTCACCGGCCGCGAACTTTGGCGTCGCGATGCCGGCGCCGAGAAGATCGAAGCCTTTCTCCCGGGCCAGGGCAGCCCCGCCGCCTCCACACCGGTCACCGACGGCACCCGCGTCATCTCCTACTTCGGCTCGTGCGGCCTCATCGCCCACGACTTCGCCGGCAAGGAACTCTGGCGCCACACCCTCCCGTGCGCCGAGACGAACAACGACTTCGGCACCGGCACCTCGCCCATCCTCGCCGATGGCCTCGTCATCCTCGTCCGCGATCTCCGCGCCGATTCCCAGATGCTCGCGCTCGATGCCGCCCCGGCTTCCGCCGCCTCGATGCTGGCGTTGGCGATCTGCTCCGGCGTGA
>CAXSDZ010000229.1:0-322 GCA_964235505.1 uncultured Chthoniobacteraceae bacterium
ACGTCATCGTCCGCAGCATCGCGCAACTGCTGAGCCAGCGCCGTGCGCCGTGTGGTGGGCGCGGAATTCGAGAGCGCGGCATAGAGTTCCGCTTCCTTCGCGAGTGAAAAGCGAATCTGCTGAATCAACCGCTTGTCGCGAGGGTGGCGGAGCAATTCGAGAATCCCGTCGCGTTCCGCTTCGGCGAGATCGTGTTCGGCGCGCAATCGCGGCTCGCCATCGGCGGCTCCGGCACCGGTGAGAAGCTCCTCGTAATCCACCAGCATATCTTTTACGCCAGCCCCGGTGCGCCCTGCTTTGCGCCGCTCGTAGCGACGCGCGA
>CAXSDZ010000229.1:332-3250 GCA_964235505.1 uncultured Chthoniobacteraceae bacterium
GTCTTCACGCGCGGCGTTTTCCACCGGCAAATCGCTCGTAAGCTGCTTCGCGGGTGAGTGTGACGGCGATATTGCGAATGCGTTTCTTACGCGCGACGGTTTTCTCCTCCTTGTGAACGGCAATGACCTGATCGCAGTGATCAATCGCGTAGGGAATGTTACCGGTGGACATCGAGAAGACGCCTTGCAGGTCGAGATAGCGCAGCGCCACGAAGCAATCCTGGATGCAGTTGCCGGAGAGCTTTGAGAAAGCTTCGTCAATCGGCACTAACGCGAGCGAAGGTTCGCGCCGCCGCGTGATGAAGCGGCGATATGCGCGCAAATAGCAGGCGAGAATGGCGATGAAGAAAGGGGCTTGGTTCTCACCACCGCTGAACATCCCGGAGTGTTTGTTCAGGCTCGATGGAGCCGAGTCGGGTTCGCGGACATCCTCCACGAGCATGTCGTAGTCGTGGTAACGACGGTAATCGAGGAAGGCCAGCGCCTGCGTGCTTTCGGGCTGCTTCACGAGTTTGTCGAAAAGCTCTTCAATCGTCTCGCGCACCTCGGCATCGGCGCTGGCAAAGAGCAGTTCGCCGTCGCGGACATGGGCGGAAAGATCAATGAGCTGCCGATACATCTCGTATTCCTTGTCGCCGCTTTTTTCGTGAGTGATCCGGTAGCGGTTGTTGCCAATGGGCTCGCGGAGCTGCTGTTGAAGCAGTGCGATCAAGTCGTCCACCTCGTGCAGGGCCGCGCGGAGTTTCTCCAGCACCTGGGTGCGGAAAAGTTGCTGCCAGTTGAGTTCTTCGCACTGGGATTTTTCCTCGTAGGTGCGAATGTCGCCATCCCGAATCTTGGCCAGCCGATCATCGTAGCGGGCGTTGTCGGCTGCCTCGGGGTCATACTCGAGGTAACGCTGGCCATATTCGGCGTGGGCGCGGAGAGCCTTGCGCTCCGCCACCAATGCAGTGCGAGCGGTGTCGGCTTCCTTGTCGGCGGCATGGAAGCGTCCGTAGAATTTCTGCGCCGCGACATCCTTCGCCGGGAACTCAGTGAGCACCGTCAGGCGTAGTTCATTCAAGCGGGCGAGATGCACGGATACATCGGGTTTTCCTGTGAGGGCCTCAAACTCGTCTGCGCGTCGTTTTGCTTCGGCGTCGGCAGTCCTTTCGGCAGCTTGCGCTGCTTCGAGCTGATGCCGGCGCGGGCTGCGATCCAGGGTGGTCTTCTGCCGCTCCCATTCGCCGAGTTGGTTTTGCAACGCGATGAGTGACTCCTCCTTGGCTTCCAAGTCTTTTGTCCTGAGTTCCGAGAGTTGCTTGAGGTTGCGCTTCAACTCGGCCTCGCGTTCCGGGAGTTGTTCGGCTGCGGCAAGGTCGTCGTGAATGTTTTCGGACTCCAAGTGCGAGTCGCGCGCATACGCGACCGCAGCCTGCCAGGCATTCACTCCCGGCGAGAGCTGCGCCTGCTGTGTCTTGATTTGGCCGAGTTGATCGGCGAGCCACGCTTTCTGCTTTTCGAGACCACCACGCCCGATGCACGGGCGGTTGTTGTAATGCCGTGGACGCTGAACGAATGGCCGTTGCGCCATGAAACCATCGCGGAGAATCGCGCGCGGATGTTTGCGTAGCTCTTCGCGGTGCTCGACGCAGATGACATCGCCAAAAAGGCCGTCCACCACTGCGCGAGCGATCGGGTGTTCCGTGTCGATCTTCAGCGCGAGCGAACCGGGAAGCGGCTTTCGAGAGCCGTCGCGAGCATGTCCCGGATCAATCAGCGATTCGCCGGGAGTTTCATGCTTCAATTCATGGTAAGTTTCCTCCGCTTTGTCGTAATCTTCCGCCGCGACAACGATGGCGAACTTACGCCCAAAAGCGACCTCCAGAGCGGCACGCCACCTTTCATCATTCACCTCGCAAAGCTGCCAAAGGGCCTGCGCCGCTGGGGCACCGTTGCGCGGTGGCAACCGCCGGTTCAACTCCGCGAGCAGCACCGTATTTTCCTCGATCATGCCGAGACGGAGTGCCGTGAGTGACTTATCGAGCTTCACTCGCTGCTGCTCCAAGTCGCCCGCCTGACGCTCCAGCGGCTTCGCGGCCTCGCGTGCTGCACGGAGTGCGGTGGACACCGCTTGGGCCAGTTGCCGCACCCGCTCACGCACTGCCGTCGCCTCGCAGGTGGCTAGATGTTCTGCGGTGCCGAGAACCGCTTTGAGCGCGCTGCGATTCACGGTGAAGGGGAGGGCCTCCAGTTTCTCGACCCACAGGCGGGCTTGCCGCGCGCGGCCCTGCACCGCCTCCCCCACGGTCTTGCCGGTCCCCTTGAGCCGGTCGATGACACCGACTAAACGCACGTTTTCAGCACGCAGATGGAGGAAGAGTTTTCCGTCTTCCGTCTCATTGAGTGTCGCCTTGAGGTCATCAAGCTGCTGGCGCGCGCCGGCAATCTGCCCGGTCAGTGTGGCAAGTTGCGTATTTTCTCCAGCTAACTCCTCTTCCAAACCCGCCACGCGCTTTTGCACTTCGACAAGGCAGTCATTTGCGTGGTCACGGCGACATTCCGCTTCGAGGTATCGCGCGCAATCCCGGGCGCAATCAGCGGCGATTCTCTGGGCGTCTAGCGCGGCAATCTGTTCGAGTTTGCCGAGCTGATCTTTCAGCAATCCCAGCTCCTTCTTCAGATTTTGGAAAACGAGGTAGCTGTCCTTGACGCTCTGGATGTTCACGTCCTCCGCCGGGAGAATGAACCGCCGGCAAAAATCGTTGAAACTATCCATGAAGGTGAACGACATCGCCGCCGGCAGGAGATAATCGAGAGTCGTTCGGTCAAAGTTCAGATGAGTGGGCAGCGCCATCTCACGGCGATACAGATCCGGCGTGTCGAACGTTCTGCCACCGTGCGTTTCGAGCATCTTGCCAAAGCCGAGGTAATCGAGC
>CAXSDZ010000229.1:3260-7618 GCA_964235505.1 uncultured Chthoniobacteraceae bacterium
GGCGTCGCGCGTCAGCGATGCGGGGATCAGGAAAGGAGTGAGACGCGACGGCGTCTCGCGAATCGCGCTGTCATATTCGATCCGCAGGCCCCATGTCTCGATGCGCTTTCCACCAGGCCAGGTAAAATCGAGCGCCACATAGGTGATCGCGCCTTTGTCGCGCATGAACTGCCGGGCCGGCCCGACATTTTGCTTCGTGTCGCCGAGGCAGTATCCGATGAGGTCGCGCGTGGATCGGGCACCCGTGGCCGACTGGTTGTAGCGCGTCTTGCCTTGATGCGCGACCAGCACGAGCTGGATCAAATCCATGATTATTGACTTCCCGGAACCCGTGATGCCCGCGACGAGCAGATTGCCTCGAACGTCGAATGTATCGCCGAGATACCCATACCAATTGATCGCGTGAATGCGCGTCAGCTCAATCTTGCGGTTCATCCTCGGTAACCTCCGGTTCGGCCGCGTTGCGTTGATGTCGCTCACACTGCCGTTGCCATTCTTCCAAGCTGGGGAAAGGAATGATAAAGCGAATCGTCGGCAGGACGCGGATGGTCGCCGCCGCAAAGCCTCCGCTCGATGCGCTGTCGGTCACACGAACGAGAGATTTTCGCTCCAGCAATCGCAGAATCTCAGTGAGCCGGCTCTTGGTGGGTAACTGGATTCCCTCGAACTTCGTTTCCAAATGCTCGTTGAACTCGCGGACGCTGAAAACGACTTCGTCCGGGGCCTTGCCGTCCTCCTGCACCGCGCGATCGAAGTCATACCAGAGCGCCATCGCCACGAGCGTCTCATCCTGGCGCAGCCGACGCAGCAAACGCGCCGCCTGCGGAAGAGCCGCGATGAGGCGATCCTGCGGTTCCCACCTGAGCTTCAAACCGGCGAGGCTCGCCAGCGCATCAAGCGCACCCCGCTTTACGAGACACCACTCGTACAGGTCGCGCTGTTCTTCGCGCAGAATCGCTCCGTGAACGAGCAGCCTTTGGAGAGCTTCGCGAAGCAACTCCTGATCGGCGTCGGTGATGTCGGCCAGCGAAGCGAGGCTCATCGTTTTTCCAGAATGAATCGCTCCAGCACCATGCCGGCTTTTCGGTCGTGCTCCGAGGATGCGGTGTCCTGCTCAATCCGCGGAACGTGGATCGAAAAAAGCGCATCGCGTGAGCCGGCGTGCAACAAACACGCGATGACATCGGCGATTTCATCGTCGGTGTGGATGGGCAGTTCCGCAGTGGTAAAGCGAGCGCCGGCTTCGCCGGGCAGTTCCTCGACAAAGCGGTTCGCTCGTGAGACGTGCAACGAATCGCGCAGATTGGCCTCCATCTCGGCGAGCGTCGCGTCGCGTTGTGCATCGGTCACGTCATCACCAATGGGTTCGATCTCCGCCAGTGTGCGACGCAAGTGGGGAGTGCGAAGCGAATCGCCAGAGAGCAAACCCGTCTCCGAAATGTGCAGTTCGGGCAATGCCGGGTCGGTGTCGTCGTCGAGGTCGCTAAAGCGGCGCCCTTTGTGCCGTTGTTGAACCCAATCGAAGACCGCCTGCACTTTCTCACGCCAGCCACCGGCCATCTCTTGCAAGTAGCGAAAGCGGGCAAACGAACGCCGGGCAAACTCAGCAGTGCGTCGGTCGATCTCCTCGGCCTGCGGCTCGACGGAATCGAGAAGCTGGGCAAGTTCGTCGAGCTTCAGCCGCACTTCATTGAGCGCGGAAGTGGCGTCCGTCGCAGGCGACCTTTGCAGGCGCTCGCGTTGCATCTTCTCGAACACCACTTCGTCACCGAGCAGGGCATCAAGCCGACGACGAGCACGCAGAATCCGCGTGGGCAATTGCGACCGCACCAACTCCCGGTAGCAAGTGTGACCGATGTTTTCGCTAAACTCGTCGTAAAGCACAGCGAGATTTTCACGTAGAGTCTGCGCGGAGAGCAGATGCCGGGTATGCCGGGCGATGCTCGTTTCCATCTGCCGCAACTCACGCAAACCACGCCGCAGGTTGTCGAGGCATCCCTCCAGGTCGGAATACGGTTGATCGGTGAAAGCATCCGGGTTCAGCAACGCACCACAAGCGACCTGGATTTTGTCAGTGAACTGCGCCGGTTCGCCCCGCGCGATCTGCCGCAGCGCCGCGAGCAGAATTGCGCCGTTCGGATCGAGCGTCACGAGACGCCGCCAATCACTGCGCTGGGGCGTATTCAGCCAGCCTGTTTCGCATAAACGTCGCAGGATCAAATTCGCCTGTCCGCTGAGCGTGGCCAATTCCGCCGCGCCGGGAAACTCATCTTCGGCTGAAAACTCGGGACGAACTCGCAGCAACTCGACAACCGCATCCTGCGCCTCCTCGTAGCTGAGGCTTCCGCTCGCAGACAGGGTCTTTTCCAAACCATTGAGCACATCAAGATATAGGCGCGCATTGGGACTTCCCAATAGGCCCAAAAATCCAGCGGGGACTTCACGGAAAAGACCTTCAGCAAGCATGGTGACAGTTGGCGTTCATCAGCGCGGTGTTTCCTATGAAAAGCGCTTCCGGGAACCAATTCCAATCTACCTCACTTCTCTTTGAACGGTGGCGTCGCCGGTTTGGCTTCGATGACGTGCAAGGCGAGTTCGCGAGTGATTTTTCGCGTCGGGTAGGCGGCAAGCACGAGCGAAGGAATGAACCGCTGGGTGATGTCCGAAAAGGTGTGGCCGTATTTGCGCCCTTTGGTTTCGGATAGCCCTCCGGCGATAGCGTCGATGTCCGCCTTGGAAAAATCGGCCCCCGCGAGTCGAGTCGTGAGGAGCGATTTGCAGTGCTTGATTCCACTGCATCCCAGAAATTCAGGAAGCGGGGCGTCTCTCGATTCTTTACGTTTCTGTTCGCTGATGTAAGCTGACAGCTGTGATACAACAATCCCTTGGGCAGAAAATCAAAGAGCTGCGGGATACCGCCGACCTTTCGCTTCGTGAACTCGCCAAGACCTTGGGCGTCTCTGCCCCCTTTCTTTCCGACGTAGAACTCGGGCGTCGGTTTCCTTCCGAGGAAGTTCTGGCCAAATTGGCAACTGCCCTTTCGGTGCCGTTGGAAGAACTGAGGCAATACGATTCCCGGCAGCCGGTGGCGGACTTGAAGAGAATGATTGAAAGCAATCCTGGGCTGGGCTTCGCCTTCCGCACCGTGGTCGAAGACATGAAGGACGGAAAGTTGACCCCTGAAGCCCTGGCGAAGCGGCTTCTCGACACCAAACGGAAAAAGGATGCGTAGCTTCAAGGCGAACAAAGGTCCGTTCGCGGAGCGTCTCCATTTCCCGTTGGAAGAGATTGATCGCGTCTGCGTGGAGGCGCTCCGTGAGGACGGTTACTTGCCCGAGGTTCCTGCGCCGATCCGCATCGACCGCTTCATCGAGAATCGTTTCAAGTGCAATATCGGCTACGAGGACTTTGAGCCGGGAATCCTCGGCTGCACGATTTTTACGGCCGCCGGCAAAGTGCAGGATGTTCTGGTCTCCACGAGCCTCGAAGATGGAACGCGCCCTGGCGAACGACGACTGCGATCGACCTTGGCGCACGAAGGCGGTCACTGCCTCCTCCATGCTCACCTCTTCATCCAGAGCGCGCACACTCAGGACCGGTTTGGTTTCGACGACGATCAAAAGCCGCAGGATCGAATCATGTGCCGCGGCGAGGACATCGGCGGTGTCGAAGCGAGGCGGTCCTACGATGGGAAGTGGTGGGAGTATCAGGCAAATCGCGCCATCGGCGGATTCTTGCTGCCGAAGAAACTCGTTGAAGTCGCGGTAAGGGAATTTCTCCAGCCCGGCGGAGGCTCGGGTGTTTGGACCATCCCTCGGGAAAAGCGCGAGCTGGTCGCTCGGCAGATCTCCGACGTTTTCGATGTAAATCCGGTGGTCGCGCGGATTCGCATCGGAGAGATGTGGCCGGAAAACGCGGGCAGCACACTCCTCTAAAATATCCGCTTGCGTGTAAGCGGACGGAGGCTTACATAAGCGGCGTATGCCAAACCAACATGTAGTCAAACGTGAGGATGGTTGGGCCGTGCGAGGCGATAACGCCAAGAAAGACACGTCCCACCATAAAACCCAACAAGCCGCCATCGAGCGGGCCAAAGAGATCGCTATCAACCAAGCAACGGAGGTCGTGATTCATGGCCGCGACGGAAAAATCCGTGACAAGGACAGCTACGGCAATGATCCGAACCCGCCGAAGGATCAACGCCACTAATCCGACCACCATGGGCGATCATCAAATCACCTGCGTCACGAAGCCAGACCGCTTCAGCACCCGCGAGCACATCACCCACATCGGCAACATCGCCGGTCACTGGAAACTCACCCGCGAATCGGCCATTCAACGGATCGAGTCGAAGTCGG
>CAXSDZ010000230.1:0-6402 GCA_964235505.1 uncultured Chthoniobacteraceae bacterium
GTGCGATTCGATCACGTCCGATGCGCTGAAGAGCAGAAACGATCCCGCCAGAATGAGAAGAATGCGCCGCACGCGACCGCGCGAGCGCCACGCCTTTCCCGCGAGCACCGCGCTGACCACAAGCCAGAGCCCGGCCTCGGCGAGATTGAAAAGCTCCGCAAAGTCGTCCGCCTGCATCACGCGCGTGGAACCGGCGACGACAGGGCGAAGTTCCAATACCAGTCGATCAGATCCGGGCCGTGAAACATCCAGATCAGCGCGCCGAGTGCGAGGTAGGGGCCGAAGGGGATCTTCGCCGACCACTCCCGCCGCCCGATGACGATCGCCAGCAACCCGAGCACCGCGCCAAAGACCGACGCGCTCATCACCGTGAAGAGCACCGCCTTCCAGCCGAGAAATGCGCCGATCGCCGCGATGAACTTCACATCGCCAAAGCCCATCGCTTCGCGCGGAAAGGTAACCTCCGTGACCTCGCCGGCCACGGCGTCGATCTTCTCGAGCTGCCACTTCCGCTCGCCCACGTGCAGCCAGTCGAGCGTCCAGCGGGCGGACGCGTTTTCGAGCCGCTCGCCGTCGATCTCGATCCACGGGCAAGTCATCAGAAGCTGCTCGTTGCCACGCACGAAAAAGTCGCTCCAGAGCATCGCATCCTCACCCACGTGCAGGTCTGCATCCTGCCCTTTGCGCGCCCAGCTCAGCCGCTCCGGCTTATCAAAAGAGAGCCGCTTTTTGCCAAAGGCGAGCTTGCCCAGCTCGACCACGGCGTAGAGCAGGCAGAAGCCCGCCACCGCGCCGAGCAGCGACCACGCTATGCCGAGCAGATGCGACTCGGTGCCGTGCAGCATCGGGATCGCCAGCGAAAGCACGACCCCCGCCGCAGCGCCGCCCCACGTGATTTCATCCGGGATGATGAAATGCTCGAAGTCGATGAACGTGGCGACAACCAGGAGGCTCACGAGGATCCAGAGCGGCAGCACGAGGATCCACGCCGCGACGCCTATCTTCCACCAGACCGCGAGAAAGAGCAGCCCCGTGAGCAGTTCCACCCCAAAGTAGCGGAATGCAATCCGGGAGCCGCAATTCCCACACCGCCCGCGCAGCACGAGCCACGAGATGAGCGGCAGGTTATTCCACCACGGGATCTGATACTTGCAGCTCGGGCAGAATGAGCGGGGCGGATTGTTCACCGCCAGATCGCGCGGCATCCGGTAGATGCAGACATTTAGAAATGAGCCCACCGCTGCCCCGAGGACAAACGAGAAGACTGCAAACAAGGTATCGAAGTAGGCTGGTGGCACCGCGGCTAGTGAAGAGTTGAGCAAATAGGGAGTCAATGGAGAAGCCGGGGATAGCACGGGGAATGCCCGGCAACCGGACCGGATTGCAATGCGGTGCTCTGCATGGATCGTCAGCTTTTACCTCCCCGCTGCCGAAACTCGCGCTACACTGCGGCATCATGAGCTTTGCCCGTATTCTACTCTCACTTTTCCTATCCATCATCACCCTCGCTCCGCTTGCGCGAGCGGAAGTCAGCCCCATCAGCATCCGGGTCGAGCAGGCTGGCGACAGTGACAACGGGAAGTTCAAAAAGACCCAGACCAAGACGCTGAAGATTCACATCACGAATAGCTCGGCTCAGGACCGCACGGCATTACGGGTGAAGTATTGGTTCTTCGGCAAGGACGTGAAAGATCGCGACCTGGCGGTGCTCAAGCAGGGCGAAGCTAAGACCGACATCAAAGCGCGGGCAACCGAAATGGTGGAAAGCGCCCGGGTAGAAACCGTCGCCGTGGAAGCGCACACCGACAAGGGCAAGAAGAAGGTCGGGGCGTCCGGCGACAAGTTTGCCGGCTACGGCGTGCAGGTCTTGGAGGGCGACAAGCTAATGGCGGAGTTTTTCTCTTCGCCAAGCTTGAAGGCCAGTGCGAAGAGCGCGGTGAAGTAGGTGGCACTTACCGCGTCGCGGGCACTACCTTCACATTCCATTCCGTGTCGCCGGGATTGCCCTCATACTTGCCGTCGCTGTCGTTGATGCGGAGAACGAGTCCTGAGTAGTCCTTGTCGGCCTCATAGACAAAAGGGCGCTTCGAGCTGCCGGCGGGCACGACGGCAAGAACCTCTCCCGGAGTTCCGCCGGAGGCGGGCAGCGCGACAGCCAAACGGTTTGCGTCGCCTACCTTCGGCTCGTCGGAATCCGGGTTCCACTGGGCGATGTGCCCGTCGTGCTTCCACTTGCCGCCCACATACTGGATGGAAATCCGGGTCCCTTTGCGCACGTCGCCGATCGCGAAGCCATTCGGTGAGCTGGCCGGGACGGCCGCCTTTACTTGCCGGGCAGCTTGAGGAGCCATCCCCATCGGCGGCTTTGCGCCAGCGGAACCCGCCGGCGTATTCCGCGTGCGCAGTCCGGTCGCGGCGAGGCGGGTGGCGGTGCCAGGTTCGGCCGAGGTGATCTTTACCTTCATTCCCGGCTCGATCTCCTCAAAGGCCGCTTTCACTCCGTTGATGGTAGTCTCGACCGAAGGCCGCACGCGGAAGGTGCGCATCTATGCGTTGAGGGTCGCGGTGAATGTTCCGGCTTTGGGATCGATCTGAGCAATCTCGTATTCACCGGATTGAGCGTGGGCAAAAAGGGAGAGAGCTAGAAAGCAAAGGAGCGATGTGGGGAAGGTGCGCATGATTGTCGTCTCGGGATCGGTTCGCAAAAGATAGGGAGGTGCAGACGTGTCTAACATCCATGCCGGCGAAGCTACAGCCGCCCTTCCACCATCTCGCATAAGGTATGCAGCACGAACTTATGTCCTTCTTGAATCCGGGCGGTGATGTGGCTGGGAACTATCAGTTCGACTGTCGCCAAGCCGCGCGCGCTGCCGCCGTCGCGACCTAGGAGCGCGAGGGTGGAGATACCTAACTCAGAGGCTTCGCGGAGGGCGGCTAAAATGTTAGGTGAGTTGCCGCTGGTGCTCAGGGCGACGAGGATGTCGCCGGGTTGCGCGAAGCCGCGGACCTGGCGGGCGAAGAGTTGTTCGAAGCCGTAGTCGTTGCCGATCGCGGTGGCGAGGCTGCCGCAGGCGGATAGGTTCAGCGCAGGATAAGGACGGCGATCCTGAACAAAGCGGCACGTAAATTCCGTGGCAAAATCCGCGCCGTCTGCCGCGCTGCCGCCATTGCCACAGACGAGAAGCTTGCCGCCGCTCGTGACGCAATCGCCGACAAGCTGCGCCGCGCGTTCCAGCGGTTCGCGCAAGGTGTGCATCGCCTCCAGCATGGCGGTGGCGTCGCGGATTGCCTGCTCGAAGAAAGACATGGGGGAGGAAAATCCGAATCTCGAAATCCGAAACAAATTCAGAACATCAGAAAGGTTGGAAATCGAGAAACAAGCGACCGCGCGAACCCAGGCTTTTCTCCTTTTTCCTCCCCCTATTCTTTAACCGGCGGAAGCTCCACGATCTCGAACCAATACTTCTCCAGCGTCTGCATGATATCGACGAGCGCCTCGAAGGTTACCGGCTTCACGATGTAGCTATTCACGCCGAGATCGTAGCTTTTATACACATCCTCGTCGGCCTTTGAAGTCGTCAATACTACAACCGGAATGGTCCGCAGCTCGGGATCGTTCTTGATCTCCTTCAGCACGGTGCGCCCGTCTTTACGCGGCATGTTTAGATCGAGCAGGATCAGGCCGGGGCGCGGGGCTTCCACGGGCGCGGCAAACCTTCCCTGCCGGCGCAGGTAGTCCATCAGCTCCTCGCCATTCTCCACGAAGCGCACGTCATTGATCAGCCGGCCCTCCTCGAAGGCTTCCTTGGTAAGCTGGCGATCGTCGGGATCATCGTCCGCCATCAGAATCGTGATCGGCTTGGTCGTGATCGGTTTCGACTGCAGGCTGCTGCTATTCATGAGCGGGTGTGGAGGGTTGTTTGACGGGCAGCGTGATGTTGAAGGCCGCCCCCTGGCCTTCGGCACTCTTTGCCAGAATGCTGCCCCCGTGGCGATCGGTAATTTTCCGGCACACCGCGAGCCCGATGCCGGTGCCTTCGTATTGCTCGCGGCCGTGGAGCCGCTGGAAAACCACGAAGATCTGGTCGGCGAACTTTTCGTCGAAGCCGATCCCATTGTCCTGCACCCGGATCTCGCAGACTTCATCGCCCGCCGCGGCACCGGAGATGAGGTGCTCCGGCAGGGTGAAGATGCGGCCCGAGATGCTGACTCCCGGCGCTTCACCTGGCCGATGAAACTTGATGGCGTTGGCGATCAGGTTTTGAAAGAGCTGCCGCATCTGCAAAGGGTCGGCATCGATCGCGGGCAGCGCGCCGACTTCGACCCGCGCGTTGTTTTGCTCCACGGCGACTTCGAGATCGGAAAGGACCTGCGCGGCGATTTCGCCGAGGTCGCACCGCTCAAACGGCTGCGCGCGGCTCGTGACGCGGGAAAGCTTCAGCAGATCCTGGATGAGCACCTGCATGCGTTGCGCGGCGTTTTGCATGCGGGCGAGGTAGTCATTCCCCTGCTCGCCGAGCGCCTCGCCGCACTTCACCCGGAGCCGGTCGCCGAAAGCCTGGATCTTGCGCAGCGGCTCCTGGAGGTCGTGCGAGGCGACGGAGGCGAAGTTTTGCAGCTCGGCGTTGGAGCGTTCGAGCTGCCCGGCAAACCGCCGCAGTTGCTCCTCGGCGTTTTTGCGTTCCGAGATGTCGTCGGAGATGCCGACCAGGCCGACGATGTTTCCATCGGTGTCGCGCAGTGGGATTTTCGTGGTTTCCAGCCACGTCTCGCGTGCGCCCTCGGCGAGGCACAGGGAAGGTTCTTCGCAGTTCAAAAGCGACTCGCCGCGTTCGATGACACGGTGATCGTCGGCGGCAAATTTCGCGGCGACAGATGGGGTGAAGTAATCAAACACGGTGCGACCTTCCACGGCGTCGGCATCTTCAAAGCCGAGGGAGCGGCGGTGCGCGGTGTTGTCGAGGATGTAACGGCCTTTGACGTCCTTCACATAGACGTGGCTGGGCATGGCGTTGATGATCGAACTCAGAAGGTTGTGCTCCTGCGCGAGAGCTTCCTCGGCCCGGCGGCGCGCGGTGATGTCGCGCAGGATCATGATGCACGCGGTGATAAGGGCGAAAATGGTGAGTGCGCTGCCGGTCACGACGGCGACAGCGGTGCCGTGCGCGATGTTGTCCGCCATGTCCGACCGCGCCGCGAGCAAAGTGCGCTGCTCGCCCTGGGCGGTGATGGCGACGCGCCGGATTTCCGCCGTGAGCGTTTCGCTTTCCTGCGCCCGGAAGAGCTGCTCGGCGGCGCGTGAGCCGCCAGTGCGGCGCGCATCGATCTCAGCCCCTTGCAGGGAAAAGGAGCGCTGCAGCAGCTCGCGGAGCGTGTCGAGGCGGTCGAGCTGCCCGGGCGTGCCGGCGGTGAGCACGCGGAGCGCGTTGAAGGCGCGAATGATCTCCGCCTGCGCGGACTCGTAGGAGCGCAGCGTGTTTTCGTCGCCGGTGAGCAGGAAGCCGCGCCGGCTGCTTTCCATCTCCATGATGTGCCGGAGCAAGCGCTCCTGGACTTCGATAGCCTCGTGCGAGTTTGCCGCCCAATCGGCGGTGAGAATGAACGAGCGGGTGCTGCGCACACTGATCGCTGCGATGACCACGAGCATCACGAGGACGATGCCGAACCCGAGCAGGATTTTGCTCCGCAGCGCCATGCGTTGCGACGATGAGGAAAAGGCGGGCATGCAGCGGAAAAGCGCGCGCTCCAATCTTCGTCCCTTTCCTCATCTTCCTCTTTTTCGTCTCGGCCTCAGTTGCGCTTCAGCGTCCTGAGCGAAGGGAAAAGATGAAGATGAGGAAATGGACGAAGCGAAGATGGCGGAGGAGGTGGGATTCGAACCCACGGAGCCTTGCGGCTCTCCGGTTTTCAAGACCGGCGCGATCGACCACTCTGCCACCCCTCCGGAAGCAACGGCGCGGGGGAAGGTAGCAAAACGGAGGCGGGCGGCAAGCGGCACGGTGAAGGAAAGCGCGGCAATCTGCATGGCAAGCGCTGAGCGCCTGCGGCGGGCTGAACGTCGAACGTCGAACGAAGACGGGCGCTGCCGCGCAGGCACTTTGGAGTTCAGCATTCAACATTCAGTCCACCGCCGCCGCCGTCCTTGCCGCTGCACTCCGCCCATCGCAAACGGCCAAGCTTCGCGCCCAGCAAACCCGCTTGCCATCCGCTCTCCGCCTCCCGAAACTCCCGCCCCGTTTCTCGATGCGCGTCCTCATCGCTCCCGATAAATTCAAGGGTTCGCTTTCCGCCGCTGCCGCAGCGGAGGCCATCGCGCGGGGCTGGCGCGCGGCGTGGCCGGAGTGCGAGATCGCACTCGCGCCGATCGCGGATGGCGGCGAAGGCTTCGCGGAAGCGCTCTGC
>CAXSDZ010000230.1:6412-7593 GCA_964235505.1 uncultured Chthoniobacteraceae bacterium
GCCATGACGCTCGACATCCTCATGCCGGGGATGAGCGGCTTCGAGGTGCTGCGCGCGCTGCGTGCCGACGCGGCATTGCGCGCGTTGCCGGTCGTCGTCGACTCGGTCTTGTCGGGCCGGGAGGCGCTCAGCGGCGAGTGGGTCGAGATGCCGGCGCGCGATCCGCTCGGGCGCACCGTGCCGGCGCGCTTCGCCTGGGTCGCGGAGGAAAGACTCGCCATTCTCGAGATGAGCGAGGCGTCGGGCTTGTGGCGCTTGAAAAGTGGCGAGCTCGATCCGCTGCGCGCGAATACTTTCGGCACGGGCGAGCTGCTGCGGGCAGCGGCGGAGCGCGGGGCGCGCAAGATCCTCGTCGGCCTCGGCGGCAGCGCGACCACCGATGGCGGCCTCGGCATGGCCGCGGCGCTCAGCTACGCGATCTACACGAGCGACGGCGACCCACTGGTGCCGATCCCCGCAAATTTCCTCGCCCTCACCCGCATCGGCACGCGCGACGCGCTGCCGCTGCCGGAGATCATCGCCGCGTGCGACGTGCAAAATCCGCTGCTCGGGGCGCGCGGGACGGCGCGCGTTTTTTCTCCGCAAAAAGGCGCCACGCCAGCGATCGTCGAGCGACTGGAGCTCGCGATGGAAAACCTCGCGGACGTGGTGGCGCAGGATCTCGGCTGCGACTTCCGCGACACTCCTGGCGCAGGCGCGGCCGGCGGGATCGGCTTTGGGCTCATGAGCTTTTGCGGCGCGCAGATGCGCTCGGGCTTTGATCTCGTCGCCGAAGTGCTGCGGCTGGAGGAGCGGATCGCCGCGAGCGATCTCGTCATCACTGGCGAGGGCCGACTGGATGACCAGACGCTGGAAGGCAAAGGCCCCGCGGGCGTGGCGGCGATGGCGCGGCGCCTGGGCAAACCAGCGATTGCCTTTGCCGGCTCGGTTGCCACGGAACCGGCGGTGGACGCGGCCTTCGCGGCGGTCGAGCACGTCCACGGCCGCCTTGGCGGCCTGCGGCGAACCGCGCATGAGCTGCAGGTAGTCGACGAGGATGAGCCCGAACTTCTTGTCGCCGAACAGCTCCTTGTTCGACCGGAAGCGACGCCACGCGTCCTGGCGGAACGATCGCGCCGGCGACGCGAGATCGCGCAGCGAGGCGTTGCTGCCCATCGAGATGCCACCGGGCGTCACCATTC
>CAXSDZ010000231.1:0-7369 GCA_964235505.1 uncultured Chthoniobacteraceae bacterium
AAAAGGATGCGGAATTTATCCTGCGCGGCGCGGCCCTCGGTGATGTCGCGGAGCACGGCGAGGAGCTTTTCGGGTTTGCCATTGGCGCCGAGCACCGGCGTCACGAGCACGTCCCACCATTTCACCATGCCGCCGACGGTCGGGCAGAGCCCCTGAAAGCGCGCCGTCCCGCCGGCGTTCGCGTCCGCCACGGCCTTCTGCGCGAGCGGCGCCGTGTCGCCTTTCCAAAGCTCAAACCACGACGCGCCCGCCAGCGTGGCAAAGCGCTTGATGCCGAGGCGCTTCCGGCCTTCGGAGTTCATGGAAAGCAGGGTCGCCTGGAGATCGAGCACCTGGATGCAGTCGCCGCTGGTTTCCAGCACGCGGGTGTTGAATTCCTCCGCCTCGCGCAAGCCGACCTCCGCCCGGCGGCGCGCCCGGATATCGAGCAGAGCGAGGTGGAAAATGAAGCCCACGGCGAGCAACTCGACGGCTGCGCTCGCAAAAATGACAAGTGGCGCGGAGTGCGTGCGAATGGCTGCGAGCTGCGCCATGGCCGGACTGCCGGCAGCGGTCTCAGGCGCCGCCGGCGTGCTCTCCGCCGCAGCCGGCAGGCCGCGCGCCGCCCAGACCATCGCGCCGCCTGCGGTCAGAAAGACCACGAGCGCGAGTGCCAGGCCCGCAAAGAGTTTCTTTTCAAAGGACAGCGTCATCCGCCAGGGAGGTGTGTTTATTGCGGAAACGAGAGAAGCAGGATGCAGGCCGGGTGGAGCGTGGTGCGTGGAGCGTGGAGCGTGGGGCGGCGCAGTGAGTCGCGAAGCGACGGACAGAAAATAGCCCAGCGCTTCAGCGCTGGGTTTGGGACGAACGGGTGACAGTCGCGAAGCGACGAAAGAAAAACACCCGCCGGCATTCTTTCGTCGCTTCGCGACTGGCCCACTTTGCGCGGATACCCAGCGCTAAAGCGCTGGGCTATTCTCTGACCGTCGCTTCGCGACTTAATGCCCCACGCTCCACGCCCGCACTCGACACCCCCCGCCGCGCTCCCAACACTCCCGCCCCATGCGCCGCACCGTTTTCGGCCTTCTGCTCCTGCTCCTCGCCGGTATCTCCATGGCGGCGTGGTATGCCTACGACAAAGGCTTCACCAAAAAGTGGCGCGCCTATGTCTCCGAGGAGTTTCGCAAGGCGGGCGTCGAGGTGTCGCTTCGCCGCCTTACGCTCGATCCCTTTCGCGGCCTCGTCGCGCGGGAGGTGAAGGTCTTCGACGCGCGCGACCATCGCCGCGTGCTGGCGCAGATCGACGAGGTCAACCTCGGCATCAACTACTCGAACGCGCTCCGTGGGCAGCCCTTTCTTGACTTCATCGATCTGCGCGACACCCACCTCGCGCTGCCGCTCGACAGCAAGGATCCGCGCGGGCCAAAGATCGAAGTCTCCCAGCTCAACGCCCGGCTCTTTCTCCCGCCGCAGCAGGTCTATCTCGCGCGTGCCGAAGCGGAAATCTACGGGGTCCAGGTCTATGCCACGGGGCGCCTGATCAATCCGCAGGCGCTCGCGAAAAGCGGCGGCGGCATCGTTCTCCCAAAGGAGCTCATCGCGCGGGTCATCGAAGAGGTGAAAGCGCTCCAGGCCGAGGCCGAGCCGCCCGTGCTCCGCCTGCAAGGGAGCGGCGACCTCGCAAAGCCGGAGGAAATTTTTGCCGAGGCGCGTCTTTCGGGAGCGGCCGTGCGGCGGCAGAATTATCGGCTGGCCACCTTCGATCTCGCGCTGGCGATGCGCGCCGGCACGGTGGAGCTGCAGCGGCTCCAGGCCACGGATGGCCGCGGCGAGCTGCACGCGCAGGGCTCCTTTGATCCCGCCACCCGGAAGGCAACGCTCCAGCTCCGATCGAGTCTCGATTTGCAGGAACTCACGCGCGCCTTCGAGCTCGCGCCCCAGCTTGGCGAGTTCGTGTTTTACGATCCGCCTGCGCTGGAGCTCACGGCCGAGGGGACGCTCGGGGACACGCCGCGCTTCCGCCTCCTCGGCCACGCGGCGCTCGGCCGGTTCGCGTTTCAATCCGTCATGTTCGAGAGCCTTGCCGCGGATGGCTCGTGGGATGGCGAGCGCTGGTCCGTGCGCGATGCGCGGCTCACGCACCGCAGCGGCACGCTCGCGGGCGACGCGATGCGGGTGCCGGGCGACTTTCGCGCGAGGCTCCGCAGCACGCTGAACCCGCGCGCGCTTCTCCCGCTGTTCAGCGGCAGGGCTTCCGAATGGCTGGCGCAGTTCGACTTCACAGAGTCGCCGCAGATCACCGCCGAGCTAAGCGGCAGCGCGCCAGATCTCGATGGCTGCACCGCCACCGCCGAGCTGAGCGCCGGGAAGGCGAGCTACCGCGGCGTGCCGGTGCAGCGGGCCACCGCGACTGCACGCTACGCGGACCACGTGCTCACGCTCGCGCCGTTCCTCGTGCAGCGTGCGGAGGGCGCGGGCAGTGGCGGCATCGCCATCGACTGCCAGCGCGACGAGGTGCGGCTGGATCACCTCCGCCTCCAGCTTCATCCCACCGTGATCGCGCCGTGGATCAGCCGGGATCTCGTGGAAGCGCTCGCGCCGTTTCGCTTCGGAGACGCCCCGCCTGAGCTGCGCATCGATGGCGTGGTCCACACGAGAGGCGGCGAAACGACGAAGCTCGCGGTGGAGGTTTCCGCGCCCGGCAGCGTGGAGTGCGCGCTTTTTGGGAAAGACCTTCCCCTTTCGCAGCTCTCCGCGAAGCTCGCTTTCACGTCGCGCGAGCTGCTCATCCGCGAGTTCAGCGCGTCGCTCTTCGGCGGCACGGTGCGCGGGGAGGCGGACATCTCGCTCTCGCAGGAAGCGCCCGGCCACCGCGCGCAGGTGCGGCTGGAGCACCTCGATTTTGCCAGCCTCGCGAAGCTGTATTTCAACTCCGACACCTCCCAAGGCCAGCTCGATGGGACGTATCATTTCACCGGCTGCGGGGCGGACGCGCGCGCGGTGGAAGGCGCGGGCGAGCTCGCCGTTTCCGAGGGCGACGTCTTCGCACTTCCGACCTTTCAGCCGTTTTCCGGCATCCTCGAATCGATCGCCCCTGGCAGCGGATCGACCGGTGCGCGCAAGGCATCCGCTTCGTTCACCGTGCGGGAAGGCGCGGTCGCAACCGAGAATCTCGCCGTCACAGGCGCGGGATTTTCGCTGTCTGGAAAAGGCCGGCTCCTCTTTGTGGAAGACCGCATCGATCTCTCCCTGCGGATCGATGCCCCGCTTCCTCCCGGCGGCAAACCCTCCGAATATATCTCCGACGGGAAATTCTCGGAGCCGAAGTGGCGGCCGTTGAGCGTTGAGCGTTGAGCGGGGAAGTTGAAGATTGAGTGGCGCGGCTTGGAAGCTCCAGATCACGCCTTGTTTTCCATGCCTGTTTCCCGATCTCCCAAAACCAAACCCGCGAGAAACCGCGCGGTCCCCAAGGCGGCGCCGGACGCCATTCCATCCTCAGCTGCCGACGCTCATCCTCTTCTTCTCGGCGCTCACGTTTCCACCGCGGGTGGCGTGGACAAGTCGATCCCGCGGGCGCTCAGCGTGGGCTGCACGGCGATGCAGATCTTCGTGAAGAACAACATGCAGTGGTTTGCGTCCGCACCGCTGGCGGCGGAGGAAGTGCGCGCGTTTCGCGAGGGCGCGGCGCAGCTCGGCGCGGTGTTCGGGCACAGCGGCTACATGATCAATCTCGCGGCAGCGAACCCGGAGTTTTTGGAGAAATCGCGCCGCGCGTTGCGGGAAGAACTCGAGCGGGCGGACCAGCTCGGGCTCCCTTTTCTCGTGCTGCATCCCGGCGCGCACATGGGCGCGGGCGAGGAGGCCGGCGTGCGCAAAGTGGTGGAAAGCCTCGACACCGTCTTCGCTGCAACCCCGGGCGTGCAGACGCGTGTGGCGCTGGAAAACACT
Source organism: uncultured Chthoniobacteraceae bacterium (assembly GCA_964235505.1). Classification (GTDB taxonomy): domain Bacteria; phylum Verrucomicrobiota; class Verrucomicrobiia; order Chthoniobacterales; family Chthoniobacteraceae; genus CAXSDZ01. The sequence continues at coordinate 3,928 of CAXSDZ010000231.1, forward strand.
GCCGGCCAGGGCACTTGCCTCGGGTGCGACTTCGCGCATCTCGCCGCGATCTTTGCGGGCGTGCGCGCGCCGGAGCGGCTCTGCGTCTGTCTCGATACCGCGCATCTTTTCGCCGCGGGACACGACATTTCCACCGCGGTCGGCGCGGAGGAAGTCTTGGCGGAATTCGACCGCACCGTTGGCTTTGGGCGGCTCGCAGCCTTTCACCTGAACGACTCGAAAACGGGGCTCGGCTCGCGCGTCGATCGGCACGAGCACATCGGAAAAGGCCGCATCGGGCTGGAGGCTTTCCGCTTTCTCATGAATGCCCCGCACTTCGCCACGTTGCCGAAAGTGCTCGAAACCCCGAAGGGCAAAGAGATGGCGGAAGACGTGGAAAACCTCGCGCTGCTGCGTGGCTTGATTGGGACTTGAAGCAGGAGGGAGACAGCCGAATCCAGCGCCTGGAGCGGTTTTCGTTGGCGTGAGCCCTCGCCGCCTTCGCTCCGATCCCTCCTCTGCGCTCCGGGTCATCTTCTTTCGCGAAGCAACGCTGCCTGGCCGGAGCTTCGGTCGGGATGACACCGCGTGAAGCGAGAGCTTAGCCAAACGAAACGCGCTCTAATTGCCGATCACCCGCAGGCGGATGAAGCGCTTGCTCGCCTCCGAGGTCGGCACCGTGTCGCGCATGATCACCGTGGCCGATCCGTCGCCTTCATGGACCGCGGTGCCGACCTGCACCGCGCCGCCCGCGGTCCACACCGGCAGCTCCGAGGCGGTATCGACGCTGAACTGCAAGCCCTGCGCGCTGACGTTGCGGCGATAGCGCAGCGTGAGAAATTTGCTGCCCGTGCCGTCGTCTTCCACTGCGGTGGCGATCGGCGCGGCGCTGTCGGCGATGAGCGGGTCCAGGCCGTGCGCGAACTCCCAGAAGTTTGTGAGCCCATCGTGATCCGGGTCCGCGCCGCTCGCGCCGAAGTTCGCGTCGGCGGTCTGCGCCGGGGTGAAAAAGAGCGCCTGCCAGGCGGCGAGAGTGGTCTGCGGCGGGACTCCCGCATTGCCACCGGCGGAAGCGGACGAGCGCCAGTTCGCGGGATCATTGCTAAAGGCGAAAGGCGAGATGCGCTCCAGCGACGGACCGGTGCCAGCCGGCGCGGCCGGCCAAGGCGCGGCCGCGAGGTAATCGACGACATCGACATCGATGAAAGGCACGGCGGTTCCATTGCCCCCAGCGGGGTAGGGCGCGCCCGGCTTTTGCAGCGCGAGCCGCTCGCCGTCGTTGCTCAGCGCGCCGGTGTATTGCACCACGGGCACCGCCGCCGGGATCGCGTATCTGGACCGCGCGGCGGCGGAGTCGAGCCGCGTCAAAATGAGATGCTGGCGCGGCTGGAGCGTGATGCCGCCGGGCAGCGGCCACTCCGGCGGGATGGTGCCGAGGCCCGCCACCCGCCACGTGTTCGCCGGGTTTGCCGGATCGAAAAGCGGCACGGGCGAGCCCGAGATATTTCGCAGTTCAGCGAACTCCTCCGCCGCATTGCCGGTGGGATTATACATCAGCTCCGTGAAGACCACGGGACCGGCCAGCGGCCCCGCATTCGCACCGCCGAAGCTTTGCGCTTTCTGCGCTGGAAACAGCTCGGCGCCATTGGAAGCGACGTGCCGCCCAAAGCTCACGCCGGCGTCCGACGCGCCAAAGGTGAAGAGGTGGCCGAAGCCAGTCAGCGCGCCGGTGGCATCAGCGGAGGAAAGCCGCACTTCCCCGCCATGCGCATCGAGCTCGAAAGCCGTGCCAGCGCCGGACGGGGCATTGAAGTCCGCCTCGCTGAAAACGTGATAAGCGCCAGCGGTGAGCACGGTGCCATCCGGGATGCGGAACTTCTTCGGAGCCGCCGCCGAGTCGCTCAAGAACCAGCCGCTGATGTCCACGGCCTGCGCGTTCGGATTCCAAAGCTCGATGCTATCGGTCTGCGGCGCGAGCGGGTTTGCGAGCACTTCAGTCACCAAGACCGGAGTGATCGTTTGCGTGGGATCGTCCGCGCCGGGCGAGCCGCCGGCACTGGTGCTGGCGCGCCAGTTCGCTGGCAAGTTCGGCGCGGGATTGCTGTTCGGATTCACCGGCACGAGCGAGTTACCGTAGCCATCCGCGAGCGCGGGCCAGGGCGGCGCATCATCGTAGGCGACGGAAAAAACGGGGCTGCCCGCGATGTCGCGCAGGGTCAGGATTTCGCCTTCGTTCGCGAGGCTGCTGCCCCCCCCGTAAGTCCCTGCGATCGGCACTCCAGGATATTTCGCGGCGAACTGCGACGCATTTTTCACGAGCACCGCGAACGCTCCCGGCGCGAGCGTGGCGCCCGCGGGAAAGGTGTAGGAAATCGCGTCGGCGAACTTCATGCCGTTCAGGTTCACCACCGCGGAGCCGGTGTTTTTCAACTCGATAAACTCGAACTCATCTCCGTCCACCGCGCCTTGCATCGGCGGGTGAAACATCAGCTCGGTGACGAGCAGCGGCGCGGCCTGCGAAGTGACAAAAGTCGCCTCCAGCAGCGGGCTCCACTGGAGGTTCGCATTCTGCACCCGGGCCCGCACCGTCATGGATTGCGCGACTGCGATCGGCCCGGCGTAGGCGGTCCCCTGCACCGCTCCGCCACCCGCGCGCGGGTCCGTTCCGTTCGTCGTGTAGTAGATTGTGCCGGCGGCGTTCGGGTTGGCGACGGCGAGGTTGAAATTCGGCGCGACCGTTCCACCGTGCTGGGAAAAAGCGGGCGCGAGCGTCGCGGGCCAGATCCCTTCCGCCACGAACTGCGCGGGCATCAGCGTGGCGCCCACGGTGTCATCCGTGTAGCCGTTCAGCAGCACGTTGCGGCGGCTCGGGGAATTGCTCGCGGCGCTTGTGGTGTAGCGCGTCGGGTCGCCTGAGCCGCTGATCCAGGCATTGAAAGGCGCATCCAGAAAGCCCGAAATCAACGGCAGCATTTCCGCGCGCAGCACGTTCTTGCGCGCCATGATGTTTGCGTCCGTGAGCGCTCCGCCGTTGAAGAAATGCTTCTGGATACGGTCGGCCATCAGCAGCCTGAACTCGGGGCTGGCGCGCAGCAGCGAATACATCGTGCGCAGCGTGTATTTCACATCCTCCGTGGCCGATGCGGCGCCGCTGCCGACGATGGCGCCCTGCGCATCGGTGTTCGCCCCGGCCGGCAGGAACTGGTTTGTGCGGACGTTGCCGGCGAAGCTGCCGAAGGAGCCTTCGCCATCCCAAAGCGCACAGATCCACCGGCCGGCCGCCGAGCGCTCCCGCGCCATCGTGTAGTTGTTGTGCGGCCAGTCGCCCATGCAGCCGTAGAGATTCACCAACAGGTAGTCGGCGAAGTTCACCAAGTCGATGCGGGCCTCCGCGCCGCGGAAGTTCGCGAGCTGGCTCTGCGAGTTCACGCGGAGAAAGGTCAGCATCTGCTTGAGGCTCAAG
>CAXSDZ010000232.1:0-7360 GCA_964235505.1 uncultured Chthoniobacteraceae bacterium
GATGCTCTGCTTCGCGGCCACATCGACCCAGCAGCCCTGGCAGCGCAGGTTGCAGGAGTTCAGGATCGAGAGGTAGAGGAAGGGTGGGAAGTATTCGCCATGCTTGATCCGGCGCTTGAACCGCTCGACCGAGAGCATCCCTTTCACCCCGAAATTCCACATGAATTTCCCTAGGCAGCGCGGATCGGTGGTGCGGAGGATGCGGAAGGCGAGCTGAGGAAGCATAAGGAAAACGGGGCGGGTGCGCGGCGCGGTGGCGGTAGCAAACATGAGTTCAGCGCAGGTGCCAGTGCGCAGTTCGGAGCGTCCGGGTGGGCCTTGGGGGAGAACGACGCATTTCAATCGCAACTCCCGCGCGACTTTTTAGGCGCACCTGCGTTTAGGCTTTCCGGCACGCGCACCCAGCAGGGTCGCGGCTGCCGGGCAGACAAACGCAACCCGCAACCGAACAAACCACAGCACACATGAAATCAATCCTCACGATCCTCGCGGCCCTGGCCGTCAGCGCCACCTTTGCCACCGCCGCCGACGAGGCGAAAAAAGAAGCGAAGGGCAAAGGCGCCGGCGGCGACCCGGAAGCCATGTTCAAGAAGCTCGACGCCGACTCCGACGGCAAAGTGACCATGGAAGAGTTCAAGAACGGCCCGATGGCCAAGCGCAACCCGGACAAAGCGGACGAGATCTTCAAGAAGCGCGACAAGAACAGCGACGGCTCCATCGACATGGAAGAGTTCAAGATGGGTCGCCAAGGCGGCGAGAAAAAGGCGGCGAAGTAAGCGCCAGCCACTCCCTGTCCGAAGACGAGTTCTTTCCAGCGCCGCACCCAGAAACGGGTGCGGCGTTTGGTTTTTCCTGGATGCTGTGAAGCGAGCGCGCTACGGCCACCGCGAAAGGAGAGGGAGTTCCCCTATTCGCGAGTGGCTCTGAAAGCCGACGGAGAAAAAGCAGCAGGGGTGACAGGCGGAGGAAGAAGTGAGCCTCCTCACGTCGGCTGCTACGACCAATGGAGCGCCGTATTTTCGCGCCGGCCCCGCCGCGGCGCTCACCCGCGTCTCGAAAGGAAACGAGATGACCGCGCGCGGCACCGTGCAAAAGGCCGTGATCGAAGGCAGCGGACGCGCCCTCGTGCTGACCGTGACCTTGGGCGAAGCGCAGTTGCCCTGATGGCGGTGGGCGGGGTGAAAGCGAGCACAACGCACGACGAAGCGAATCCTCTTGGCGGAGCGCAGGGAGCCATGCGCGCGGCTTGCCTCCGGGCCTGAACCAGTCAAACCTGAGACGTGGAAAAAAAAATCCGCGCCCTCGCCGAGCAACTCAGGCAAAAGCTCCCGCACCTCGACGAGCACGACCGGCTCCTCTTCGCCCAAAGCTTGGCCTCGACGCCGGATCAGCGCTGGGAAAGGAATCAGCGCTCAGTCCGCTTGGTGAACTCATCCAGGCGCTTGACGAAGCGAGGATCCGTTTCCAAGTCGCCGGAATGACCGCCGCGGTGCTTCAGGGCGCGCCGTTGGTGACCTTCGATGCGGACCTTTGGGTCAATCTTCCGTCGCGCCAATACATTCGAGTGCTGAACATCTGCCAAAAGCTCGGCGCGACGATTCTCACCAACAACGTCGTCCTGCTGAGCGACGAAACGCGCGTGGATTTCATCTACCAGATCAGCGGCCTGCGTGCGTTCACCACGGAATGGAAAGGCGCCGTCCCGATGGAGTGGGCTGGTCGGCGCGTGAAGGTGCTGCCGCTGGCGCAGGTGATCCGCAGCAAGGAAGCGGCGAACCGGCCAAAGGACGTGGCGCAACTGCCAATCCTCCGAGACCTGCTCGCCAGCCAGATGGAAGAGAAAGGTTGCTGAGCGCGAGCTCACCGTCCTTGGAAAACCTGCCGCCTGCCCTGGAAGGCTGGTGAAATAGTCGGCTCAGGTGCCCGCTACCGCCGCTTTTTATCCGGGCGGCCCGGGCTCGCCGGCTTCTGCGGCACGATCAGATTTCCCAGCGCATCGTAGTCGTCGAAGCGCGTGACTTTGTCGCCGTTATAAACGAACACGCGACGACCGAGCGCCTGCCCGTCGCCGGAGGAAAAGCGCGACTCGATCACGTGGTTCATCGGATCGCGCGAAAAGCTCTCCTTGTAGCGCACGACTCCCTTGCCATCGTAATGAACCGCGCCGATCGCGAAGTTGCGCTCGTCGAGCAGGAAGGTCGTCTTCTTCAGCACCTTGTTCTTCGAGTCCGTGATCGTCTCCTCGGCGGTTTGCGTGTCGGGATTCACCACTGTGGTCGCGTTGGTGCCGTCGGGCCGGATCTTGGTGGTGGCCTTGATCGTGCCGGGAGCGTCGCCTTGCGCGAAGAGCGCAGGGGCAGTGGCGAGCAGGAGGCCGAGTGAAACGGAAATTGCAGCTTTCACAGCGCGGGAAGATGCGGAGTTATGACGCGGTGGCAAGCTCGGCAAGCATCGGCGATGCGCCGCCGTGCTGATGAAACTGCAGATCGTAGAGCCGCCGGTAGTGGCCGCTCTTCTCGATCAACTCGCGGTGCGTGCCGATCTCGCGGATCTCGCCGTCCTGCATCACCACGATCTGGTCGGCTTTCAGGATGGTGGAAAGCCGGTGCGCGATGGCGATCACGGTGCGCCCGGTGGAGAGCTCCTCCAGCGCAGCCTGGATCTGTTTTTCGCTTTCGGAATCGAGCGCGCTCGTCGCCTCATCGAGCAGCAGGATCGGCGCGTTTTTCAGCAGCGCGCGGGCGATGGAGAGCCGCTGCTGCTGTCCGCCGCTCAGCAGACAGCCTTTGTCGCCGATCACCGTCTCGTAGCCGTGCGGCTGCGCGAGGATGAAGTCGTGCGCGAAAGCGCGACGCGCGGCGGCTTCCACCTCCTCGCGTGTGGCGTCGAGGCGTCCGTAGCGGATGTTTTGGAAGATCGTGTCGTGGAAGAGAAACGTGTCCTGGCTGACCGTCGCCACGTTTTCGCGCAGCGATGCCTGCGTGACGCTGCGGAGGTCCTGGCCATCGATCGAAATCGCGCCCGCCTGCGGTTCATAGAGCCGCTGGAGCAGCGCGAGCAGCGTGCTTTTTCCCGAGCCGCTTGCGCCGACCAGCGCGCACGTCCCGCCTGCCGGGATGCGCAGATCGATGTCGCGCAGCGCGACTCGGTCATGGCCATATCCGAATCGCACGCCATCGAAGACGATCTCGCCTTGGACCGGCCGCAGCGGTTTCGCATCCAGCGCGTCTTCGATCGCTGGCTTGCGGTCGAGCAGCTCGAAAACCTTCGTCGTCGAGGCGAGGCATTTTTGCATCGTGAGATAGATGCGGCTCAGCGATTTGAAGGCCGGGTAGAGCAGCATCAGGCCGCCGGTGAGCGCGATGAAGTTGTCGAAGCCGAGCTTGTAATGCCACGCCCAGAGCAGCGCCGCGGCCACGCCGAGCGAGGCGATCGTCTCGACCAGCGGGCCGCTCAGTTCCATCGCTTTGCGCCAGCGCATGATGAATCGCATGATCTGCTTGTTCGCCACGTTGAAGCGCGCGGCTTCGTAGTCCTCGCGCGCGTGCGTTTTCACCACGCGCACGCCGGCAAAAGCTTCGTGCATGATCACCATCAGCAGCCCCGCTTCCTCTTCTTCCTTGCTGCCAGCCTTGCGCACTTTCCGGCTCACGAGGACGACCGGCAGGATGCAGAGCGGGAAAATGACGAACGACATCAGTGTGAAGCGCCAGTCGAGGTAGAAGAGCGTGCCGAGCGCGGTGAGGATCGAGATCGGCTGCTTTACGAGATCGCCCGAGATCGTCGTGAGCGCCTGCTGCGCCATGCGGGTCTGGTTGAAAACGGTCTGCACGAGCTCGCCTGCTTTCGATTGGTTGAAGAACTCCATCGACTGGTTCAGCGCGTGCCGGAAGGCCTGCGTGCGGATGTCGTCCAGCACGCGCACGCTGACCCAGAGCATGTAGTAGCTGTTCAAGTAGCTGCACATTCCGCGCAGCAGCATGATCGCCGGGATGCTCGCGCAGATGAGCAGCAGCACGCCGAATCCATCGCCGAGATTCAGGTCCGCCAGCCCCGGCAGCCAGTGAAGCACTTTGTCGCTGATCTTCACCTTGCCACCGGAGAAAACCGCGCCTGCGACAAAGCGGACATCGAAGATCAGCAGCGCCTGCACCGCGCCAAAAAGCGCGCCGAAAAGAATGCCGAGTCCGAAGCGGAAGCGATACGGCGCGAGGTAGGAAAACAGGCGCCGATACGGCTCGCGGCTCGCGCGCAGGAAGTCGCGGAAGCTCATCTTCGCGATGTCTTTGCGGGAGATTTTTTTGGAAGGGGACGACATGTCGGAAACCGCAGCTCACCTCTTCGTCCGTTTCTTCATCCTCATCTTTTCTCCGTTGGATTGGAAAAAGATGAGGATGAAGAAAAAGACGAAGATCAGGAGCCTGCGAGGAGCGCTTCGGTAGCACGGAGCACTGCCTCCGTCGAGAGGCGCGCGGTGGGCGCGCCGCGCATGCGCGGGGAAAATTCGCGCAGCGGCTCTTCCGGTTGTGCGGCGGAAAGCACGAGCGCCTGTGGGTGGCGGGGTCGCCAGTGATACGGATTTGTCGGGCCGAAGAGCGCGAGTTGCGGCGTGCGAAAAGCCGCTGCGAAATGCACGATCGCGGTGTCGCAGCTCACGACGAGCCGCGCGCGTTCCACCAGCGCCGCAAGCGTGAGCAGGTCGCACTTTCCGGAGAGATCGGTGAAGCGGCCGGGACGCTCCGCGAGCGCCACACCGGCCCGCGCGGCGTTCGCTTCGCGCTGGGGCGGGGCTTGCGATCCTGCGATGGCAGCGAGATGCGACTTCTCGAAAAGATCGCTCCCGCCGGTGAGCACGCAGTCGAGTCCGGCACCTTCGCGCAAGTGCGTGAGGAGATGGACCCAGCCCATCGGTTCCCAATACTTCTCCGCCCGCGCGGAGCCGGGATGCACGATGACGAAAGGCTCGGACATGCCCGCGCTGGCGAGCAGTTCTGCGCCGTGCTGGCGCGCGGATTCCGGGACGTGCAGCACCGGCTCGGGCACCCCGCTCCACGGCGGCGCGCCGCCTCCGAACTCCGCGCGCAGCGGGCGCAGCAGGTCAAGAGTGTGGTCGATCGTGTGCGTTTCGCGCACGGGCGAATCGACGAAGCAATTGTAGGCGAAGCGCCGACCGAGCTTTTTCTTCGCTGACTGAAAAGTGATCCTCTGCCGCGCGCCCGAAAGCAGCGTGAGCAGCGCCGAGCGGTCGCTCCCGGTGAAGTCCAGGCACGCATCGAAGCGCTGCGCGAAGAGCAGCTTTGCCAAGAGCGCGACATCCGCCGCGCCGCCTTCGCACACGTGTGTCTCGTGGACAAAATCGATCGCGGGCAGGAGGTCGCGGCAGCCCTTCGCCACCACCAGCGTGAGGTGCGCCTCCGGGAAGGCGTGGCGCAGTTCCGCAATCGCCGGCGTCGTTAGGACGAGGTCGCCGATGCGCTTGAGTTGGAGCAGGAGGAGACGCACGGGAAAGGCGGAGGGACAGTTTTTTAAAACGCAGAGACGCAGAGAAGAAGGAGGTCGCGGAGATCGGAGGCGGAGGAAGAGGAGCAGGAAAGGAAAGGTTAGCCGCGGAGGTCGGGTGGCTCGTAGGAGGCGTCCGGCGGGTGGGGTGGAATGAGGTTGTTCACCACTCGGCAGACGCCATCTTTCAGCATGGGAACGTGGAAATTGATGAGCAGGCCCAGCCGCAGCTTCAGCAGGCGCAGATAGGTGAGCACCTTCAGCTTGTCGATCGTGGTGATCTGCTCCTTCGCTTTCAGATCCACAATTACTTTGCCTGCCACTACCAAATCAGCGCGCAGATCGACCGAGAGCCGCACGCCTTTGTGAACAAAGGGCACCTACGGTTGCCGCACAAAGCTCAAGTCGCGCAGGTGCAATCCATGGCAGAGCGCCTCTTCGTAGGGCTTCTCGATCAACCCCGGCCCTACTTCGCGATGCACCTCAATCGCCCCCCCCGATGATCAGTTTGGAAATCTCATTCTCATGCATGTTTTCTCCTCCTCAGTGTTCTTCTCCGCGCTCTCTTTCTTCTCCGCGTCTCTGCGTTTTAAAAATCAAACTCACCGCCCACTCAACACGCGGTAAGCATCCAGCAATCGCGCGCGGAAATGGTCCCAAGTGAAATGCCGCACCACGCGTTCGCGTCCCGCCGCGCCGAGCCGCGCGCAAAGTTCACGGTCGCGGTAAAGCCGCAGGATCGCGGCGGCCAGCGCATCGGGATCTTTCGGCGGGATGAGGAGGCCGTTCACGCCATCGAGCACCACGTCGCCCGCTTCGCGCGTGGTGATCTGCGGCAGACCGCACGCGGCGGCTTCGTAGGTGCATTTTGCGCTCCCTTCGCATTCGCTGGGAAGGATGTGGACGGCGGCGGAGCGATACGCGTCTTCTACGCACGAGACGAAGCCGGGGAGCTGCACGGAAGCGCCCGCGCAGTCGCGGAGGAAGGGCTCGATCTCCGCGTGCGCGGTGCCGGCCAGCACCAGCTCGGCATCGGGCAGCGCGAGCCGCTTCCACACTTCCAGCAAGTGATGCACGCCCTTGCGCTTGATCAGCGCGCCGACGAAGACTGCGACAAACTTTCCGGGTAGCCGCGGCGCTGGCGTGAACCGCTCCACATCCACGCCGCGCTGATGCCGGAAGAGCTTTTCCCGCGGCACGCCTGCGGCGAGGAAAGTCTCCTCCGCTTTTTCGGAAAGCACGAGCAGCCGGTCGGCTAGGTCGTATTCCTCCAGCATCTGCTGGCGCGAAATGAGGAGCCGGTTTTTCCAACCCTCCCAGCCACGGAGCGCCGCGCGTTCGCGCTCGGATTTCGTGAGCCGCAGCGGCTTGTCTCTGCCCTTGTGCCGATGCCACGTCGGGATCTCGATGATGCTCGGAATCCTGAGTCGCTTCGCCACGCGCAGAGTGCGCACGCATTCCCCCGACCAGCCGTGAAAGACCGGCCTGCGAGGAGCATAAACGCTCTCTTTCAGCGCCGCGCCGCCATCGGAAAACCTCCGCTCCAGCGCCCGCGCCGCCGCCGCATCCAGCGCGCTCTTTTTCGCCCCGTAATAGTGCGCGCTCCCGACCACCCACGAAAGCATCCGCACGGGATGCCACCGCAGCGTGCGGATGCGCCCGCGCGGCAGCTCCGCAGCCCGTCGATCATCAAATGCCAGCGCCCGCCAATCGATCTCCGCGTGCTCCGCGGCGCGCAGCGATTCCAGCGCCACCGCATCCAGCCCCGGCCCGCCGATGCGCGCGGAGGTGGCGTAGAGGAGGCGGCTGGGCAGCGAGGGATCCAAGGCGCGCGAGGATAAACACACCGCGCCGCTGCCGC
>CAXSDZ010000233.1:0-7345 GCA_964235505.1 uncultured Chthoniobacteraceae bacterium
AGAACGACCGCGCCGACCTCGACGACATGGGCCGCGACATGGGGCTCACCGAGCTAACCAAGCACGCCATCCTCTCCTATCCGCTCCCGGATCAGCAGGCGGACGAGGAAAAGTTCGCCGCCTTCACTTACCTGCACTCCGATGCGCAGAATCCCATCTGCGGCACCGCCCACAACGTCGCCTCCGTCGAGATGCTCTACGTCAGCGGCAGCTCGGGGGCGCAGTTCGATGCGCAGGCGCGGCAGCTTCGCGGTGCAAAGGATGTTGTTTCCGCGATTGTGGCGCACACGGTTCCATCTCGATGAATTCGCTCACTGCCCACGCGCGAATCCTCCATTCAGCCTTCCGTTGAACGCCCGAGGCATGCACGTTTGCAGGGGTGAATCTGGCAAATGAGGACGTAGCGCAAATTGAGCGAATCCGCCTGCCGGCAAGATGGGGCATGCGTCACAAATTGGCTGTCGCGGAGGTCTCGTGGTTAGTCGAGCCAGAGAGCGAGTCTCACGGTCAATGCCGCTCTCTCCGACCCGAGCAGCCGCGCGCGGGCGAGATCACCTTCACGTCGGATGCGGGCGAGGAAACCGCCGTCGTTTTCGGCGCCCCATCCGAGATTGCTTTACAGCACGTGAGGCTTGTCCGGGCGATCGGCGCACCCGTCGCGGATGGATTGCTCGACCTGTCGACGTTAGGCATTTGGCACAAACACCCGGCGCAGATTTCGTATTCCAGCAACGCGGCCCGGCAGCAGCGCGACGCCGTCCTTTCGTCATGGGCGAGCGGGATTCTCTACCGCTCGGACAAAAACGTCGGAGGTGGACTTCGGACACCGCAGATCGGCGCCCTTCATGCGATTGCTGCGCATTGGAGCGTCAGTCAGAAGCCCGGCATTATCGTCATGCCGACTGGCACGGGGAAAACGGAAGTCATGGTTGCAACTGCCTTGGCTGCGCAATGCCGAACGGTGCTTGTCGTCGTCCCGTCGGACGCGCTACGCACGCAAGCTGCGGGGAAGTTCCAAACGCTCGGAGTGCTGCGGGCGATCGGAGTCGTTCCTTCCCACTTCCTCTACCCGGTTGTCGGCACGCTCCGTCGCGTCCCGAAGGAAGACGGCGACCTGGAAGTCTTCGATTGCTGCAACGTCATCGTGGCCACGATGAGCGCCCTCTCGGGAGCGAATCCGGCGATCCTCGATAAGATCGCGGCGCGCTGCAGCCATCTGTTCCTCGACGAGGCACACCACACACCGGCCAATACGTGGAACGATCTTCGCGAGCGCTTTTCGGAACGCGCCGTCCTGCAGTTTACGGCCACGCCCTTCCGCCGCGACGGACGCAGGATGGAAGGGCGGGTGCTCTACAACTACCCGCTGGTGAAGGCGCAGGCGGAGGACTACTTCCGCGCCATCCGCTTCGAGCAGGTCTGGGCGTGGGACGAAGAGTCTGCCGATGAGGAGATCGCGAGCGTCGCCTTGGAGCGGTTGCGTGAAGACCTTGCGGCGGGGCTGGACCACTGCGTCATGGCCCGTGCGAACACCGTTGAAAGGGCAAAGATGCTCTTCGAGACGATCTACTCCCAGCACGCCGAATTTCATCCCGTCGTCATCCACAACAAGACGACTGGACGCCGAAAGCTGTTGGAAGAGATCAAAGCCGGCCGCCACCGCGTCATCGTCTGCGTGGACATGCTCGGCGAGGGCTTCGATCTGCCGCAGTTGAAGATCGCCGCGCTGCACGACGCGCATCGTAGCCTGGGCGTCACGCTTCAGTTTGCCGGACGATTCACCCGCACCGGTTCCGGGATCGGCGCGGCGACTGTCGTGGCGAATCTCGCCGACCGGCGGATGGCCGAGTCGCTGGAGGAGCTTTACTCCGAAGATGCCGACTGGAATCGCCTGCTCCCCGACCTCAGCTACGAAGCCATCCGGCCGCAGGTGCAGCTTTCCGAGTTCGTGGGGGGACTCCAGTCCTCGATCCCGGAAGGTGAAACGGAAATCCTCTCCGCCGCAGCCATCGAGCCGAAAACGAGCACGGTCGTTTACGAAGCCGAGCACTACCGCCCTGACGCGTTTCGGAAGGCTATCCCAAAGGACGCTGAGCTGATCGTCTGGTGGAAAAACCCGGAGCAAAACGTCGTCGTCTTTATCCTGCGACGCTTTGAGGAACTCGATTGGGCGCGGACCAAGGATGTCACCCAGCGCATCTACGATCTTTACGTCGTCTTCCACGACGAAGCCACGAAGCTGCTTTTTATCCACTGCTCCATCAAAGGGAGCCACGGCTCGCTCGCCAAAGCGGTCGGCGGAAACGTGACGCAAGTCTGCGGAGAGCGGATGTTCCGTGTGCTCAGCGGCATCGAGCGGCTCGTCTTTTATAACTGCGGCCTGCTCCGCACGAAAGGGGGCGCCGTCCGCTTCCAGATGTTCGCCGGTCTCGACGTCGAAAAAGCCATCGATCCCGCCGCCCAACAGGACGCGACGAAATCGAATCTCTTCGGCTCCGGCTATGAGGAAGGCGACCGCATCACCATCGGCTGCTCGCAGAAAGGGACAGTCTGGGCACATGAGACCAGCTCCATCCCGGACTGGATGGAGTGGTGCCGCCACCTCGGCAAAAAGCTCGTGAACCGTTCGTTGGGAAAGGATGCCTTCCTCGCGCATACGCTCGTCCCGAAACAGATCGACGTTCTCCCTTCCGAGAAGCCGCTTTGCGTCGAATGGCCCGGCTTCATCTTCGAGCGAATTAAGAAAGGCTTCAACCTGTCGCGAGACGGGGCCAAAGCTTCGTGGCTCGATTGCGACCTCGAACTCTCGGCGTGGACCGCCACCGATTTCGATTTCACAGTCGGCTTTCCCGACGGCACAAAAACCACGCTCCGCGGCGCGCTAAGTTCCGATCGCCGCCTCGCGGTCACCGAGGTTCCGGCCACGGCGACCTACGTAAAGTCCGCCGATCTGGAGCAAAGCCTCGCCGTCTTTTTCGAGGAGCACCCGCCGATTCTCCGGTTCGAGTCGGGGTCGGAGCTTTCGGGAAATCGATTGGTCGAGCCGCGGTCGCCACGGGTGCATGATTTCCCGCTCGATTCGCTGAGCACGAAGACGTGGGCGGGCGTGAACATTGAACGTGAATCGAAGTGGAAGAACGGCACGGAACGCCTCGATTCCGTGCAGCATTTCGTGATCGCCGAGCTGCTCGCCGATCCCTCGTTCACCATCGTCATCGACGACGACGATTCCGGCGAAGCCGCGGACGTCATCGCCATCCGCGACACTGGGCAGCGCATTGAGGTCCATTTCTTCCACTGCAAATACTCCGGCGCCGCGACTTCCGGCAGCCGAGCCGATGACCTCTATGTCGTCTGTGGGCAGGCGGTGAAAGGCATCATGTGGACGCAGGACTTCAAGCGGCTCGTGGAGCACGTCATCCACCGGGAAAGGAAGACGCTGAACGGTCGCAAGACGCGCTTCGAGCGGGGCGATTTGAAGGCGCTCTGCTCGATGCAGCGCACGGGCAAAAAGGCGCTCCCAGAATACACGATGACTGTCGTCCAGCCCGGCGTCTCGAAGGCCGCGTTCAAGCCGGAGCATTCCGCCATCCTCGGCTCGACCAGCTTCTTCCTCCGCCAACGGCTAAACACCTCACTCCTGGTTTGGGTGAGTAAATGACCGCGCCCAGCGAACGGGCTCGCACGAGCGAAACTGTTCAAACCGATTGCATCAGTTCTCGCAAGTGGATGAGGGCTCGGTCCGCTTCTCGTCCCCGAGCATCGATTTCTGCGAGCAATTCCGTGGGCGTGCGTGCGTCCACGTCGGTGACGCGGTTTGGGTTCACGGCCTTCAGGTCAAAGGCTGCGTTCTCCAGCGTTTCCGCTTTCGCCAGCGACTCGCGGGCTTCACGCACTTTTGCGTTCCATTCGTCATAGGCAGCGCGCGTTGCCTCGGCTTCTGAGCCGTGCTGTTTCTTTGCTGCGCGCCAGGCTTCTTCGAATCCATTGGTGTCGCCTTGCGCGACCTCGGCTTGCGCGCGGTGCGGAGCGGCGTCGTCGAGTGCCTTTTGCAAGCGGGCGGCGAAGTCCACCGTCCAGCTTCGCTCGCTGTCGGCGCGGTCGGGGAGCAGGCGGAAGAACTCCTCGAAGTGCGCCAGAGTCATCGGCGTCTTTTTGCCGATGCGCATGTCGGAGAAGTCGTGATACCAGATGCGCTCGGTTGAGCGGCCTTTGCGGAAGAAGACAAGGTTCGTCTTCACGCCGGCACCGGCGGCGGTGAAGACGCCGCCCGCGAGGCTCACGATGCAATACACGTCGCACTCCTCCAGCAGCTTCCGCTTCGTCTTCACGTGCGCTTCGGAGTCCACGTGGAAGAGCACGCCCTCATCGAGCACGATGCCGCAGCGGCTGCCGCTCTTCATGCTCGCGAGCACGTTTTGCAGGAAGAGCACCTGCGTCGCGTTCGTTTTGTATTCGTAGGGCGTCTGCGCCTCCTTGCCCTCCTTGCCGCCGAAGGGCGGGTTCATCAGCACCACGTCAAAGAACGCCGGCGCGCCGCCGAAGAGCGTCTCGGAGACCGCCGTTTTCGAGAGCGTGTTGCCGTGCCAGATGCGCGGCTCGTCGATGCCGTGCAACACGAGGTTCAGCAGCGCGATCGGGTAAATGTGCGTGTCCTTTTCGCGGCCGAAAAAGGTGCGCTGCTTCAGCGTGGCGAGATCCACGGCGCTCTTCGCCTTCGGCCGCATGAGTTCGTAAGCCTGCGCGAGGAAGCCGCCCGTGCCGCAGCCTGGATCATAGACCGTCTCGCCGATCTGCGGATCGACCACGCGCACCATGGCGCGGATCACCTCGCGCGGGGTGAAGAACTGCCCGCCGTCGTTGCCCTTCTCGCCCATCTTCAGCAGCAGCCCCTCATACACCTGCGAAAGAGTGAAGACGTGCGTATCGTCCACCGATTCCGTGCTGATCTCATGCACCGCATCGAGCACATCGAGGCAGTTCTTCTCGGTGTCGATGGCGCTCTCCTTCACCCGCGCCATGATCTCGCTCACCACCTTCTGACGCGGCGTCGTGCCCACTTTTTTCTTCAGCCCGTGCAGGTGCGGCAGCAGATCGTCGTGAACGAAATCCCAGGCGCTGAAGCCGCGAAACTCTCCCTCGCCGCGCCGCCGCGCGCTGCGCGGATCAGCCCAATCTTGCCAGCGATACGGCGCGTCCAGCGTCGGGGTAAAAGCGATGCCGAGCGCGGCGGCCTCGTCCGCCTCCAGCGCCTTGCGCTCATCGAGGATGCGCAGAAACAAGATCCACGTCAGCTCCGGCACGTATTGCAGCGCCCCGGCGCAATCCGAGCGCCGCATGATGTTGCAGATGCCTTTGACGGCGGAGTTCACCGACTGCTGCGAGCCGTGGCGGCGCAGTCCCTTCATTCCGCCGGTTTAAGAATGAACTGCCCAGCCGCTGCCGCGAGTGCCTGCGCGTTGCTGAGTTGCGCCGCCTTTTCCGCTGCCCATCCGACAATGTCGGCGTGATTACGCGGCGGCTCAGCAGGTTTCACATCCAGTCCTAAATCACGAGCATCGCACGCGCAGACATCTGCCCGCCCCAACAGCGGCTTCCCAAGTTGCGCCGCCACCGCATTCCCCCAATTTCCAAAGCTCGTCTTCGCTCACATCACGATGACGACTGACGGAGAGTTCGACGTGCTTAAAAGGACGAAAGGCCTCGAGACGGAGCGTATTGTCCGAAGAACGAACGTGCTTCGCGACGACGACATATCGCGCGAGTCGCTCCGCATCGTTGACCGCTACCGTCGCCAAAGATCCTGCACTCACACCGCGTAAACACGACAGACGAGATCACGCACGCTGACTGGCAATTCCGAAGAGAAAAACGGCTCTGAACCGTGGATTTTTGCCGCGCCAAACAATGCTGCGAAGTCCACTTGGAAATGTGGGCTCACGCTGACAACGAAGGTTCTCCGAGCTGACACGTGCCATTCGAAGTTGATGCAGCCATCGGGATCGGCCGCAAGCTCCGGCACCGGAAATCCTGCTGGCAAGCAGCGGATGAAGCGTTGAGCCGCTGTGTAGGCCGCCGCGCTGACTGGTTCCGCACCGTAGCCATCCCAGCCGGGGTAGCAGCAATCCAGCGTGACATTGTCTAGCTCCGCCTGAAGCTGAGCGGCCACGCCCGAGCCTGCGAAAGCGGGTGCGCTTTCCACATAGGCGGCTCGCCCGAAGTCGCTATACGCCCCAGCCGGGCTGTAACCGCGCGACATGAAGCTAGGGGAGTCTGGCACTAGGAGAGGCATGGGTTTGTTTACAAGTAGCGCTCTATTGCTTCCGCGGTCAACAGGTGGAAGAAGGCCCGGTTCTTCAATGCGTGCATTTCCTCAAGGATCTTACGTAAGTCGCTCTTAGAGTCCGAAAGCGGCTCCTTTAAGAAAACTTCGATATCCAAGAGAAAGGCGAGCGGGTTGCTCGGCGCGAGATCGAACGCGGAGCCGAAGTTCACACGCACGAGGCACGGGGAGCCGGGCACTGCATAGCTCGTGTGGTGCATGAAGGTGTCCGACACCCATTCGAGTCCAGCCGGGCAACTCGGCGCCATCGTAAAGTAACGGGCCAATCTGAAACCCTCGACGGGGAACTCTAGCCGGTTGATGAACCGCACCGCCACCGCATGCAACGGCTCTGGCTGCAGCACTGCCTGATACTCGGCCCAGCCTGCGAGCGCACCCTGCTCCAGATAAGGCCACTCCTCATAGGGTGCCAACCGGCTGAAGGTGTAGCCGTCCCGCCGCACCTGATGCACGGTGGGCTGCGTTTGTGAGCGAAAGATAAATCCCTCCGTCTCCGCGGCCGTAAACACTTGAGGAGGCATTTGCCCCTCGGGTGTAACGGTCATTTCGATTTTCACCGGACGCAGTTCTTGAACGTCCGAATGCTCTGGCCACCGAGCGGTCAAAGCGGGACTCACCTCCTCCGCCTTCCAGAGTCGCGTGGCATTCGCCTGAAAGTTCACGAGCGCCTCGACGATCGGCGCGCGGGAGAGATGACGGATATCGGGCATGTGCAGCCGTGCAGAAAGCAAACGGCGCACCGAGAGACAAGCCCAGTGCGGGGGAGTTCAATCTGCCCCTGGCTCGCACCCGTCGCGTCCAAACGCCTCGCGCAGGAGCGCGGCGGGGAGTCTTTCGATGACCTTCAGGCGGGCGGTGAGGGCGAGGCGGGCGCGCTCGGCGGCGCGGAGGCGCTCAACGGGGGCGAGCTGGCGCGGCCAGAGCGGGACGGGGATGGAGCCGGCGGCGAGGCGGTTGAAAAGGAGGCGTTCCCGCACGGCGCCGCGGGTGAGGCTCGCGACC
>CAXSDZ010000234.1:0-5862 GCA_964235505.1 uncultured Chthoniobacteraceae bacterium
CGCCTACGCTGTTGAGCTTCGTCTGAAAGCAGTCGAGATATTCGTGCAGCCCACCCGCGAGGATGTCGGCGACGGGCGTGTAATCGGGCTGGGAGCGGAGCTGGCCGAGGCGGCGCTCGGCGGCGTTTGCGAAGTTATCGCCGGGCGTGCGCGAAATGGCGTGCAGCGATTGATCCGCGTGGGTGAGGCAGTAGTGGATGGCGCGCGGAAATTCGCGGTCGAGCACGAGAAACTCGACGACGCGATTGCTCCTGCCGGTAGGCCTCCAGCGCGCTGGCGGAGCCGAGCACCGCGGTCCACTGGATTTCGTCGAAGGGCGTGCCGACGTCATCGACGCTCGGGAGCAGGATGAAATACTTCACGTCGATGATCCGCGAGGTCTGGTCAGCGCGCTCGATCATGCGGCCGAGCCGCGCAAAGTGCCACGCCTGGCCGTGCGACATGGTGGTGTGCGCGAGGCCGATGTAGAGCTGCGTGGCGAGCTTGGTTTCGGTGAAGAATTCCTCGGGCGATTCCAGCCGGCGATTCGCGGCGTCGCTCACGGCGAGGTAAAGGCGGTTCACCTGCTCCCACATTTCGGAGGAGATGATCTCGCGGACCGAGCGCGCATTTTCCCGCGCCGTTTTCACGCACGAAAGGATGGAGTTCGGGTTTTCGCGGTCGAAGGAAAGGAACTGGATGACGGTGTCGCGCGTGGCCGTTTCGTAGCGCTCGATAAATGCGGCGTAGTCGCCCGTGATCCGCACGAGCGCGTCCCACTGCACCGAAGTGCCTGTCGGCAGATCGAGCATGAGCCGGAAGTTCACATCGATGAACCGGGCGATATTGCCGGCCCGCTCGATGTTGCGGTTCATCCAATAGATTGACTCGGCGACGCGGGAGAGCATGGGGGAGTGGAAAGTGAGAGTGAAAGTGGAATGGCGTGGCGTGGGAGCGGTGCCTACCCTTTGTGCTGCGCGCGGAGACGGGGGACAGTCTTGGTGAGGATGGCGATGATCTCGCTGCAGAGCGCGGCTCGCGTTTCTACAATGCCGGGCGGAAGCCAGCGGTGCATGCGTCCGTAGCGGCCGCGCACTTCGCGGGCGCTGCCACGGGAGATCAGAAGGTATTGCGCAAACTCGCGCTTTGAACCGCGCCCGTAGCCTTCCTCGATGTTCGCGGCGATGGAATCCGCGGCGGCGATTTGTTGCGACACGAGTCGCATGCACATGGGATTTCGGGCGAGTGGCGTCATGTCATCCGCGACCATTTCAAAGAGTTCCAGCGCCTTCCGATACGCCCCAAATTTATCCAGGTTATCCATGGGCTTGAAATCATGGAGCTTCGGGAGCGGCATTCCACTTTCACTTTCCACTCCACTCACTCATCCACGACCCAGGTGTCCTTGCTGCCGCCGCCTTGCGAGGAGTTCACCACGAGCGAGCCTTTTTTCAGTGCCACGCGGGTGAGGCCGCCGGGGAGGACGTAAATCTCTTCGCCGTATAAAATGTAGGGCCGCAGATCGACGTGCCGGCCTTCAAAATGGCCCTCTACAATCACGGGGACGCAGCTCAGTGCGAGGGTCGGCTGGGCGATGTAGTTGCGCGGGTTGGCGCGGATGCGATCGGCGAAATCCGACCGCTCGGCCGCAGTGGCGTGCGGGCCGACGAGCATGCCGTAGCCGCCGCTTTCGTTCGCGGCTTTGACGACGAGCTTATCGAGATTCTCCAGGACGTAGGCGGCGTCCTTTTCGTCCCAGCAAAGATACGTCGGCACGTTCGGCAGGATCGCCTCTTCGCCGAGGTAATATTTGATGATCTTCGGCACGTAGGCATAGACGACCTTGTCATCCGCCACGCCGGTGCCGGGTGCGTTCGCGAGCGCGACGCGGCCTGCCTGATAGACATCCATCAAGCCTGGGACGCCGAGCGCGGAATCTTTGCGGAAGGTTTTCGGATCGAGGAAGTCGTCGTCCAGCCGGCGGTAGATGACGTCCACGCGCTCGGGGCCTTCCGTGGTGCGCATGCAGACGTAGCCATCGACCACCGCGAGGTCGCGCCCTTCCACGAGCTGCACGCCCATCTGCTGCGCGAGGAAGGAGTGCTCGAAATACGCGGAGTTGTAAGGCCCAGGCGTGAGCACCACCACCGTCGGCGATGGCACCGGCGACAAGTGCTGGAGCATGTCCAGCAGCCGGCTGCAGTAGTCGTGGACCGGCTTCACGCGCGACACGTCGAAGACCTGCGGAAAAGTCTGCTTCATGATGCGCCGGTTCTCCAGCACGTAGGAAACGCCGGACGGGCAGCGCAGATTATCCTCCAGCACGTAGATCGTGCCGTCGCCATCGCGCACGAGGTCGGTGCCGGTGATGTGGCACCAGATGCCGCGCGGGGGATTGAGCCCGACGCACTGCTCGCGGAAGGCCGTGGCTGAGCGGACGATGTGCTCGGGCACTACGCCGTCCTTCATGATGCGGCCGTCGTGGTAGATGTCGTCGAGGAAGAGATTCAGCGCCTCGATGCGCTGGCGCAGGCCGCGCTCGATCGTGTCCCATTCGGCCCGGCGCACGATGCGCGGCACGATGTCGAAAGGGAAAATCTTCTCCGCGCCTGCGCCATCGCCATACACGTTGAAGGTGATGCCGGAATAAAGCAGCGCGCGCTCGGCCGCCTCCTGACGCCGGCGCAGATCGCCCGCGTCCAGTGATTCGATCATCCGCACGAGCGGCTGTGCTTCCGGCCGCACCTCGCCGTCGGGGGCAAAGATTTCGTCAAAGAACCTGCCGTTTTCGTAAGCTGCAAAATTCATGGGGAAGGGCTGCCGGGCCTTTAGCATGTGTCGTTCCCTAAAGGCGAAGTGGCTGCGTTCGGAGCGCGGAGCGGGAGCGTCACAGAGATGGGGGCGCTGTTGCAAGGCACGGACGCGATTCCACCCGCTTCCGAGTGCGACCGACTCCGTGTCGCGTTTTGGCTTCCGTGCGCAGGATTCTACACCGCGGCAGAGTGAGGAGCCGCGGTGCTCTCGCCCACATGTGGCTCATTTGCCCGCAAGCACTGCGCATTTGCATGGGAAGATCGGCGGCGGCATCGTGTCTGCTAAAGCGCCGGGGGAACCTGCGCAGTGATCCTATCTGCACTCCCGCTTTTGAACTTCGCCGCTCCGCATCGCATGATCCAACCCCATCCAGGCGCGCACGCCGTGGAGCATCTTTGGAAAACTCGCCAATGACGCGGACGGTCCACTCATGGGTGCGCGAGTGCGATGAGGCGAACTTTGGCAGCTTCTTCCAGCAGCAACCCGATCTTCAACTCGTGAACGCGCGCACCGCGCCCGCGGATGGGAAGGCGGACGCACTTCTGCTCACGGGTGGGCCAGATATCGCGGCGGAATTTCTGCGCCAGCCTGTGCCGGACGAGTCGGTGCTGGAGGCCGACACCGACCCCGCGCGCGACGCCTGGGAATTTGCCGCGCTGGAAGAAGCGCTCGCGCGTGGACTCCCGATCCTCGCGGTTTGCAAAGGCGCGCAGGTGCTGAACGTGGCGCTGGGCGGCACGCTGCATCTCGATATTCGCGGCCACGATCTGCCGGAGCAGAAGCTTCACGAAGTGCAGGCGCTGCGCTTTTGCGCCCTGCCGACCGTGCGCTTCGAGCGCGTGAACAGCTCTCACCACCAGGCGCTCGACCGCCTCGGCGACGGACTCCGGGTCGAGGCATGGAGCGCCGCGGACGACATCGTCGAGCAGGTGCGATTGCAGGATTATCCCTATGCGCTCGGTGTGCAGTATCACCCCGAGCGCGGGGCGATTTACGCGCCGCTGTTCGAGCAGTTTTTCACCCACATCCGCAGCCGCGCGTGAGCCGGCGGCGCCACGACTCACCCACTCTCTTTTTATGCTGATCAAAGTTGGATACGACATCGCCTACGAAGTGTGGGCGCCGACCCCGATGGTGCTGATGCTTTTCATCCACCCATCGCGCCTCGCGGACGTGCGCAAAGCCGAGCAATTCGCCATCGAGCCGCACGTGCCGATGGAGGAGTTCTTCGATTCCTTCGGCAATCGCTGCGCGCGCATCGTGGCGCCGCCGGGCATCATCCGGTTCAAGTGCGAGGCGCTCGTGGCGGACAGCGGCGAGACCGACCCAGTGGTGCCGGATGCCGAGCAGCACCCAGTCGAGGCGCTTCCGGTGCATGTGCTGCCGTATCTGCTCGCGAGCCGCTACTGCGAAGTGGACAAGCTCACGGGCATCGCGTGGGATCTTTTCGGCCATACCCGGCCTGGCTGGGGACGGGTGCAGGCGGTGTGCGATTGGGTGCATCAGCACATCACTTTCGGGTATTTCTTTGCGCGCCCGGACAAGAGCGCGTTCGACGGGTATCAGGAAAAGCAGGGCGTCTGCCGCGACTTCACGCACCTTGCCATCACGCTGTGCCGCTGTGTCGGGATTCCCGCGCGCTACGCCACCGGCTACCTCGGCGACATCGGCGTGCCGCTCACCCCCGGGCCGATGGATTTCTCGGCGTGGTTCGAGGTCTATCTGGGCGGGAAGTGGCACACCTTCGACGCGCGGCACAACAAGCGGCGCATCGGCCGGATCGTGCAAGCCCGCGGCCGCGATGCGACCGACGTGGCCCTCACGACGACCTTTGGGAAACACGAGTTGCGGAACTTCGACGTGGTGACTGAGGAAGTGAACGGGTGACGCGGAGGAGAAGCCGGAAGACAGAGGTCAGAAGCCAGACCGCCGCGTGATGAACTTCGCTGCCACCATCGTGGTCGTTGTTGGCATCTCCATCGCAGATATCTGGCTTCTGCGCCGGAAGTCATGGTTCCTCGCCGCTTTCCTGACAGCGATCTTGCTCGCGATGGCGATAGCCGCCCTTCCTATGGCCGACTGACGGGGCGGACCTTCGCCTCCTTTTTTCGCGTTCTCGTCAGGGGATTTCCCTCCGAGCGATCGGACTGAAGGCTGAAGGCGCAACCGTTCTGCTCTTCGTCTTCTTCTTCATCCTCATCTTCATCTCGTCTCCATCAGAGAAAGACGAAGATGAGGAAAAAGACGAAGGGAGCTGCGCGGGGCTGCCGCTTTGTTGAAACTGTTCAGCGATACCGCAGCCCGGGCTTGTGGACCACGGGCGCGAGCTTGCGCACGAAGTCCTGCACGATCTGATCGGTCGCCTTTTCATCGTGGCCGAACTTGTCGTAACCCGCCGTGATGTCCGCGCTCACCATGATCATCGCCCAGCGCTGCGCGTAGCCGCCGAAAAGCCGGTCGCGCGAATCGATCCAGACGCGCTCCATGTGCGAGGGCGTGAGGTCTTGCGAGCCTGCGAACCAGTAGTAGCAAAGATTCTCCACCTCGACCTGCCGGCCGTCCGTTGCTTTCGCGGTTTTGTGATTGCGCAGCCGCATCGCCTCCATGCGGCCCTGGCCGGGGATCTCCACCGCGCGCCGCGACTCGGGGCCAAAGGTCCAGCCTTGCGCCGCCAGGCAGCGCTCCGGGCGATGGAGGCCCGTCATCATATCCTGGCCGGCGAGCACCACGGATGCCTGGATCGTCGTGCCGCGCGCATTGTCATAGAGCTTCCGCGCAAACTCCGTTTCCGGCCCGAGCACTTCATGCTCGAGCTGGGTCACCGCCACGTCGCGGCCCCACCAATCTCCGAGATGTTCCGGCAGGTTCAGCGCGATGCCGACGGGCTGAAAGCCGACCTGCTTTGGCAGCGCAAAAACGCCGCTCAAGCCGCCGAGCAGCACGACAAACAGAATGGCGAGCCGCTTAGTAATCATAAGAAATGGGGCTGGCGCTCGCCGCCGGTTGCTTCGCTGCCGCGCGCACAGGTGCGGCGGGGAAAGGGGCAGTCGGACTCGCGGAGCCCCAGTC
>CAXSDZ010000234.1:5872-7310 GCA_964235505.1 uncultured Chthoniobacteraceae bacterium
ATCGGGATGGTGACGATGAAGCCGGAAATATCGTGGTATGCGCCGGTGCCGATGGTGGGATCGATGAAGCGCGAAAAGAGCACGATGGTGAAAACGCGCGCGATGTTTCCGATCACCGCGAAGGGCAGGCTCGCCGCGAAGACGAGCGCTTTCTTCCAAATCGTGCGCTGCGTGAAGTGGACATATACGGCGCTCAGCAGCGCCATCGCCATGAGCGAGCGGATGCCGCTGCAGCCGCCCGCCACCTGGCAGTGGAAACTGCCGTCGCTGGCCGCGAGCGTGACGCCGTCGCGCTCGATTCCCATGCCGAGCAGCGCGCAGCCTTTCTGCACCACGGCAGCGACCAGCCGCTGCAGCGGCTCGGTGTGGCCGAGGAGAAAACCCATCGGCACCATGAAAAGCAGCAGCGCGCAGGGGAACGCGATCTGGCGCGCCGTGGGCCAGCCCCAGACAAACCAGACGCTGCCAAAAATGAGCAGCGGCAGCGCGACCAGCGCGACCCGCGGCTGGAGCGTCCAGGCGGAGACGATGAAAAGCAGCACGCCCCCGAGCACACAGAACAGGCCGGCCAGCGCGCCGCGCTTCGGCACGCGCCGCAGCTCGCCGCGATGCATCCACGCGATGAAGATCGCCGCCGGGAGAATCAGCGCGCCGTGCTCGAGATCGTTCTCTTGATTCCAGCCATCGTAGGCCCATTGCATCGCGCTTTTGGCACCCATGGCAAAGGCGGGCAGGAAGCCGAAGAAATAAACCAGCGTGCCGGCGCACACGACCAGCAGCACCGCGGCGAGCGGCTCGCTCTTGCACCAGCGCCCGAAGCGCGCAAAGGCATCGCCGACGGCGAGCGGCTTGGGGGGAGCGGGGAGGACCGGGGGAGAGGACATAAAAAGCCGTGCAATCTAGCGGGAAAGCCGGGCGGGTCAAAAGGACGTTCCCGGGGGCGGAGGGACGAGACTGCCAGAGCGGCGCGGGTGTTCAAAGCCCGCAGCGCCTTTCTCCCGCTGCCACGGCGCGTTTGTTCACGGTTCCCGCAGCTTCAACCGGAAGAACCGCTGCACGCCATCCAGCGGCGCGGTGATCGTCCGCACTTCATCCGCGGCGGGCACAAACGGCGCATTTCCCGCCACATTCCACGGTGCCCAGCCCGCCAGGTCCGTGCTCGTTTCCACGAGGCACGAGCGGTTTGCCGGATGCACGAACTGCACCTGCGCCGCGCCGCCGGCCGTGGTGATGCTGCTCCAGCTCCACCTGCTCCCGGGACTCAGCGGATCGGTGCGGGCGAGGAACTCAAATGAGTTATTGCGCCCGTCGCCATCCGGGTCCGCCGTGGGCTGCGCTGCCGCCGCCCCGGTGGAGCCGAAGCGCGCCGTCTGCCACTGGCTGAAGCTTTGCCGCGCCGGGAGATCCTGCGCGATCCAATCGGAAAGCAACTGCTCCG
>CAXSDZ010000235.1:0-7238 GCA_964235505.1 uncultured Chthoniobacteraceae bacterium
AGGCGCCGATCGCGCATCGCACGCACGGCGCGGCGCTGACCCCGGATGAAACGGAACTGTGGATCAGCGATCAAGTGGGCAAAAAACTCTTCATCTTCGACGCCACGCAGATGCCGCCGACGCCGAAGGGCGAGGTCGCGCTGAGCATGGGCGGACATGGCTGGATCACGTTCAGCTTGGATGGACGCTATGCCTGGACGCACACGCCCGACGTGATCGACGCGCGCACGAAGCAGGTGGTGGCGACGCTCCGCGACGAGCACGGTGAGCCCGTCGCGAGCTCGAAGTTTATCGAGGTCGATTTTGAAGACGGGAAGGTGACGCGCGTGGGCTGCGAGTTTGGGCTCGGGCGGGCGGGTCTGGGGCAGGGGAAGCCGTAGATCATCCGCAGTTCGCACCGCAGCATTTCTAAAGCGGGTCGCAACCGCACGCGCCAGGAGGCGCGGCCAGCGCTCCGCGCCTTCGGAAACGCCAACCGGAAATGGATCCGCTCATTTGGCACGACGGCACCCGCGCTTCTGACCGTGTCCTACCGCGCCGTCAACGCCGCGCGCTCATTCGTCTGTGAGCCGGTCTTCTCCAGGAAGTAATCGTAGCCGCCGGGATACGAGGAGACTTTGCCGTTGTTCACGTGCAGCACTTTGGTCGCGAGCTTGCGGATGAAATGCACGTCGTGGGAGATGAAGACGAGCGTCCCTTCGTAGTGCTCCAGCGCGAGGATGAGCGACTCCACGGTGTGGATGTCGAGGTGCGTCGTCGGCTCATCCATGAGCAGCAGGTTCGGCGGATCGACGAGGAACTTGATCAGGTTGAGCCGCGTTTTTTCGCCGCCGCTCAGCACCGCGGTCTTTTTGTAGATGTCGTCCTTTTTAAAAAGGAATGAGCCGAGAATGCCGCGCGCATCTTCTTCGCGAAGGTCGGGTCCGGCGGCCATCACTTCCTCCAGGATGCTCTTCTCCGGATCGAGCGTTGCCGCGCGGTGCTGGGAAAAGTAGCCGATCTTCGCGGCGTGCCCGAGCGTGCGCTGGCCTTTTTGGAAGGGGAGCACGCCCGCCAGGATCTTGATCAAGGTCGATTTGCCCGCGCCATTCGGGCCGACGAGCACGGTGCGCTCGCCGCGCTCGATACTAATATCCAGGCCCGAATAGACCTTGTGCGGGCCGTAAGCCATGTGGACGCCTTCCAGCGTGATGACGCGCTGGCCAGAGCGCGCCGGCTGCGGGATTTGAATGCGAAAGGGCTTCTTTGGCAGCACCGGTTTCTCCACCAGTTCCATGCGCTCGATCTGCTTCAGCTTGCTCATCGCTTGCGACGCCTTCGAGGCCACGGAGCGGAACCGATCGTAAAACTCGCGCAACGCGGCGATCTCCTTTTGCTGGTTCTTGTAAGCGGCCTGCTGCTGCGTGTAGCGCTCGTCGCGCAGGCGCAGGAAATCGGTGTAGTTGCCGGTGTAGGCGACGAGCTTCTTCTCGGCGATCTCATGCACGGCTTCGACGACCTCGTCCATGAACTGCCGGTCATGCGAGATGAGTAGCAGCGCGCCGGAGTAGGTCTTCAGGTAGTTCTGCAACCAGATGAGCGAGAGCAAATCGAGGTGGTTTGTCGGCTCATCGAGCATCAGCAGATCGGGCTGCATCACGAGCAGCCGCGCGAGGTGCGCGCGCATCACCCAGCCGCCGCTCATCTCCTTTGCCGGGCGATCAAAGTCGGTCTCGCGGTAGCCGAGCCCGTGCAGCATTTTTTTGGCTTTCGCCTCCACCTGCGGATCGCTGAGCGCCTCGTGTTTCGCGTGCGCTTCGAGGTATTCCGGGCTGCCGACCTGGCCAGCTTTTTCAATGTCGTGGAGCTGTTTTTCCAAGGCGGGAATCTCGCCCGCGCGGCCGGTGGCAATGTCCAGCACGGTCTCGTCGCCGACCGGTTCGCTCTCCTGCGGGAGGTAGCCGACCATCGTCCATTCGTCGCGCTGCACGACTCCGGAGTCTGGCTCATTCTGCTTCAGGATGACGGAGAAGAGCGTTGTCTTGCCCGCGCCGTTCGGGCCGATGAGCGCGACGCGTTCGCCGTAGTTGATCGTCATCGACGCGTCCTCGAAAAGGGTGCGTCCGCCGGCGGAGATTTTGAGGTCGCGAATGGTAAGCATGGGAATCTTTTCTGAAAAAGCGGGCGTTCCCGTTACGCTCGGAACGCCCTCGGCGCCAGCGAAACCTCCGGGTTTCCCCGCCGGTGGGGCGGCGGAGTCGTGGGGCGTGGAGCGGGGGAGAACCGGATTTGAGTCGCGAAGCGACGGACAGAAAATAGCCCCGCGCTTCAGCGCTGGGCATCCGCGCAAAGCGGGCAAGTCGCGAAGCGACGAAAGAATGCCGACGCCTGTTTTCTTTCGTCGCTTCGCGACTGGCGGCGGGTGGTCTCAAACCCAGCGCTGAAGCGCTGGGCTATTTTCTGTCCGTCGCTTCGCGACTCCCCCGCCCCTACTGCTTCCTCTTCCCGCTCCTGTGCCGCCCTGACCCAGCCGCTTCTTTCCGCAGCGACTGCGCCGACACGATCTTCGGTGCCACCTCGCCGGCAGGGCGCCGCTCCGCGATGTAGATGCGGTGGGCGGCGCGCTTGGCGCGATCATGCGCTCGCGCTTCGTACGCGGTGCCGGTGAACCCGGCGCGCACGAGTTGGCCGATGAAGGTCGGCTCTTCCGTCGCCGACCAAAACGCAATCCGCCCTCCGGGTTTCAGCGCGCGATCGAGCGCGCCAAGGCCGCTGCGATCGTAGAGCCGCACGTTTTTCTTCTGCACGAAGGAGGTTGGGCCATTGTCCACGTCGAGCAGGATGGCATCATACGGGTTGGCGGCCCCGCGTTTGATGACCTGAAAAACGTCCTCCGCAAAGACCGACACGCGCGGGTCGTCGAGCAGCGCGCCATTCACCCCGCGCAAGAGCTCGCGATTCCAGGCGACGACTTCGGGCAGCAATTCGGCGATGTGAACCGTGGCGTCCGGGCCGACGACCTCCAGCACACGGCGCAGCGTGAAGCCCAGCCCCAGCCCGCCGATCAGCACACGTGTCTCGCGGGCTTTCGCGAAGATCTCGCAACCCAAATCTGCCAGCAGCAGCTCGGAGCTGATGGACGTCGTGCTCATGAGCTGGCGGCCGTCCAGCTTGATGAAGTGCTCGCCGTCGTGCTCGTGCAGCGTGAGCGACGAGCCGTCGGGCGTGCGGACCTGGCCGAGGAGTTGAAAGGGGATCATGCGTTTTGCTTTTCCGCGCGAAGCTGCCCGCAACCCGCCGCCACGTCGATCCCGCGCCGTTGCCGGACCGTGCTCGGGAAACCGGCGAGGCGTAGCGTGCGCTGAAACTCCGCCGCCGCGGCCGCCGCCGTGGCGCTGCCGCCGAAGCCACTCGTGGAGTTGAGCGGGATGAGATTCACGTGCGCGTCGATGCCGGTGAGCAACTGCGCGAGCCGCCGGGCTTGCGCGGGCGAATCGTTCGTCCCGGCGATCAGCGTCCAGCCGAAAAAAATGCGCCGCCCAGTGGCCGCGCCATAAGTGCGGCAGGCGGCGATGAGCTCCGCGAGCGGCCAGCGCCGGCTGGCCGGGACCAGAGCGGAGCGTTCCTCCTCCGTGGCGCCGTGCAGGCTGACCGCCAGGCTGTAGGGCCGCTTTTCCTCCGCCATCCGCAGAATGCCCGGGATCACGCCGACGGTCGAAACCGTGATCCGGCGCGGCGCGAGAGCGATCCCGCGCGGGTCGGAGATGATTTCCAGCGCCGTCATCACCGAGTCGTAGTTGTGCAGCGGCTCGCCCATGCCCATGAGCACGAGATTGCGCAGGCCCGCCTCGCCGCGCGCGCGCAGGGTGCGTTGCGCATGGAGCACCTGCGCCACGATCTCGCCCGGGCGCAGATGACGGATGAAACCCATCTGCCCCGTCGCGCAAAAGACGCACCCCATCGCACACCCAGCCTGCGTGCTCACGCACGCCGTGAACCGGCCGGGATAGCCCATGACGACCGTCTCGATCGTCTGTCCATCGGCAAGTCGCAGCAGCGTCTTGTGCGTCAGTCCATCGCTGCTCGCGGTGTCCGTTGCGATCGTCGGAGCTTCGGAGAAAAGGCGTCCGCCTTCAGCCAGGCTCGTATCCACCCAGCGGCGGAGCGGTCCCTGGAAATCGTCCCGCAGAGCCAGGTCAGCTTCTGCGTCGCGATGCAGCGCCCGCCAAAGTGTCCGCGCATGCACCGGCGGCAGCCCCGCCATTTCCTGCTCCAGCGCGGGAAAGGTCAGGTCATGCACCGAGCGGCGCGCTGGCTAGGTTTCGGAAGTCGGCATCAGCTTTGCGAGAAAGGAGCCGACTGACGCACAACTTCCCCGCGCTTCCAAACTCAGAATCGCCGGGGGTGAATGATTGCGGCCTGCTTCCGGCACTGCGCCCGGCGCCCCTGTCGCGGTTTGATAATGGAAGCTGTCTGACTAAAAAGCGGGCGCACCTATCTCCGCGCCGAAGGCGCAGCCTCATACCAGCCCGGGGCAACGCCCCGGGTTTCGTGACACGCGAGCGGCCAACGCTGAGAACGCGACTCATCCGCCGTTGAATCGCGCGTTTCAGCGCTGGTGCTTGCCGGGTGCGTTTCCTGGGGCGTTGCCCCAGGCTGGAGTGAGGCTGCGCCTTCAGCGCGGAACAAACAGTGGCACACCGTCTCCTGCCGCGCGCTGCCTCCGCCGCACCCGAGCCACCCGCCGCCACATGAGCGGTTGAAAGGGGGCTCGCGCTGGCTACTATCCCGCGCCACATGGCCCGCGCCCGGGAACAATCGTCCCCATCTCACCACTCCGCTCACGAAGTCCTCGCCTTGATCTTGCTCGGCGTGGGGTCGCTGCTCTTTCTGTCGCTCATCTCCTACAGCCCGGGCGACGTGCCGGGCTGGGTGCCGTTCGCGCCGGGTGGGCGGGCGGCGCGAGGCGCGGGAAATTTCATCGGTCCATTCGGATCCATCGTCGCGTGCGCCTTTTACACGCTGCTCGGGGCGTCGTCATTTCTCACCGCGGCGCTGCTGCTCGGCTACGGCGGGGCAAAGCTGCTGGCGCCATCGCTGCGGCTCCAGGGGCGCGGCGTCTGGTGCGCGGCGCTCGTCGTTTCCGGCGCGGCGCTCGCGCATCTGCTGCCGTGGGCGCTCGTCGGCGCGGCGCGGATGCGGATCGCGGGGGAGGGCGGCTGGATCGGGAAGTGGGTGGGAGAAACGCTCTTCGCGAGCGTCTTCGGCATGGTCGGCTCGGCGATTGCACTCGGCATCGTCTATCTGGCGAGCCTCGTGCTGATGATGGGCATCCATCCCGGCGAAGTGCTGCGGCGTTTCCGCGAGCTGCCGACCCAGGCGGGAGGCCGCTTCCAGGCGTGGCAGACCCGGCGCGCGGAGGACCGCGAAGTGATGCAGGCGGAACTCGATCGCGCCGCGCGCGATCGGCGCAGAGCGGAGCCCCGCAGCATCAACGCCCGCAAGGCCGCCACCCCGCCGCGCCCTGAGCTGACCAATGGCGAGCGCGAACCCGAGCTGCCGCTGCTGCCGGAACCGGAAGCGGAGCCCGAGCCGCTCCGGCCCGCGCCGAAAATCATCGACGGCACCGCGCCGCCGCCTTCCCGCCCGAAGCCGAAAGAGCCGTCGAAGAAGGAGAAAGTGTCCACGGGGCTCACGCCGGTTTCGTGCAAAGACTACGAGCTTCCCTCGCTCGATATCCTCGACCCGATCGACACCGAAAACCGCGAGGCGGCGGACCCGGAAGAGCTCCGCTACGTGCAGAACATCGTGATCGATACACTGGCGCAATTCGGCATCGCGGTGTCGCCGGGCGACATCACCCGCGGGCCGACTATCACGCGCTACGAGGTGTATCCAGCGAAAGGCGTGCGCGTGGACCGCATCGTCTCGCTGGAGCGCGACATCGCCCGCGCCACGCGTGCCGAGCGGATCAACATCCTTGCACCGATTCCGGGCAAGGACACCGTCGGCATCGAGATTGCCAATCTCAAAAAGCAGAAGGTGACGTTCCGCGAGCTGCTGGACAGTGACGACTTTCACAATACGAAGGCGAAAATACCCATCGCGCTCGGCAAGGACGTGTATGGCAACACGATCATCGCGGACCTCGCTGCCATGCCGCACGGGCTCGTCGCGGGCACGACTGGCTCAGGCAAAAGCGTCTGCATCAACGCCATCATCGCGAGCATTCTCTACCGGTTCACGCCAGCGGATCTGCGCTTCATCATGATCGACCCGAAAGTGGTCGAGATGCAGATCTACAACACGTTGCCGCACCTCGTGGTCCCGGTCGTCACCGATCCGAAAAAAGTGCTGCTGGCCTTGCGCTGGGCGATCGATGAGATGGAGCGCCGCTACGCGATCTTTGCGAAAACGGGCGTGCGAAACATCGGCTCATTCAATGCGAGGCCGATGCCGAAGTCGCAGCGCGAACTCGATCTGGAGCGCGCGCAGGGCGACCTCTTCAAGCTGGCGGAAGCGAACGCCACTGCGGCAGCCGCACCGGTGCAAATCGCGCTCCCTGCGCCAGATCCTGAGCCGCTGAGACTGGTCGAGCTTCCGCCGGTCGATGCGGATGCGGCGCTCGATGCGGAAGAGGTGCCGACGATCGATTTCGAGAACATGAGCGACGAGGAAGTCTTCCACGTCGCCAAGAAGAAAACCCCCGCCGAGCTGCGCGATGCCGACCCGCAAACGCTCACGTCCGAAGAGCGCATTGAGCGGATGGCCAAGCCCGCGCGCAACACTCGCGAGGACGATCTGATCATCCCGGACCGGATGCCTTACATCGTCATCATCGTGGATGAGCTGGCGGACCTCATGCAGACCGCGCCGGCCGATGTGGAAAGCGCCATCGCGCGGATCACGCAAAAAGCGCGCGCCGCGGGCATCCACATGATTATCGCCACGCAGACGCCGCGCGCGGACGTCATCACCGGCGTGATCAAGGCCAACGTGCCGTGCCGCATCGCCTTCCAAGTGGCTTCGGCGCTCGATTCGAGAGTCATCCTCGATGAAAACGGCGCGGAGAAACTGCTGGGCCAAGGCGACACGCTTTACCGCCCGCCGGGCACTTCCAAGATGATCCGCGCGCAGGGCGTGCTCGTCACGGATGAGGAAATCCGCCGCGTCGTCGAGCACGCTTCCTCGCAAGGTGAGCCGGCGGCCTCGATCCACTGCCGGTCGCCGAGATATGCGAGGATGTGGATGCCGCTGCG
>CAXSDZ010000236.1:0-1114 GCA_964235505.1 uncultured Chthoniobacteraceae bacterium
CAAGTCGAGCAGGCCAGCTACCGCGAGCGCATTGTCGCGCACAAACTCGGCCTCCAGACGCCGCGGATTTTGCGCGGCGAGCAGGCGGTTTTGCGGATCGATCTCACGCACTTCCGGCCGCAGCCCGGCGACCTGCCGATACGTATGGCTCATGACGAGCAGCTTCACCATGTGCTTCGTGTCCCAGCCGCTGTCGCGGAACTCGCACGCGAGCCAATCGAGCAGTTCGGGGTGCGAAGGTGGCTCGCCTTGCGCGCCGAGATCATCGACCTGCGCCGAAAGCCCGACGCCGAAAAACTGCCGCCACAGCCGGTTCATCACCACTCGCGGAGTGAGCGGGTTTTCCGTGGAAACGAGCCACTTCGCAAGATCGAGGCGCGTGAGCTTCTGCCCAGCCTGCCTATCGGTGTCGGGCAGCTTTGGGAGGAAGTGCGCAGTCGCCGGCTCGCAAAGTTCGCCGCTTTCATCCTGCCAATTTCCACGCGCCAGCACGCGCACCGCGAGCGGCTTCTCCGCGCGCTCCGTCACGAGCACAGACGTCTTCCCTCCGCGGCAAGCCCATACGTCCCATTGCAGCGCCGCGATCCGATCGTAAGCGGGCCGGTTCCAGGCGGTCCCGAGCAGAAATGCGAGGCGCGCGTCCGCGGTGTCTTGCGCGAGCACCGCTGCCAAAGAGCCGAAACTGTCGCGCGTTTTCAGATCCTCCGGCGCAAATGGGGAAACCTGCACCAGCATGGCTCCGAAATGGTGCTCGCCGAGGTGGACGGTGATCGCATCGCCTTCGCTGAGATGCACCGGCACATCGAGGAGATACGTCCCTTCGCGCTGTCCGCGCGTTTCGCTGATCTTCCAGCCGTCTTTGATGCCGACAAGTTCGGAGCCATTCGCGTAGCGCGGCTCAGCCGTGGCAGAGTCGGCGAAACGAATCGCGAGCGGCTGCGCTTTGCCGCCCTTGCGAGTCAGCGTGAAAGCCGGCTTCCACGTGACGCTTTTCGTCCCGTCGCGGAAGATGCCTTCTTCGTGCGCCGCCAGCGCGTGCAGCTCGAGCCGCACCGCCGCCACCCACCGGTCGCCGGGAGCAAGGGTGATGTCGGTCTTCGCCACCGGCTCTTTT
>CAXSDZ010000236.1:1124-4608 GCA_964235505.1 uncultured Chthoniobacteraceae bacterium
AGCATCTGATTCGACTCCCGCCGTGCAGGAAATGTCGCCAACGGTGCGGAAACGCACCATTTGCGTCGGCTCGATCGTGAAAGCGCGAAGGTCGCCGGACTGCTTTTCCTGCTCGTCTGCGCGGACGCTTTCATCGCTAATCGCCTGCGCAACCGGCTTTCCAGCGATGCTGACAAGCGGCTGTGGCCCGTAAAATCCGTCGCCATCCTTCACGAGCATTTCAGCCGCGCTTTCCCGCCACGCGTGGAATGCGGCGAGTTGTCCTGCATCCTGATCAAGCTGGCCCTCCGCCTGCGCGGCAACTGCGGAAATCTCCGTGCGCAGCCTGGCTATCCGCCGCTTGAGAGCAGCGCTTTCCACCACGATTTCCGGCGGGAAGGGAAAGTCATTGTTGAAGCCCGCCAGGTCTGGGTTCGGCGTGTATTTGTAATCCGCATACACGCCCCATTGCTTCACGTCGGCGAAGAACGCACCGAGCGAATAGAAGTCTTTCTGCGTGATGGGATCGAACTTGTGATCGTGGCATTCCGCGCAGCCGAAGGTGCTGCCCAACCACACGGTGCCGACCGTGCGGATGCGGTCGGCAGTGTATTTTGCGAGGTATTCCTTTGCCTGCGCGCCACCTTCCCGCGTCACCATGTTCAGCCGGTTGAAGCACGTCGCCGTGCGCTGCCCGGGCGTGGGATTCGGCAGCAGATCGCCCGCGAGTTGCTCGATCGTGAACTGATCAAACCGCATGTTGAAATTGAACGCATCGATCACCCAATCGCGATACGCCCAGACGTTCTGGTTCTGGTCGCCATGAAATCCGACGGTGTCTGCGTAGCGCGCGAGATCGAGCCAGCCCTGCGCCATCCGCTCGCCGAAGCGGGGTGAAGCAAGGAAGCGATCGGCGAGTTTCTCGTAAGCCTGCGGGTCCTCGTCTTTGGCAAACGCCTCCGCCTCCGCTGGCATCGGCGGGATTCCCAAGAGATCGAGCGAGAGCCGGCGCAGCAGCGTGCGCCGATCCGCCTCAGGCGCAGGCGCGATCTTCTTCTCCGCGAGCTTTTCCTGAATGAACGCATCGATCGGCGCACTCGCGGTCTGGGCCAGCTCGCCGCGGCTTTGCGACTGCGCGTCCGGGACGACCGCCGCCGGCGCTGCAGGCCGCACCAGCGGTGTGTAGGCCCATTGCGCCTGATATTCGGCACCCTCCGCGACCCAGCGCCGGAGCATCTCCTTTTGCGCGGCGGAAAGCGTCTTGTTGGCCTTCGGAGGCGGCATGATCTCGTCTGTGTCGTCGCTCAGGATGCGGGCGATCATCTCACTCTCGTCCGGCTTTCCGGGGACCAGCGCCGTGTCGCCGCTCTTCGCCGGCTTGCTGGCCTGTTCGCGGAGGTCGAGCCGCAGGCCAGAGTCGCGTTTCGCCTTGTCTGGCCCATGGCAGGCAAAGCAGTTGTCGGAAAGGATCGGCCGGATGTCGCGATTGAAGGAAAGCGGTGCGGCGTGGAGTGGAGGCACCGCGAGACGGGCTGCGCAGACGGCGAGAAGGACAGAGCGGAACTTCATCGAGGTGGGGGGACGCGTAGATTCGCTGAACTTCTCCCGCCCGCAACACCTGAACTGACTAACCGGCGCGGATCTCGCCGGATGCAGCGTCTCGCAGAAAATGTTTGAAGGTTCCGCAAATTCAGGTTTTCGCGGGTTTCTGGAGCAGGGCGGCACCCACTTTCCGAGGCAAGCAGAGTGAGCTTTGTTCGGCCTCCCCCATGAAACTCGAACACACAACCTCCGCCACTGCCGAAGTGCCCGATCTCGTGCGTGCTGTGCTCAACCAGGTCGCTCGCATGCGTGCGTCCGGCGAGATCACGCAGCAGCTTTTCGACTCGCAAGTCGTTCGACTTGCTCACGAACAACTCCAGCCTCGTGGCTTTGCGCTGCTGGTGCGCGACCTCCCAAATGGCTGCACGCGATTTCTCATCAAAACCACGCGCGACGGCGCCGTCTGCGACATGATCGACTGCACTCCGCATGGGTAAGCTGTCCCGAAGCGAGACCAATCAAGATTTCGTGTGTCCGGTGTTTTTTTCTGATGCCGGAATATTAGAGCGCGCGGTCTGAACGATTTTGCCCGCCGCGGCTGGAGGTTGGGGCATTCCAACGGTGAAGCGCTACCCTTCGCCACGAAAGGAGTAGCGCCCCAACGCATTCCAAGGCCCGCCGAGATACTCCCAAAGCAGCAGCCCTTCTCCCAACGCTGAGCAAGGGACGAACTTAGCACGGATCTCATCCAAAAGCGCCCGCGCCTTCTCGGGCGGCACTTTGTTTTGCACGGTGATGTGAGGGCGAAATTGTTGCCGGTCCTGAGGCGTGAGCCACGCATCCCAGCGCGCGGCCAGCTTGCGGTGGAGGAGCTGGAGGGCATCCGATGCAATCTCGAATGCGACGCCCCGCCCCAGCGAGCGCACACTTTGAACCGTCAGCTCCATCTTAGGCTGTCGATCGGCCTCTTCCTCCAGCACGCCGACGATTGCCACCCGATCTACTCTTGGCAGATGATGGAACAGGGTAAGATGCGCCGGGAGAAAGTTGCGCTCGGTGGGAAAGTGCTGCCGTCGCAGCGTGTCAAAGCGATGGAAGGATTTTGCGTCAATCTCCAACGTGACAATCAGAGGAGCAGCAGAGTCTAGGTTCATGTAGCAGGAGTTTCGTGAGCGCGGCACCTAAGTCAGGCGATACCTGCGAACTCCATCAACAGATTTTGGGTGTATCTCGGAAATTCACAACCTCACGGGATTATTGATAGCCTTTGATATTCTCACGCCCTCTCGACCACGGGATCATCTAATAAAGGCGCATCTCCTTTTTCACCCAAGAATGCGCTGACTACGGTGGAAACTCCATCCGAAATAGACGAACGCGCCGCCTTGGATGGGGCCACGACGCAAGCGGTGGCACGTCTGTATTGGGGGATAAAGGCACCTTTGGCACTCATTTACTACAGCCAGGGTCGCTGTTATGAAAGATGCTGCGCCTGCACTACGATCATGAACCGTTGAAAACAGAAAACCCCTTCCACCGGATGCTCGCATCGATGGAAGGGGCTGTTGTATGCGATGAAGGTAATTCGCCGCCCGAAGATTAACGATTAATCACGCGGATTCGCGCACTTGAACCGTCATTGTCATCGTTGCGATGATCACGATGCTTGGAGCGATACACTGCAGACCGTTGGCCGTTGTCATTCGAACGCCGGACATTGGTCGAGTAAGTTCTACGGTTGGAACCGTAATCACGCCTGCCGCCATCGTAGCGGTTGTAATCTCTACCATAACGATCATCCCGACTCCGGATGTCCACATCCCGGCGAATAACTTGGGTATTGGTGCGATACACCGACGAGGGCCGGTCATACACTACATAGGAACCTCCACGCGAGTAGTAGTATTGCCCATCCCGCTGATACAGAGGTCCATAACTGCGAGAATGAGGTTGTCCACTCGTG
>CAXSDZ010000236.1:4618-7227 GCA_964235505.1 uncultured Chthoniobacteraceae bacterium
ACTGCGGTAGTTTGGCCGTTCATCGTAGCCATAACGTTCTTCAGCGCAGCCGCCCAGCAGCAGCCCAGCCACGATTATGCAAGGAAGGAGCAATACGGATTTGTTCATATGCAAGAAGCTATCGCATCGGACAGGCGGAGAGGTTCTGTGGCTCCCGGATAGTTCACAAACGACAACGAGGGGCTTTGCTCCTTTTGAGCTGCCGCTGTTCCAACAAATCTGAATATCGGATGCTTGCGGCAAACGCTGAAGCTGCACTCAGCATCGCTTCGCCGGGTCCGGTGGGCATTTCCGAGCGCGATGGCATCACCTTCGCAGCTCCGGATGTGCTCATCACTCGCAACGGCGTCACGGAAACGCTGAAGAAAGAGCTTCAACTCTCCACCGGGACACGTGTGATGCCAAACGGTTCGGTCCAGCTCCCGGACAAAGGTCAGATCACACTTCGGCCCAATCAGGTTTTGATGTTTGATGGACGGTTGGTTGATGCAACGGATACATCGCCGGTCGGCAGCGGCAGTGCTGCTGGTGGCGCGACTCGCTGAGGTGTCAAGCTGGGACCTCGTTTGGCACCCCAGCCAGTTACTGGAAACCTTTCGACATTGCTGAGGCACTCTGCCTACACCTTGCGGCATGTCCGCGTTTTCCATTCCTCAGCTTTCCATCACTGCTGCGGCAGTGCTCGCAGTCGGACTCTTTTGCTCCCTGCCAAGCGACGCGCAAGCTTCAGCACTGGTCTTCGATATCACTGCAAATGGCCTGAAAGAAGTCAGTGCCGCGGGAGTTCCGAACCAAGGCGATCCCGATGGGACGGCAATCGGCACGCTGCGGCTGGATAATGGCACGGGTGCAGGAACTACCGGCACGGCGACATTCAGCATCACCCTGTCGAACATAGATCTCACCACGCTCGCGGGTCATCACATCCACATCGGCGCGGCGACAACGACGGGCGCAATTGTGTTGGACTTCGGTGATCCAGATAACATCCGCACCGGGAGCGTCTTGACTGGGACAGTCGCTAATCTCTCGGCAACTCAGATTACGAGTGTCTTCGCTAATCCCACGAATTTCTACTACAACCTCCACAACGGCGCCTTCCCCGGGGGTGCAGTTCGCAGCCAAATTCCTGAACCCGGATCGGCAGCACTCCTAGTCTTGGGAATGGGTGGATTACTCGCACGCCGTTCGCGCCGGGTTTAGCCGCAGAGCGGCAGACATGTCGCCGTTCGCTAGCTCAAGCATCGAGCGGGCTATGCGGTGAGCACGGATCGTTTCTATGTGGATGAGCCTGAGGGATGCCGTTGGGATCGCGGAGCGGTGGCTACCTGAGTAGCCGTGGTTGAGCGAAGCGAGGGCACAGAACAGGGCAGGAATACGACGGGCCGCATCGCGGTGCAACCTAGTGCGCGCCTCGTTTGTTCCACCGTGGCGCGGATGGCGCCGTTTCCTCATCCGAACCGTGGGCACCCTGCGCCCACTTACGGCCCAGCAAGTAGCCGCTACGCGGCTGAAGACAAGGTCACGTCAGCCTACCCGAGTAGAAACTGTCCTAATTGGTTCCTTCGTGATGGAGCCGCAGATAAACGCAAATATCTAGTGCGCCCGGCTTCCCATCTGTGTTGTCTCCGCGCTCATCTGCGGCGTCCTTTCCGGCTAGCTCAAGATGGATGAGCTCTAGTCAGCCGCCTGATTCTCAGCGATCGATGGAGGTCCGCCCTTGATACCTCGCCATTACTCCTTTCGCGAGATCATTCTGGCGTCGCTTCTGTGCTCGCACGTCCATGTCGGGCGCGCCCGGCTTGGTCCCGGGCTTTCCATCTGTCTGAACCTTTGGCTTCCTGCTGGGACGGTGTGGCATGCCGCATCTTGTCACAGGGCAGTGGTGAGCGCGAGCCCCACGCCGGATTATTCCCGCCCGATTCTTGCCCTTCGCTTCATCAGCGGAGGCATTTCTCCGCACGGCATTACGGAATCCAAAACCTGGGGCGGCGATCTCAAACGCATTCCTCCAGAAAGCTGCGGCTCCCGCAAAAACGTGGGCTTCTCCGACGGCGCAGGCTTCACGCTTTCCACTGATCTCTCCACCGGCCACAGACGCACTTTCTCAGCGGGAAGACTCAGGGCACCATCCGGCTCCCAACCAGCCTGCTGTCTCCCTCATTTCGCCGTCACGAACGCACCCGACTCTGACGGCGCGTGGTAGCCTGGATGGCACGATTGGCAGTTCTCCGCGATCCCACCTTCGAGCCGCTGCCTTGCGACGAGCCCGGGATTCTCCTTCCCTGGCTCAAACGGTCCGCGCATCGGCTCCACTTTATCACCCTCTAGCGCACGGTGACACGCCGCGCAGGAGTGCTGCGAGGGCAGCAAAATGTCGGTCGTTTTTGCGCTCGCCGTCGCAGCCGCGTGGCAATCCACGCACGCCATGTGCGTGTGCCTGGCATGCGTGAAAGGGCCGCGTGTCAGCCACCGCTCCGCCGAGTGCGGCGATGCGATGCGCGGCGCGCCGCTCCCTTCCGGCGGCAACACGTCGTGGCATTTCGCACATGCGCCGAAAAACTGTCCCCGGTTGCTTTTCACGGCGAGGCGCGTCCCATCGACCCGCT
>CAXSDZ010000237.1:0-7189 GCA_964235505.1 uncultured Chthoniobacteraceae bacterium
GAGCAGTTCGCTGCAGCGCATGGTTAGGCGCTTTGCGTGTGTTCGGAACAGGCCCAAGCAAAAGCCAGTTGTCTTGAGGACGGCGCACGATGGCGAACTCGGCGTCATCTCGGAGGTAGTTGTAGCCG
This sequence comes from uncultured Chthoniobacteraceae bacterium, assembly GCA_964235505.1. Taxonomy (GTDB): domain Bacteria; phylum Verrucomicrobiota; class Verrucomicrobiia; order Chthoniobacterales; family Chthoniobacteraceae; genus CAXSDZ01. Next base: position 129 of record CAXSDZ010000237.1, read on the forward strand.
ACCGCATCAGGAACAAAGTCTCCTTCGTTGCGAGGGTGGAGCACAGACATGACTACACGCTGCTGGGTGACGAACACGAGTAAGTTGACGCCGTCGGAACTCCGGATGGTGTCCGCCGCCGGACTCGTCCAAGCGAAGCCGAGCGCTGCGGAAATGCGGTCAGGAGGAGTGTAGGGGCCGAAGATGTAAAGTCGCTCCCAAGCCGGACTGGAGATGTTGCGGAGGTGAACTGTCGGAAGGCCGCTACGCACTGCGGATGCAAGGCCGCGACTGAACACCTGCTCTGGGTCGGCGTGACGGAAGTAGAAGAAGCCTGCAACGAGCACGACCGCGATAACGCTGATTGCAATCAAGACTCGAAGAGGCTTCATGGCGTGGAGCGTGTGAAAGCGCCGAACTTGTTGATATACGACAGAGGGTCGGATTTATGTCGTATATTGCTGGGCGGTGAGTGAGAGGAGCACTCCTGCCATGTAACAGGAAGAAGTATTTGGGCGCGTGAGGGATGTGTGTTGGCTCCGAGACTACTCGCTGCGCACGGAGTTCTTCTACTGGAGCCCGGTTCAGTCGTATATTGAGGCGCTCAAGCGGATGCCGACGGCGTGGAACTCGGAACAGAAAGTTTCGATTTTTTTCCTCTCGTTCCCGAGCTGGAGCTTGAGAACGAGCGCGACCCAGAACTCAGGCGCGGCGTGGGCGGCGGCGGGCGAGCAGCCCCATCCCACCGAACAACAACGCCCCAGTGGACGGCTCCGGGAGGAAGATCTGGACATTGTCCACCACGACGCTGGAGCTGGAGCCTGCGTCGCCGCCGGTGATCGCGAAGAAGTTCACCTCGAACCTCGTCGTGCCCAGCGGAGCGGTGAAGTTCTGGCTGAAGGTTTCAAACCCGGTGCTGCCCGAAGTAAGCGTGACATTGATCGGAAAACCCAGGGCGCTGTTTGCGTCGTCACGAGCCACGAGTTGCGCCTGGAAGACGCCGCCATTGGCGAAGGTGCGCTGGTTGTCGAACCTGAACGTGTAGAGCAGTCCGCCAACCGCTGGGTCGCCGCCTGCGGTGCCGGTGTTCTCCCGGAGCGGCCCTGCGGCACTGGTGGAGGTGACGTTGCTGATCAACCCGCCCGCCGAGCCGCCGACACCACCGGTGGCGGTGCGGATGATGGTGGTCCCATTCTCGCCCAGCCATGCCGCGGCGTCGGTCGGGCCGGTGCCCGGGGTTTCAAAGTCGCCGTTCACAACGATCGCCGCGCCGAAGACCGGGGCAAAGGGGAGCACAGCCGCCGCAGCGCTCGCGAGCGACAGATGGCGCAGCGCCTTCATTCTCCTCTGACGAGTAGGAGGCGCGGGCGCGGTGGTCCCGGCGGCTTGGGAGGTGCCGTTGGTTTTCATGGATGCAGCATGTTGGGCGCTCGCCGCATGCGAGCCCAGTGCGATTTCACGATCTTCATGCGCCCGGCTGTAACCGCGACTGCGTCGTGCGAAACACCCCTGCTTCCTGGCCGTGCGACAGGGGAATTGCAGAGCGTGCAGGTTTCATCGCAGCCTCGTCGCAGGCCATGACCAAGATCCTCGTCCTCTTCGATTCTAAAACAGGCAACGTCGCCCGCATGGCTGCGCTCGTGGCGGAAGGCGCGGCGCGGATCGCCGACACGGAGGTGCGGGTGCAGTCGATCGACGACGCGGAGGTGGCTGCGCTGGACGTGCTCTGGTGCGATGGGATCGCACTCGGCAGCCCCACGAATATGGGTATCCTCTCGTGGCGCATGAAACGGTTTTGGGATGAATCCATGGGGCCGCACTGGATGAAGATCGATGGCAGGATCGGCTGCGCATTTTCCTCCGCCGGCGGCTGGGGCGGCGGCATGGAGCTCGCGTGCCAGTCGTTGCTCACGGTGCTCATGAACTTCGGCTTCCCGTCTTCGGCGTGACGGACTACGCCTCCCGCACGCTCACACTGCACTACGGCGCGGTCGCGGTGAAGGAGCCTCGCGAAGCCGACGCGCAGGAGGCCTGCCGCATCCTCGGGCAGCGGCTCGCCGAGTGGTGCGCCGTGTATTGCCACGGGAGAAAAGCGGAGCATCCCGGCGGTAAACTCGCGCAGCGCCGGGCGCCGCAGTAATCCTCCGCGGCATGTCTTCACCAGAGCTCGATCCTACGCAGCGGGCCGCGCAGGAGCAGTTTTCCCGGCAAAGCCGGCGCTACGGCAAAGGTCACATTTTGGAGGATGTCGCGGATGTGGAGGAAGCGCTCGCCGCCTTCCCGCTCCCCGCCGCCTCGCGCGTTCTGGACGTGGCCTGCGGTGCCGGGCACACCGGCCTGCACCTCGCGTCGCGCGGGCACCGCGTGACGTGCGCCGACCTCTCGCCCGCGATGCTGGAGCGCTCGCGCGAAGCCGCTGCCGCACGCTGCCTTTCGATCGAAACGCGACAGCACCCCGCCGAGGCGATGCCTTACGGGGACGCGAGCTTCGACCTCGTGACGTGCCGCGTCGCGCCGCACCACTTTTCGTCGCCCGCGCGGTTTGTGGCGGAAGCGGCGCGCGTGCTCGCGCCCAGCGGCTGGTTTCTGCTGATCGACGGCACGGTGCCGGACGGCGACCCTGCGGCGGGCGAATGGCTGAACGGCGTGGAAAAGCTGCGCGACCCGAGCCACGCGCGGCTCCTCGCGCCGGCCGAGTGGGCGCAGCACTGCGCGGCGGCGGGGCTGCGCGTCGAGCGCTCCTGGCTGCGGCGCAAGGAGCAGCCGGATTTGGAATGGTATTTTGAAACCGCCGCGACGCCGCCCGCAAACCGCGAAGCAGTGCGCGCGCTGCTCGCCTCCGCGCCCGCTGCCATCCGCGCGGCCTATGAGCTGCGCGAGGCCGGGGGCCGCATCACCTGGCAGTGGCCGATGCTTTCGCTGCTCGCGCAAAAGCCGGCGCGGTCGAGCCCGGCCGAAATATCGTGACCGGCGCGGGCGAACTCAGCGTCGTCATCATCGTCGGTGGTGATGGTGGCCCAACCGCGTCATCGGCGGCGCGCCTTCCGCCGCCGGGGCGAGATACGGCTTCGGAGTGGGAGCGCAGACTTTCGACCTCGGGGATCACAGGCGACATCACCGCCAAGCAGGCTGCGCAGCCCGGCGCGCTGGCTCGGCCCGGTCGCGCGCCAGGTCACGCTATCCGCCAAATGATTACGGCTTGTGCCGCAGCAAGCCTTCGTAGGCGACGCGCACGAACTGCTCAGGTTTCAAAAAGCCGCCGCCGAGTTTTGCATCGAGGTCTTTGAAGGGCGTGGCGGCTACCGCTTCATCCACCGCCTAGCCGCTCGTGCGCCATTTCGAGAAAAGTGATGTAGCCCTTGAGCTCCTCCTGCGTCGCAACCGGGCCGTGGCCGGGGATGATGCGCGTGGCGGAATCCGTGAGCGTGAGCGCCACCTTCGTGGCTGCGACCATGCCGCCGATCCAGCCGCCGCTGGTGTAGTCGATGAAGGGATAAAAGCCGTGGAAGAATGTGTCGCCCATGTGCAGCACGTTCGCGGTCTCGAAGCGCACAAGCACGTCGCCATCCGTGTGCGCAGGCGCGACCGGGATGAGGCGGATGCGCTCGCCGTTCAGATGCAGCGTGGTTTCCTGTGTGAAGGTGACGGTCGGCCGCGCGATCGGCGGCGCGGGCGGGAAGACGGCCGGCATCCCGACGAGCACCTTTTCCAGCGAACCGATCCGCTGCTCCGCGCTGAGCCGTGCACGGCAGTTCTCGCTCGCCACGATGCGGGCGCCGGCGCGGGCGAGCCGCTCATTGCCGCCCGCGTGGTCGAAGTGCCAGTGCGTGTTCACGAGCATCGCGAGCGGACCGGCCTTGGCGATTTCCGCCGCCGTGCCGGTGGCGAGATCGGCCAGGCCGCTATCGACGACGAGCGACCCGTCCTCGCCCGCGAGCAGCGCGATGTTTCCCCCTGCGCCGGAGACCAGCGACAGCTTCCCGGCGAGCGGTGCCGTGGTGATCGGCGGCGGCTGCGTCGCCTGTGCAAACACGCGCGCGCCGCCGAGTGCCGCGGTGCCGGCGGCGAAGGCGAGGGATCGGAGGACGTCGCGACGGGAGACGCTCAGGGAGGAGAAATGGCGGGAGTTCATCGGCGGGAAAGATCGGACACTTGCGGCTCGGAAGGCGAGGCAGAATGCGTCCTGCCGCGCGCCCGGTGGTGCTGAGTCGGAAGAGCCGCAGGACTTGCGCGGCGTGTGCGGCATCGCTCTGCTGGCGGGAGATGAATGCGCCTCTCCCGCCGGCCACCCGCGAGGAACTGCTCCGCGCCGCGCGCGCCGCAGCGCAGCGCTCGTATTCGCCTTACTCACGCTTCCGCGTGGGCGCCGCGGTTCGCACGCCGCGGGGTGTTTTCAGCGGGGCAAATGTGGAGAACGCCTCGTATGGGCTCTGCCTTTGCGCCGAGCGCAGCGCGATGGCGGCGGCGCTCGCGGCCGGTGCGCGGGAGATGGAGGCGATCGCCGTCGCCTGCATCGATGCGCCTGCCGACGCACCGCCCGGCGGTCGCATGCCCTGCGGCGCCTGCCGGCAGTGGATGGTGGAACTCGCGCCAGATGCCGTGATTTTTGTCGATGGAGTGGAAGGCACCTTCACGCCGACGCAACTGCTGGCGCTGCCTTTTACTCTCACCTTCCGGGGCTGAAGCGCGGTGCAGGAAGCAACGCGGCTCGGGTTTTCCACGCCGACGCAGCCTATCAAAATCCGACGCTCGACATCGCCGCGCCGCACGCACCATTTTGCGGCGCGCAGGCTCACTTCTCTTGCGCCCTTTCTTTTCCTATGAACGCACTTTCGCGGCGGGCTGGCACTGGCGCACGGATCGAGCTTTTGGAAGCTCGCATCGCTCCGGCCACACTCATCAATCCCACCACCGTCACCTACCAGGACGTGGATGGCGATGAAGTCACCATCAAGCTCTCCAAACCCGTCTTCCTCGACGCGCTCACAGCAAATGCGCTGCTTCGCTTCAGCACCGGCCTGATCGATGGCTCGAATGCCACGCCGCAACAGCTCGAGCGGATCGACTTCGGCGCGCACGTGGTGCCCGCGGAAGCCGCGGACACAAACATTTCCGTCTCAGCAAAGCGCTCCGCGCAGACGGGCGGCGATGGCTTTGTGAATGTCGGCGCAATCCTCGCGTCGGGGATCGATCTCGGCACGGTAAAGATCGGTGGCGACCTCGGGCGCATCACCGCCGGGGATGATGCGGACGACCTCGCGGTGAAAGGAATTGTTGCGCGGTCGATAGGCGCTTTCGGACTGGGCACGCAAGGTGACGGAGCTTCCTCGGCCAGTGCATTGCGTGGCGCGCTCGGGGATCTCGCGGTGAAGGGCGACATCGAAGCGGTGTCGCTCACACTGACCGATATCACCGGTAGCTCGGGGGTGGCGGGCATCGGCAGCATCAAAATCGGCGGCTCGCTGCGGGGAGGAGTGGGAGCAAGTTCCGGCGCGATCTTCGCGCAGGGTCCCATCCGCAGCATCACGATCGGAGGCAACATTTTCGGCGATGCGGGTGCGGATAGCGGGCGCATCGAGACAACCTTGGTGGGCAGCACGGCGAGTGCGATCGGGGTGGTGAAGATCGGCGGCTCAATCTTTGGCGGCGATGGCGCGCGGAGTGGCGCAATCGCCAGCTCCGGCGACATAAAAAGCGCGGCGGTCCGGCACGACGTGCGCGGCGGAGAAGGCGACGACTCCGGCTCGATCATCAGTGCGCGAACGCTCGGCGCAGTGGCGATCAAGGGATCACTGGTCGGCGGCGGCGGGGAGGAAAGTGGCGCGGTGATCGGCGCGGATTTGATCAAGTCTGTGAAGATCGCGGGCGAATTGCGCGGCGGCGGGGGAGACGAGAGCGGCTACATTCATTCCGTGCTGACGCTCGGTCCAGTCGCCGTTGGCGGATCGGTCATCGGTGGCGCTGGCACCAGCAGCGCCCTCATCTATGCTGGCAGCGCAATCTCAGTCCCGCACTTGATGAAAAGCATCACGGTCGGCGGCGATCTCCGCGGCGGCGACGGCGTTGGGTCCGCCTCCATCGGGACCGTTTTTGGGGCTCAGGGTAACTTCGCTGATCTCGATATCGGCAAGGTTTCGATCAAAGGCTCCCTGGTCGGAGGCGCGGCAAACAGCGCTTCCATCACGGCTAATGACATCGGCAGCATCTCCGTCGGTGGTTCGCTCGTGGGCACTGCCGCAGGCACGGCAAATATCGTCGCAAGCGGAGTGCTGAAGACTGCGAAGATCGGTGGATCGATCGTGGGCGGCGCGACTGGGAGCGGCGGGTATTTGAGCGCTCAGGAACTCGGCGCTTTCTCGCTCCGTGGTGATCTGCGCGGCGGCGGTGGAGATCTCTCCGGCGGCATCGCCGTGGATCTCGCGGGGGCAAAGCGGATCGCGATCGGAGGCTCCGTGGAAAGCGGCACGGGCAACGGCTCCGGCTCGATCAACATCGACGGTCCGCTCGGCTCCCTCGCGATCGGCGGCAGTGTGCGCGGCACTGCGGACGACCCGGTGCGCATCCTCGCCCGCGGCACGGACTCGCAAACGACGCCGCTCGCGATCGGAAAGCTTTCCATTCGCGGCAGCGCGACCTTCCTCCAGGTGCTCGGTGGCTACGGCGCGGGCGGCACCCAGGTGCGGAATGCCGACGCAAATCTCGGTGCGATCATCGTCGGTGGCGACTGGGTCGCGAGTTCCATCGCCGCGGGTGTGGATGATGGCGCCGACAACAAATTTGGCACGGCGGACGATGCGATTGGCACCCTTGGAAACGATCCGGAGAATGTGTCGCGCATCGCCAGCATCACCATCAAAGGCCAGCTCCGCGGCACGCCCGCCGGGGTGAGTGCCACGGATGGATTTGGCTTCGTCGCGCAGGAAATCGGGAAGCTGAAGATCGGCGCCGTCACGTATCCCGCGATCACGGTGGCGACGCCGCTTGTGCTCGGCGCGACCGGTGATTTCTTTGCGCGCGAGGTGGCGTAGCGCGATGCGCTGGCGCGCGTTGAGTTCGCGCACGACCTTCGCCGCCTGACTCTT
>CAXSDZ010000238.1:0-7178 GCA_964235505.1 uncultured Chthoniobacteraceae bacterium
GATGTAGCGTTGCAGGTCGGCGGTGGACATGGCGGCACTATCCGCAGGAAAACTCCGTTTGAAAAGCGGCGTAAAATCGCGGTGGAAGGGACGTGCCGGGCGCTGGGGAAATCGCGCTTGTCACTTCGCGGGAGCTTGCGGCAGAGTCCCCCGACTTTGCGCAAGTCATCTCCTGCATCCATCGAATGACGCTCGGAAATCTCCTTTCCAAAGATCAGATCCTCCCGGAGATGCAGGCGACCGAGCGCTGGTCGGCGATCGTGGAACTGGTCGATCTGCTGGTCGCAAAGGGGCTGGTTAAAGCCGAAGACCGCGATGTGGTGCTGGCCGCTTTGCGCGCGCGGGAGGAAACGATGAGCACCGGCATCGGCTTTGGCATCGCCATCCCGCACGCCTCCAGCGACCGCGTGGATCGCGTGGTCGCAGCTTTCGGGCGCTCTTCGACCGGCATCGAATTTGACTCGCTGGACAATGCGCCGGTGGAATTCATCGTCCTTTTCGTGGTGCCAAAAGATCAGTTTCAAACCCACCTGCGCACGCTCGCCGCCATCGCGAAGTTCTTGAACGACCGTTCCGTGCGAGACCGTCTCCGCACGGCGGTGGGGGCGGATGAGATCCTCGCGATCTTCCAAAACTCGGGGCGGTGATGCTCGTGGAGCGTCGTGCGTAAAGCGTGGAGCGTCCGGTAGATGACGCATCCCAGACGCTCCACGCTCCACGCTCCACGCTCCACGACAGCATGGAAACTCTTTCGAGCCTTCTCAAAGCCCGCCTGCGTGCGGCGCTGCCGGATTTCGACGCCCACGTGCAGCCCGTGGCGGACGCGCGTTTCGGCGATTACCAGACGAATGCCGCCATGGTGCTCGCGAAGCAGCAGCGTGCGAATCCGCGACAGCTCGCGGCGGAGATCGTAGGCAAGCTCGATGTCGCGGAGATGTGCGAGGCACCGGAGATTGCCGGCGCGGGCTTCATCAATTTCCGCTTCAAGCCGGCGTGGCTTTCGGCACGGTTTGCGCAGCTCGCGGCGGACCCGCAGCTCGGCGTGCCCCGGCCGGAAAAGGTGAAAACGCTGGTGGTCGATTTCTCTTCGCCAAACGTCGCGAAACCGATGCACGTCGGCCACATCCGCTCCACGATTCTCGGCGACGCCATCGCGCGCATCGCGGAGTTTGTGGGGCACCGGACCGTGCGCGACAACCACATCGGAGATTGGGGTAAGCAGTTCGGAATGCTGATCGTGGGCTGGAAGCGGCGCGTCGCCGAAACCGGGCAGCCGCCGGATTCCATCGAGCAGCTCGCGCAGATCTACAAAGCGATCAACGCGCAGATCGAACGGGAGGCGGCGGCAAGAATCGTCGCGGCTAGCGACGAAGGCACCGGCGGCGAGAGCGCGGCTCCGATGCGCATCGCAGCGCAGATCAGCGAGGAGCTGGTGAAGCTTCAGTCCGGTGACCAGGAGAATCTGCGGCTTTGGCAGGAAATGATCCGCATTTCACAAGCGGAGTTCGATGCGGTCTATGGGCAGCTCGGCGTTCGTTTCGACGTGACGCTCGGCGAAAGCTTCTACAATCCGCAGCTCAAAAGCATCGTCGATGAGCTCGGGACGCGCGGCATCGCCAGCGAAAGCGAAGGTGCGATTTGCGTCTTCTCGGATGGGAATCTCGCGCCGGAGCAGGACCCTTTTCTCATCAAAGACAAGGAGGGCTGGCGACCAAATCCTGCGCTCGTGCAAAAGAGCGATGGGACGGCGAACTACACCACGACCGACCTCGCCACGCTCCGCCACCGGCTGGAAACGTGGCATCCGGACGAGATCGCCTACGTCACTGATGGGCGGCAGCAGCTCCACTTCCGGCAACTGTTTGCGATCTTCCGACGGTGGTGGCCGGAGATGCCGACGCGCCTCGCGCACGTTTGGTTTGGCTCGATTTTGGGCGACGATGGGAAGCCTTTCAAAACCCGCTCCGGCGAGACGATCCGGCTCGCCGATCTGCTCGATGAAGCGGAAGAACGCGCCGCCAAGATCATCGCGGAAAAGAACCCGGCGCTTTCGGTGGGCGAGCGCCGCGAGATCGCGCGCGTGATCGGCCTTGGCGCGGTGAAGTATGCCGACCTGCTGCCAAACCGGCAGAGCGACTACATCTTTTCGTGGGACAAGATGCTCGCGCTGCAAGGGAACACCGCGCCGTATCTGCAATATTCCTACGTCCGCATCCGCTCGATCTTCCGGAGAGCTGCGGAGGAAGAGTCGAGGGACGAGGAACGAGGGACGAGAGCCGGAGAGGAAGGCGCGCCGTCCGCGGGATCTCAGGCCCTCGACCCTCGACCCTCGACTTTCCCCCCCCAGCCTTCGACGCTACCCAAGAACTGGCAGTGGTGAAAAAGCTCCTGCAATTCGGCGAAGTCGTCCCGCAGGTGCTGGAGGATTACCGGCCGAATATCCTCTGCAATTACCTCTTCGAACTCGCGCAGCTTTTCCACTCGTTCTTTGAAGCTTGCACTGTGTTGAAAGCCGCTCCCGCCGTGCGCGAGAGCCGGCTCCAACTTTGCGATGCGACGGCGCGGGTGCTGGCGCGCGGGCTCGGCCTGCTCGGCATCGGAGTGCCGGAAAAGATGTGAGGGATTTCGGCGTTTCGGATTTCTCCCGATCCGCGAGCCGCCGGAAACTCCGCGCTTGCGGCGACCTCGATTCCCCGCTCGCTTCCCGCGCGATGCGCACCTCAAAAATCGCCTTGCTCGCGGCCGGGTTTCTCGTCTCGACGACGGCGGGGTTTGCCGACGACGCGCTGCGCCAGGCGCAGGAGGAACTGCGGCGGCGCAAGCTCTACTTTGGCGAGATCGACGGGGCCGCGAACCGCGGCACGGCTGAGGCGCTCCGGCAATTTCAGGAGCTCAGAGGTTTTGAACGCACCGGCCGGCTCGACGATGAAACGCGGCGCGCACTCGGCTTCGCCACGCCCGGCGCGGGTGAAGGGAATGCCACTCTCGCGCCGGGCCTTACCGAGCGCAGTTTCCTGCTGCTGCAGTGTCTCCTGCGCTGCTACGAAGCTGGCGATCTCGATGGCGAGCTGCGCTTTTACGCGGATGACGTGCGCTACTTCGAGGACGGGATCGTGCATCGCGACTTCATCCGCGCGGCACGGCAGCGCGAGCTGCGCCGCTGGCCGCAACGACGCGTCGTGCTGCTCAATCGCATCGCATCACCCGCGCCCGGCGCGCCGGAGGAGATCATCCTCACCGTGCGCTATCGGCTGGAGGTGAGCGACGGCGGGACCAGGCTGCGCCCACGGACTGAAGACGCCACTTTCGTGCTCCGCGAAACGCGCGGAGAACTGAAGATTGTCGCTGTGGGAAGTGTCGATTAGAACCGCTCCGCCTGAAGCCACCGCCCCCTTGGAATGAAGGTTCGCACCACGATTTTTTTGCTGCTCGTGCTCATCACGGGGAGCTGCATCGCCAGCCTGTTTGGCATTCGCTGGCTGGAAGAGCGCAAAAGCCAGCAGATCGCGGCGGCGCGGGAGCGGACGTGGCGGCAGTCGGTGGCAAGCTTTCTGAATCGCCAGGGTGCGCCGCTGGCAAAATGCGCGGAGCACAACTGCGCGCTGGATGGGGCGGTCGCCGCGATCCTGGACGGCGACCGCGCCTGGGCGGAAAAGCACTGGAACAAGGCGGTGCTCGCGAGCTTTGGAGCCAATGCGCTGTGGGCATACCGCGAGGACGGCACACTCGCCTACTCCTCGCGGAACTACGAATCGGACGAGGCGCTGGAAATGCCAACTCCTCGGGATGCAGTGCGGAAGCTGCTCGCGGAAGGACGCGCCTGCCGCTTCTTTTACGAGCTGCCCAGGGGTGAAGCCGGTGCCGGGTGGCAGCTCATGGAGGTGTGCGGCGCGGTCGTGCGGGCTGGCTGGGATGCGGATGCGCAAGGGCTCGGGCAGGGACTTTTCTTCGCGGGGCGGATCTGGGACGAAACCATGCTGCGCGAAATGCCGCTGCTTTCCGGGGACGATCACGTCGCGCTTCGGGCCGTGGAAATCGCGGCGGACCGCGGACAGCAGGAACCTGGCAGCCTCCTTTTTTCGCAGACGCTGCGGCGCTGGGACGGGCAGCCCATCGCGCAGCTCGCGGTCGAGAATCGCTCGCGCGAGCTCCAGCAAATGGATGAGGAAGCCAACCGGCTTTTCACCACCGTCGCCGCGCTCATCGTGCTGCTCGGCGCGCTGCTCGGGCTCGCGCTGCACCGCATGGTCGCGCAGCCGCTGCGGCGCATCACCGCCTGCCTGCGCCGGCGGGATCTGGCGCCACTGGAGCGTCTGCAAACCCGCAACTCCGAGCTGGGCGAGATCGCGCGGCTCATTGGCCGTTTCTTCGAGCAGCGCGCCGAGCTGGTGCGCGAGAGCAGCGAACGCGTGCAGACGGCGCAGGCACTCCAAGAAAGCGAAGAGCGGCTGCGGCACGCGCACAAGATGGAGGCAATCGGCCGGCTCGCCGGCGGCGTGGCGCACGACTTCAACAATCTGCTCACCGCGATCCTCGGCTATGCGGAGCTGCTTGTGCAGCGGCTGGAGGGCGACCCAACCGCGCGGCAAAGCGCGGCCTTGATCCGCCAGGCGGGCGAGCAGGCGGCCGGGCTCACGCGGCAGTTGCTCGCCTTTTCGCGCAAGCAAATCCTGCAGCCGAAAGTGATCGATCTTCACATGCTCGTGCGCGACATGCAAAAGCTGCTGCACCGCGTCATCGGCGAGCACATCGAGATCCGCACCGACTTTTCCGCGGTGCAGAGCCGGGTGAAGGCGGATCCAAATCAGATCGAGCAGGTGATCCTGAATCTCGGCGTGAACGCGCGCGATGCGATGCCGCGCGGCGGCCGGCTCACGATCACGACCGGCAACGTGACGCTCAACGGCCACCGCCCGGCGGAGCTCGTGGAACTGCCGCCGGGCGACTATGTCGCGCTAGCCGTGGGCGACACTGGCGAAGGGATGGACGCCGAAACGCGCACGCGGATTTTCGAGCCATTCTTCACCACGAAAGGCCCGGGCAAAGGGACCGGTCTCGGCCTTGCGACGGTGTATGGGATCGTAAAGCAAAGCGGCGGCGGCATCGCCGTGGAAAGCGAGCGCGGGCGCGGCAGCACGTTTCGCGTTTTTCTCCCGCTGGAGCACGACGCGCTCGCTGTGCCGCTCCCCGCGCTGCCGCCGGTGGCGCGCGGCGCCGCTTCAGAAACGGTGCTCGTGGTGGAGGACGAGGAGATCGTGCGCGAGCTGGTGTGCGCCGTCCTGGAAGAGCAGGGCTACACGGTTATCTCCGCCGGTCGTGGCAGCGAGGCCATGAGCGCGCTGGCCGAGCATGGCTGCGCGCCGCGGCTGCTCATCACCGATGTGGTGATGCCGGAGATGAACGGCCCGCAGGTGGCGCGTGCGGTGCGAGCCCACTGCCCGGAGATCAAGGTTCTCTTTGTTTCCGGCTATTCGGAGCACGAGATCACCGCGGAGGGACTGGAGGAAGGAACGGTGGAGCTGCTGCAAAAGCCGTTCACGCCCGAGATGCTCGTGCGGAAAGTGCGCGAGGTGCTGGATCGAGTTGCGGTCGCCTAGCGGCGCGGCAGCACCCCGGATTGCGCCGGGCGTTGCGTGCTACAGGCCTGCCTCCGCACGGCTGCGGTCGAGTTCGCCATCCATGGCGCGGATGCGGGATTCCTTCTGCGAGCGCGTCAGCTCCGGGGCGCGCGCGGTGCGTTCGATCTGCGTGCGCAGACGGCGCGCGCGGCTGGCGATGGCCGCTGATGGGCTGTCGCGCTCGAGCGCTTCGGCTTTCTCCAAAACGCCGGCAAGCGCTTGTTGCTCGTGCGCGGTTCGCGCGTTCCGGGCTGCGCGATCGGCGGCGTCCTCCGCCGCGCGCCAGGTCCGCGGTTCGCTTCGGTCCTGGCACCGATTTCCTGCCGGTTGTGCGCGACGCGATTCCGCAGGGCAGCGCTGCTTTGCGTTTCGTGCGCGCGCTGCCGCCGGTCGGAAGCGAGCTCCGATCGACGGTCAGCGATGCGGCCTTGCGCCTTTGCTTCGCTCCAGCGGAAAAGCCCGCCTTCCATCGGATCGCCCGTCGTTGCACAGCCAGCGAGCAGTGCGCAAGCGACGACGCCGAGCACGCGAGGAATGATTTGCGGAGGCAGCGTGTTCATTGGAGTTGAGCGTTCAAGGCGCTGAATCGCGCCTGGATTTGCTGTGTGCCCGCTTGCTGTTCCGCGAGCGATTGCACTTCGCTGCGGAGCAGCTCGGCCGCCGGCGCGCGCGCGTGGCGGGCGACGACTTCCTGATGCACCGCGATCACTTCCTGCCAATGCCGCACGCCCGGCGTGAAAGCGACGACGCTGCGCTCCACGCGCGCGCGGAGTTCGCTCACCTGCGGATCATCGCGCCGCCGCAGCCGGCCCGACTTTGCCAGCGCGGCGAGCTGCCGCTGCTGCGCGGCGATCACGCGCCGGCCAGCGGCATTCCATTCTCGGATTTTCGCCGTCTCGGATTTCACCTCCACCAAGCAGGCGTCGAGGTAAGCTTCGGTGCTGGCGTAGCGCGCCTTTTTTGAAGCCACCGACGCGCCGTAGGCGTAGCCGATGCCGCCGCCAGCCGCTCCACCGATCGCCGCGCCGCGCAGGATCGAGCCGGGATCGCCGCCGCTGAAAACGCCTGCGATCAGCCCGCCAAGCACCGCGCCGCCCGCGCCGCCAGCCAGCGCTCCCTCCGCTTTGGTGCGCCGCTGATCTTCTTTGATGTTCGTGCAGCCGCTGGCAAAAAGCGTGAGGGCGAGAGCGGCTGAAACAGCGTGGGGTGCGGCGTGGGGAAGCTTCATCGCAAGCAGAATGGGCCGGGAAAAGGGTGCATCCTGCCCGCCGCGGCGCGCGCTGCCGAGTGAAAAACTCACCGCCTTGCCGCGCGGTGAGCCGGCGCGCGCTCGCTCCCGGGCTCAGGCTGCGGGAGGCCGCTGCGCGGGGCCGAACGCTCAACGTCCAACGTCCAACGCTCAACGCTCAACGCTCAACGCTCAACGCTCAACGTTCAAGTGCGGCAGCGGCACCGCTCTACTCGCCTTGGACGTTGGACGTTGGACGTTGGACGTTCGGCCCGCCGCAGGCGCTCCACGCTCCACGCTCCACGCTCCACGCTCCACGCTCCACGCTCCAC
>CAXSDZ010000239.1:0-7149 GCA_964235505.1 uncultured Chthoniobacteraceae bacterium
CTGGTAAAGGAGTTGGCCGGTTCCTTGCCGAAATTGAAGTCGATGCCGCGGATGGGAAGGGAAGTCAGAAGGTTGAATGACGAAGGATGAAGAATCAGCCGGAACTACGGGCGCGCTTGATGATCGTGACGAAGATTGCGGTCAATTCGTCGCATTCGTCTCGCAGAGGCTGAAGCTTTTCCGCCTTCACGATTCTGGATTCGACGAGCAGCTCGAGCCAGTAAGCGCTCTCTTCGATCTCCCGCAGCGAGTCCCCGCATTTCGCGATGAACTCCGGTTTGCTCCTTCCACGATGAGCCTCCCGGTAGTTCGCGCCCACGGAGGTTCCCGATCGAAGCAGCTGTTTCCCGAGCACCTGCGCTTCCGGGCTTTTTGGGAGAGTTTCCTTGAGTAAGCTTTGCGCGGAGGGGAGGGGCATGCAGGCGCGAGAGTGCGCGACGGCGAAGGCGGCGGACCAGCTCTTTTGGTCTGCCCGCGCGCTAGCCACCAAAGTTGTTGTGTTGCACCGGTCACCCGGTTTGCCCCGCGAACGCGGCATTTGGAATCCAGCCTGGTCAACGATTTTGAACCACCGGAAAAGCGCGAGGACCACTGCAGTTTTCCCAAACTACGACCACTCTCCGAGGTGAAGAGTGGTCGGGCTGCAGGGATTCGAACCCTGGACCTCCTCGACCCGAACGAGGCGCTCTACCAAGCTGAGCCACAGCCCGTCTGTGAACCGGCGAAACTACGGAGCGGGCGTGGACCGGTCAACAGGAAAGCTTCGTGAAAAGCGGCGCGTGGGAAAGCTGTAACGCCCGCAGAGCATACGGCGTCTGCCTGGCGGACCGACTCCGCTTTTATGCCATCCCACCTCCGCATTTCATCCCTCGCCGCCTCGACTTGTCTCGTCCTGTGGTGCCTCGCGCCGTCGCTTTCGGCGCGGCTGGGGGAATCCGAAGCTCAGTCGCAAGCGCGCTATGGTGCGCCCGGAGCGGACCTTGTCGGAGCACAGGAGCAGCGGCTGCTCCCCGGTGCGAAGGAGCTCGGTTATTCGTTCCAAGGCTGGCGCATCCGCGTGGCGTTTCTCAATGGCGCGGCCGCGCGCCTGGAGTATGTGAAAATCCCGGAGGGCGGCGCGCTGAAGGCGCTGACCGATGAGGAAGGGCAGTCGATCCTGGAGGCAGAAAAGGGCGCGTTTCGCTGGCGGGAAGAAAAGCCGCGCACTGGCTACGCGGGGCTCGACGCGCTAAAAACCGCCTTCGACGGCCGCCTCTGGGAACGCAGCGATCACGCGGCGGCAAAGCTGAAAGGCGGCGTGGTGATCGTGGTAGATGCGCGCGAGGTGGATGCCTACGAAAAAAAGCAGGCCAAGGGCGGCGGCAAGACAGCGCCCGCGACTTCCGCAGGTGTGCCGAAGTTCTGACCGCGCGATCTGGCGCGCCGCGCGAGGCGGGCTAAGAAGGTGGCCAAAAGTTTTGCGGCACTTCTCCAAAGGCGCGCGCTTTCATCGGGCAGGAGCCCGGCGATTCTGCGCACGAGGGCAGGAGCCCTCGCGCGAGCGCGTTCGGGTGAAATGCCACGAAACTTCTGCTTAAAAACTTAGTTCAGCGCGCCGGTGCAACTGCTCCCGCTTCCCGCGGTGCAGGCCAGGCAATGCACACCGGTCAGGATATGGCGGTCCGTCATGTCCGCCGGCGTCACGTCCCACAGATACAGCGCGCGTCCATTGCGAAGCTGCATGCCGAGCATCTGGTTGAAGTCGCAATCGAAAAGCTCGCCCTGCCAGCCGACGCTCAGGGTGGAGCGACACATCACGCTTTCGGCCGTCGCGGGGTTGAAGCTGTTCGCGAGCAGCTCCAGATATTCGTCCCACTTTCCCTGCGCCCGCAGGTCTTCCGCGAAGCGCGCGATGGGCTGGTTGGTAATCGTGAAAAGGCCGAAATCGCGCGCGAGCGCTTCCTTGAAGTCTGCCTCCAGCTCCGCCTGCGGCCCGGGAAGATTCGCGCCGAGCGGATTATAGACGAGGTGCAGCGGCAGCCGTGTGCCGTAGCCGACGGCGTTCAGCTTGCGCAGGGCGGAGATGCTTTTCTCGAAAACGCCGTCGCCGCGCTGGGCATTCACATTCTCCGCCGAATAGCACGGCAGGGAAGCGACGACCTCCACGCCGTGCTGCGCGAGGTAGTCCGGCAGCCAGCCAAATGCCTTCGTCTCGATGATCGTGAGGTTGTTGCGATCGATGACGTGCGCACCGGCGCGGCGCGCGGTTTCCACGAAAAAGCGGAAGTGCTCGCTGAGCTCGGGTGCGCCGCCGGTGATATCCACCGTTTCGGGCCGATGCTGCTCGATCCAAGCGCCGACGCGGGCGGCGGTTTCGTCCGAGATCATCTCCGTGCGCCAGGGAGCGGCATCCACGTGGCAGTGGCGGCAGGCCTGGTTGCACTTGCGCCCGACATTGATCTGGAGCGTGCGGAGCGCGCCGCGCCGCAGGGTGACACGGTGCTCGGCAAGCTTTTGGTCGAAGCGGTTCATGGGAAAGGCCGACTTTCGCCGGAGGCTGGGATTTTGCGAGAGCGGATGATGCAAGCCGGCGAGGAAGTCCGCAGATCACTCGCACGCCGGCCAGTCCGCAGGTTGCGCGCGCGGCGGAGGCAGGCCTTGGCGCGAATGGCGCATTCGGTTCGGATGCCATGCGGTCGCGCTTGCGTCGTGGCAGGCCCCCGCGCCAACGTTTTCAGCATGCACAAAGCCACCGACATCCGCGTGCGCGAGGCGGCGCTTTTCTTTCTGCCGGTCGAGACGCGGATGCCGCTGAAGTTCGGCGCGCAGGTGCTCACGCGCGTCGTGTGCGCGCGAGTGCGGGTGCGGGTGGAGGATCGCGCTGGGCGCAGCGCGGAAGGGTGGGGGGAAACGCCGCTGAGCGTGGCGTGGGTGTGGCCATGCGACACCCTGAGTTGGGAAGAGCGGGAAACGCGGATGCGCAAGTTCTGCGAACGGCTCGCCGCCGAGGTGGTTGCTTTCGGAGAAGCCGGGCATCCGCTGGAACTCGGGCACCGCTTCCAAACGCATCGGCTGCACCGGCTGCTCGATGAGGAAAGTGAAGCGAGCGAGGTCTCGGCTCGCATGCCGCAGCTCGCGGCGCTGGTGTGCCACTCTCTCTTCGATCTCGCGATCTACGACGCCTTCGGGATGCTGCACGGCCAGCCCGTTTTCCAGACGCTCGGCGAAGAATTTCTCGCGAGTGACCTCGGCGATCTATTGGAGACCGGAGACCGCTTTGTGGGGCTGAGACCCTCGCGTTTCCTGCGCACCCGGCAGGATCGGTTGCCCGTCTGGCACCTCGTCGGCGGGCTCGATCCGATCGAGCCGAGTGAGCTCACCGGAGCCGAGCCGCGCGACGAGTATCCCGTGCTGCTGCGCGACTGGATTCGCGCGGATGGCCTGCGCTGTCTCAAGATCAAGCTGCGCGGAGATGATTCCCCGTGGGACTACGACCGCATCGTGCGCGTCGGCACGATCGCGATCGAGGAAGGCGTAGAATGGCTCAGCGCCGACTTCAACTGCACCGTCACCGACCCCGCCTACGTCACCGACATTCTCGACCGCCTGCTCACCGAGCACCCGCGCCTTTACGCGATGACGCTCTACATCGAGCAGCCCTTTCCCTACGACCTCGGCGCGCACCGCATCGACGTGCGGCCGGTCTCCGCGCGCAAGCCGCTCTTTCTGGATGAAAGCGCGCACGACTGGCACCACGTGCGGCTCGGGCGCGAGCTGGGCTGGAGCGGCGTGGCGTTGAAGACGTGCAAGACGCTGACCGGCGCGCTCCTCTCGCTCTGCTGGGCGCGCGCCCACGGCATGACGCTGATGGTGCAGGACCTCACAAATCCGATGCTGGCGCAAATCCCGCACGTCCTTCTCGCCGCGCACGCTGGCACGATCATGGGCGTGGAAAGCAACGCGATGCAGTTCTATCCCGACGCCTCGCTGCCGGAAGCGCGCGTGCATCCCGGCGTGTATCGCCGCCGCGGCGGGGTGCTGGATTTGAGCACGCTCACCGGCCCGGGCTTCGGCTATCGCGTGGAGGAAATCGCGCGCGTGCTGCCGGAGCCTGCGGCCGTCGCTTCCGATTAGAGCGGTTCAAACCGAGCTGGTGCCGCTCGCAGCTCCCCTCGTCGTTTTCTTCATCCTCATCTTCGTCTTGTCTCCATCAGAAAAAGATGAGGATGAAGAAAAGGACGAAGGGTAGAACGGCTACACCTTCCGTTAAAAACCGGCTCTAGCTGCCGCAGCGGACGGCATCAAGGTAGGCCACGGAGGCCTGAGGAATGGCCACGGGGAGCACGGGGGTCATAGAGAGAAGGTCGATATTTGAATTCCTGCCCCCAGTTCCACCCCGTGCTCCCTGTCCTCCCCGTGGTTCCTCCACTTCGGAGCCCGCCGCGCCATCGGTGCGGAACGGAGTTGGAAACTATTCGCCGCTCGCATTACCGTGCGCGCCATGTTCCTCCGCACGCTCGCCCTTTCCATCTTGTTCTGCGCCGGTGTCTCCGCCGAGGCCGCCGAAAACTGGCCGCAATTCCGCGGCCCCAGCGGCGATGGCCACTCCAACGCCATCGGCCTCCCGCTCACCTTTGGCGAAGACAAAAACGTGAAGTGGAAAACGCCGATCCACGGCAAAGGCTGGTCGTGCCCGGTGATCTGGAAGAATCAGGTCTGGATGACCACCGCAACCGAAGACGGCACCGAGCTTTCCGTCGTCTGCGTGGACAAAGACTCCGGCAAAATCCTCCACGACAAAGTGCTCTTCCGCGTCAGCGACCCGCAGTTCTGCCACAAGTTCAACTCCTACGCGTCGCCCACTCCCGTGATCGAAGAAGGGCGCATCTTTGTCACCTTCGGCTCGCCCGGCACGGCATGTCTCGACACCGCCACCGGCGAGGTCTTGTGGGAACGGCGCGACTTCGTCTGCAACCACTTCCGCGGCGCCGGCTCCTCGCCGATCGTGTGGGGCGATCTGCTGATCATGCACTTCGACGGCAGCGATCTCCAATACCTCGTGGCGCTCGATAAACAGACCGGCAAGACCACTTGGAAGACCGATCGCTCTGTCGATCATCAGGATCTCAAAGACGGCAAACCCGAGGCGGAAGGCGACTTCCGGAAAGCCTTCGCCACGCCGCACGTCGCCACTCTCGACGGCAAGTCAGTGCTGCTGAGCAGCGGCGCTAAGGCGCACTACGGCTACGACCCCGCCACCGGCCGCGAACTCTGGCGCGTGGAAGAGCGGGGCCAGCACAGCGCGGCCACGCGGCCGGTCTTCGGGCTCGGCATGGCCTTCATCCCGACTGGCTTTTCCAAAGGCCAGATCCTCGCCGTGAAGCTGCCGACGGCGACCGCCAGCGCCTCCGCTCCGCAAGTGCTCGACGAATCCAGCATCGCCTGGCGTGGCAAAAAAAACGTGCCGAACAAGCCTTCGCTGCTGCTGGAAGGTGACCTGCTTTTCTCCATCGACGACGGCGGCATCGGGAGCTGTCTGGAGGCAAAGACCGGCGCCGAAATCTGGCGCGAGCGCGTGCAAGGCAACTACTCCGCCGCCCCGATCCTAGCCGAGGGCCGCATCTATGTGTGCAGCGAAGAAGGCAAGGTCGCCGTGTTAGCCGCCGACCGGAAGTTTCAACTGTTAGCCGACAACAAGTTCGCCGACGGCTTCATGGCCGCACCCGCAGTGTCCGGCAAGTCGCTTTTCCTGCGGTCGAAGACGGCGCTTTATCGGGTGGAATAGTGAGCGACGTAACTTGTAATTTATTAGGTCTGTCATCCATGCCTATCGACGGCTGCAACCACAACTTCCTCGAACTCGCGCAACGCGTGCTTCCTGAATGTATGTCTGAGATGAGACGTTCACTCGCATCTCCAACTCCTATGGCAGAGTTTCTTGTGCCTGGTCAGGGAGTGAAGACGCTACTGCGCGCCCACAATCGAACTGCGGATTTCTCCGGTTGTTACGTCCTTCTTGATCAAGGCAAGCCTTTATATGTCGGCATTTCGAGGAAGGTCTTTCGTCGTCTCTGGTATCACGGTCGCGGCACAAAACACTTCAATGCTACTCTCGCATACTCTATTGCCGCCCATCAATTCGTCTCCGAATTGCCGCGTAGCGCCCGGATGGCCGATGCCGACTTTCTTGCCCGTTTCAACCTCGCTAAGTTCCAGCTTCAGAAGTGTGATTTTGCATTCGTGGAAATTACCAACGACCTCACCTTGTATTTGTTTGAGGCGTATTGCTCGATGGAACTTGATACATCCAACTGGAACACATTTCGAACGCACTAATGCCCGACTATATGTTGTTTAGGATAGTTCCGCGTGTTTGTTTCCCCTCGTTCTCAAGCTCCAGCTTGGGAACGAGTTTGTCTTCGAGGCTATGCCTCGTCCGTGTGAAAAAACACTCGGGAGGGTCAGAGTCGCACCGTGGGCTTAAATCTGCAGACATTTGCTCGCCGATGGGCAGAGCTCCGCACCACCACTGCGTTCCTAAGTCGGCGCTTTGTTTAGCTCCCACAGAGAAATCTCCGACCCGCAGCCGTTCCTCCCGCACCGATATTTGGGTGCCATGACTTCTCCAAACCTCGACGCTGTGAAAGAGCTAGCCAAAGACCTAGGCCGCGAAGAGCCGCGTCCGCCCGACGAAAAACTCGGCGGCTTTCCTCTGGCTGCGAGGGCGCTGGATAAATGCCGCGCGAGCCTTGCCGGCACCGCTGGCGATTTTCAGTTCAACTGCCCCATGGATCAGCAATTCTTCGCTGCCAGTGGGATCGATGCGCAAGATTTCCGCGGCTTCGTCGCCAGTGGCGCGAGTGATGAGGACGTGGCAGGCTGGATTCGCGAGCACGCTCAGCAGGCAGGTGTTTGATTGACCCGACATTTCTCCCTGCCAATCGCATTCCGGCTGGCGGCGGAGACATAGGCTTTGCTTCCCAAAGGGAAGCGCCTCGTGGGTAGTCGCGAGCGCTGAGATTTCCATTCGCGGCAGGATGCTGGCGCTCTCCTGTCGAACGAACCACGTCACCACGGTCGTGCTGGAGATCGCTGTTTCCTCAGCCTCACCCCGAGACATTCGCCCTTGCTCCGCCTGAGCGCGCCGCAGCGGCGACATGCGAAGACTCG
>CAXSDZ010000240.1:0-929 GCA_964235505.1 uncultured Chthoniobacteraceae bacterium
TGTTGGCGTCGCCCTTCGCGACGACGAAATCCCGGTGATCTTTCCCATTGAAGCAAAAGCCGCCGACGAGCCAGTGAACCGCGTGCAAATCAGCGCCATGGTTATCTACTGCGCAGAGTATTTTCCCGGTCACGAAATACGCCCACTGGCCATCAAGCTGGACTACGACTCGATCATTCACTTCCTGGAATTCAACCCGAGCCCGGAAGCCGCCAGCCTCAAAATCGTCAAGTCGTGTGGCTATCGGCTCTCACTGTCGGATCGGCAAAAGGCGATGTTCACCCCGAAAGTGCAGGCGGTAGCCGTGAAGCTCGCCGAAGAACTCAAAGCATGAAACCGCCGCCCATCGCCGTAGAGCTGTTTGCCGGGTGCGGAGGCATTTCCACCGGTCTGTTGGATGCGGGCATTCGTGTCGTCGCCGGGTTCGATCACAACCGCAGCGCGATTGAGGCATTCAACTACAACCACACTTACCGCGGTGCCCGGGGTCATGTCGCTGACATGAGCAAAGTCACCGGCGAATACCTGCGGAATGTTGCCGGACAGCAAAGTATCGACCTGCTGGTTGGCGGCCCGCCATGTCAGCCGTTTAGCATCATTGGGAAGCAAAAGGGTCTCGACGATCACCGGGGAAATCTCGTCTTCGACTTCCTTCGCATCGTCGGGGAGTTGCATCCCGATGCGGTGCTTTTCGAGAACGTTCCGAACCTTGAAAAGATCGAAGACGGAGCCATCGTCACCCGCTTGTGCGAGGAGTTCGCCGCGCTCGACTACTCGGTTGCTTACGCGGTTTTGAATGCTGCGGACTACGGGGTGCCTCAGCTTCGCCGCCGGCTTTTCATCCTGGGCGTGCGCGGGAAGCAAAGCGTCCCATTTCCCCCGCCCGTCACTCACAAGGCGTCCGATGAACTCGATCACTTCTGCGGCTT
>CAXSDZ010000240.1:939-7095 GCA_964235505.1 uncultured Chthoniobacteraceae bacterium
GGCTTGCCAAGGCAGCGCACCTGCCGCGATGCGATCGACGACCTGCCGGACGTGATGACACCCGAATCTTGGGAGATCCCAAACCACGAGCCGACAATGCACAGCCCCGCGATGCTGGAAGCGTTCGCGCAGCTAAAGCCCGGCACGCGCGAGAAGAAGTCCTTCCACGACCGCCTCCATCCCGACCGCCCCTCCTACACCCTACGCGCCGGCACCGGCAACTTCTCGCCGCTGCGTCCAGTCCACTACCGATACGACCGCGTCATAAGCGTCCGCGAGTCGGCTCGGATACAAAGTTTCGACGACGATTTCGTGTGGCCCGATCCGATCCCGCGACTCCAACAATACCGGCAAGTGGGGAATGCTGTCCCTCCGCTGCTTTCCAAAGCAATTGGCGAAGCGCTGGCAAACGCGATGGGCTGGGCGCTGGCTCCCGCCGATTTGAAGGGCGATCCTACCATCCGCCCGCCCGCCGTCACAACCACACCGGAGTTTCGCTTCGCGGAGCGCCAGCGGCGCACCCGCGGGGCTTCGTTAGGAGGAAAAGCTTCCGAGGTGGCCTGACTGGGGCGTATGCATTCTCCTGCCCGAGAATGCTGCCGGAGTTCTTCATCCGCATGCTCACCGACCCTTGCGACCTCGTGCTCGACTTCTTCGCCAGCTTAAACACTACCGGGGCAGTCTCCGAGCGGGAAGGCCGCCGTTGGCTCGGCTTCGAACTCAATCCGGATTACGTCGCCGCGCACGGCTCGAAGTTAAGCATGTTCGAGCACCCACCTTTTCACGTAACTCCCGCGACGGACTCAAATTGTTAAGCTTTCATCCGCTCACCGGCGTCAATGCGGCCTGTATAGAAGGCACGCATGACTCGGAAGGGATTCTTGTCTCGTCGGAGAAGATGAAGAGCTCCGCGCCTTTGTATGCCTTTGCAGCACTGTATTGGAGGCTGTATTCGAAAGTGTTCCGACCGTGATAAAGTGCCGCAATCTCCTCGCAGGAGTCGTATGAGACGATCCAAGGGCGAGGCACCTTTGTCTGAACGATTTGGGCGATTCGCACATGGTCGCTAGCTTTATAATGGTTCGGATAGAGTCGTTCCGCTTTTCTGAAGTAGGGCGGATCACAATATACAAGAGATTTTGGCGGAAGTTTTGGGATGTAATCTGTTAGGAACCGTTCGGCGTCCCAGTTCGTGATCTTGATTTTGCTCCTGCACGAAGCAATCACTTCTATACGCGTGATAAGGTCATTTCTTGGGAACCTTGCATCCATTTTCCATTTTCCGGTCTGACTTAAACCGCCGATAACCCCTCCCGTCAGGATTCCAGATCGATTGCATCTATTGAGATAGAACATCGCAAAACCGAGATCGAGAACATCTGCATCGTGGCGATTTTTAAATACCTCACGGTGCTTTCGCCAATCTTCGACCGTTAATGATGCACGCGATATGCGACGGCAAAACCGATCCGTGTCATTCAAAATAGAATGCCAAAACGCATACACTCCAATGCATGAATCGTTAAGGTGAATCTTGGAAATACGCTTGCGCACCAAGAGTTCGATTGCGACGCCAGCTCCTCCAGCATAAGGCTCAGCGTATTCTCCGTTCTCGAGGTCATTTGTAGTGATGATTTCGTCGATAAATTTCCACAGCCGCTGTTTGCCGCCAGGATAGCGTAATGGTGTTTTGAAGAGGCTCATGCGTTGGCAATCCGGAACGCAGGTGATCTTCGAGGTCGCTTACCCATTCATTTCCTCAAGTAATGGAAAAGCGTTTCCGAACAGAATGGATATATCTGAGGGGGCTACGGAGAAGGATGAATTGTGAATCAGCTGGTTCAACGATGTTACAGAAAGCATTCCGTCTTTCTTCGCTAATTCCGCCATAGGGCCGTGGAGACTTCTAACTTTAGCTTTATCTGTGCCATTGCCGGTAAGGTGAAGCGTTATCTCACGGAGTAGATCTGCTAACGGTTTATCCGTTCCATCTTTTTTCCGAGCGTCGGGGCCTCCCGATTTTTTGTGATCTGCACAATAGGCTTTTGCGGACAGCTCAAAGATGCTTCGTAGGAGGAAGCAAAACGCGTGCGGGTGTTCCTCAAGTTTGAGGGTCTTGATTTCGTTGAACAGCGTCACAATCTTCTCGCGTCCTTTTCCGCGGACTTTGAACTCTCTCAATTTTTTCCGAACAGATTTAGGATCGTTCGACGCATGAGCTTGGCTTGACGAGGATCTCGCAGAAGCGTCGCTTCCACCGTTTGCCGAACCAGTTGCGCTCTCTGTTTCTTGAGTTCCGGTTGCTCCTACTGTTGAGCCGGTCTGCGCGCCACCGGTTTGTGCGGATCCTGACGTTGCAGGTTGGAGTCCGTATGTGCTGACCCAACTTGCTGACCTCAGTTCCTTAAATCCCAACTGCGATATGCCAATGTCATACAAGATGCCTTCCAAAGGCTTTCTGTGCTTTTTGGGGTAGTTTGCGGCAATTTCTCCCCCCGCGGAAAAGCCCAACAAAGGTTTCAGCTTTTGAATAGCTTCATCTAAAACGGTTATTGGGTAATCGCCTGACCACCGCTCCGCCTGTTCGGGTTTTAAATTCCTGCCGGTGCTCAAGTATTTCTCTAGCAAGTCAAGGCCAGGCTCCACTCTTTGGTGATGGTCTCTCGCGTATCGAGCTGTAGCCACGGCAGGCCACCGATCACGACCAGCCAATTCACCTTTCGCATGCGTGCGGGATACGAGCTTATCCACGCTCGATTTCTCAGATGCAGGGTATATGGCGCAAGGGACGGAAGTGTTAGCTGTTTTCCAAACTGCGGTAACAGCATCAATTTCCTTTTGGATGTTTTCAGGCAACTCAATGTTTTGAACTAACCCGTGTATCAGCTTCAAGGAAGCGATCCGCCGATTTCCCTCCTTCACTATGAATCTGTTTCCACTCTTCAGAACGATGATATTTTCTGTCGGACTGTAACCGTCTTCGAGAAGGCTCTCCATTAGCGCCCAAAACCGGTCGGGTTTGATAGCGATTAGCGCTGTTACGGCGTGCTCCTCGTCGGCCTGCCGCACGGTTCGGAAGTTTTCAAGATCTAGGGAAAGATCACTGACATTTTTATGAGTGGTTGTCGGCATAGTCTCAGCGTTGTTGCGCACACCTCATCTTCACCGTTCAAGCTATGGCCCTCATTTGACGACAGTGCCGTTGTTAGCATTGGGCTTCTTCTCCCGCTTCGCCACCCGCTCGATGTGGCTGGCGCTTTTCCAGGCGCGGAGTTTGTCGCCGTCGCGGGAGTATTTGTTGTGCATGATGGCGTCGAGGTAGTTGACCTCTTTCATGCCGGCTTTGATGAGGCGGCCGACGGCGGCGGTGCTGGCGACGCCTTCGTTGTCTTCGCTCTCGACGGCGTCCTTTGCGGCTTCGATGGCGGCTCGGTCGTCGGTGAGGTCTTGCACGAAGTCGGCGGGGAGCTCGTTGGCGATGAACTTGGCGGCGACGCCCGCTTTCTTCAGCTCGGCGAGGTAGGCGTCAGCGGCGGTGAGGAGGGCGCCCTGGCCGGGGCTGGCGGGGGCGGGGAAGCGGTCGGCAAAGCCGGGTTCGTCCTGCGCGATGGCGCGGGCGGTGCGAGCGATGTTTTGCACGTCGAGGCGGAGGGCGTCGAAGAGCACTTCCTTGGCGGTGACGCCGCCGCCCTCCTGTCCGGCTTTGGCTTGGTCGAGGTCTCGGATGACCTGCGCGATGGCGGCGAAGTGGGTGAGGGCTTTGGAGCCGGCGGCGAAGTCGGCGGCGTTGTCTTTGCCAAAGGTCTGGACGCGGCCAAACATGTCGTAACGGGCGGTTTCGCGGTCGTTCATGGGTTGGGGAGAGGTTTGGGTTGCTGGCGCGGAGCATGGCGGGGAGGGGCGGCCCTGCCAAGATTGGAAAAAGGCAGATGCAGCAGCGCACTACGGCCCGCTCACATCGGCGAAGCGCGGACTGCACCGGCGAACCTGCCCGTGAACCCGACGAAGCCTCGTTTGCACGGGTGAAGGCTCGATTTACACGCCCGAAGGCGCAGTCTGCGCGCCCGAACGCGGGGCGGACATCTGCCAAGGCCGGGCAGACACAAGAGCCGCTTCGGCTCGCACTTCCGTAGGTTCTGCCCGAATCCGTGAATGGGCATAGCGCACCCGATTAGGATCGCCCGACAGGCGCGAAAGGAGAGTGCGCATCGGCTTGGCGATGAATTACACCCAACTTACTGCGGCTGTGGTCCGCGAAGGGAGCGGTGGCTTTCACCTAGGCGACGTGCTCGCGATTCCTGATTCGGGCTCCCTCCTCGCGCCGTGGCACTCAGCGGCACGGCCGACTCTGCATCAATTTCCCCTAGGCGAACCTCGGTCAGGCGCTGGATGAGTTGCACCAGCGGCGCTTCATCGCGCGGCTGGCCCGGTCGGGGGTGCGCGACCAGCTCGGCGTCCACGGCGTCCTGCGTGTCCCGCGCGATCGCGACCGTGATCGTGTGCGGCGTGCCGCGCTGGAGATCGTAGATGACGAGATCGACGACGAACGGTGAGAGGGTGCGAAACTGGCACTCGCGGAAGCGCAGGCGCAACGCAGGAGCAAGCGCGCCTGGGATGGTGATGTTCTTGCGGATTCCTCGGCTCATAGGGGTGGGGTGAGTGGCTTGGAGGGTTCCGGCTTAGCCTTGTTTGAAGCCGGGGTGGCGGCGCAGCCAAATGTCGAGCCGGCGCGGCGTGCATTTGCCCGCGGAGAACGGCGTGTCGGGCGCGTTCTTAATCTGCGAGATGCTCGTGCGGCTCAGGCCGGTGATCAGCGACAGCTCGCTCGTGTTGAATTGCCGGTGCGGAGATTTCTCTGCGAGGAAGAGAAGCGCGAGGAGTTGGTTTGCGGAGGCGAAGGTGCCCTCGTCTTTGGCGTGGTCTAGTTCAGGGAGTGCGGTGTTTTTGCTCATCTGGGTGTCGTTCCTTTGGACGAGCACACACTACTGTTCGGATGAACAGTGGCGCAACGGCGGGCCAATGGACACTTTTTACAGAGGGAAAGGCGCGAGAAGCGGGGGATTGCGCCGCTGAAAGCCGATCTCGGCGCCTCGAAATCCGGAACCGGTCAAAGAATTTCGCAGCACATCGGAGAACACTGGAGAACAAACGCAACGCGGTCGGACCGACCGGCAAAAAACCGGGTGTAGAGCCCTTCGTGCCGCGCAATCCCGAGCGCAAATGCGCCACCGGGAGCGCGGCAAAGAAGCCTCAAATCAAACCCATCCGATGACCGATCAAGAACTCCAAACCCTCGTGGATAAAGCCGTCGCGCTGCACCGCGAGATTGTTGAAAAGGCTGAGCAACTCAAGACGCTCAAAGCGGGCCTCGTGCAGCATGCGAAGGCTCACGAAGCAACGCTCACACCGACCGAGACGGGGGGCAAACGTTTCACTGCAGAAGGGAGCGACGGCTGCATCGCTCGCGTCAGCTTTCCCGCCGCAGCGCTCGTTTCCGAGGTCGAAGCGCAGGGCGAACTCGCACAGCAGGCGCACACGCTCGCGGGCGACCACTTCCGACGTCTCTTCACCACGGTGAAGAGCTATCAGCTCGCGGAAAATTTCCGATTGGAAGTGGCGGCTCGCCTATCGGCACGGAAAGCCGCGGCCCTCGTCGCCCTATGCGAGAGCGAAACCGCGCCGCGCCTGAGCTTTGAAGCGGCAAGCCGCACTGTGGACCACACCGCTCGCTGCGCATGAAACGTCGGCGCAAGCACAGCAAAAACAACGTCGGCCCGCAGGTGCGAAAGCTCCGATTTCTGCGCGGCTGGTCGCAAACGGACTTCGCCATCAAGCTCCAGATCGCGGGCTTGGACATCGACCGCAGCGGCGTCTCGAAGATCGAGGCGAGGATGCAGTTCGTAGATGATCACACGCTGCTCTACTTGGCCGACGTGCTGAAGGTGGAGCTGTCCGAGCTGTTCCCGAAGCGCGAGCCGGGTCGCCGCATCCACGAATATATGGCGCAGTTGGCAACAACCCGCTTCTGACCAAGCGCTATTGCATTTGAACTCGTGAAAGCGCGCAGCAAGAAGGGCTCTGCCCGAACGACGGACAAGCAATTGGACGGGATCACGCTTAAATCCGTTTTGCAAAAGCGGCGTCTCGATCAGGCGC
>CAXSDZ010000241.1:0-2478 GCA_964235505.1 uncultured Chthoniobacteraceae bacterium
GGAATATCTCGACTGGCTTCGGCGTTCGCGGCAGGTGCGCGATGCAGCGCCTGATGAAGCCGCCCGGCTCGCTCCGCGGATGGACGATCTGCAAGCGGGCAGGCGCCGACTGACCGAAGAAGAATTCCTGGCCCGGCTCGACGCGCCTAACGCTGCGACGCAATGACGCGGACTTGGAAAATCGTGGCGCACGAGGCTGCCTGGGACTTTGGCGACGCTCCGCGCGAGAGATCGCGCAGGCTTGCGCGGTGTATTCATGGAACTGAAAAGCCATCCCTTCGCGCCGCCGGATGAGGCGGTGCGCGAGCGCGGCGGGCGCGTCCATAGCATTCGTGTCATCCAAGGTTATCGTGTCCGCTATTGGCTGGACCTGCTCGTCGCGGAGATCGTCGTCCTCGAGATCGAGCGGGCGTGAAACACAGCAGCGTCCGGGTGAACGCTTTCAAACATCAGCTTCCCAACTCCCGGGGACTCGCGGCATACGATTTGGGAAGCATGACGATTCTTTTTGCCGCTAGTGAGATGGAGCCGCTCGCGCGCACCGGCGGGCTGGGCGATGTGATCGAGGCGCTGCCAGCCGCGCTCGCGGCGCGCGGCCATGAGGTGAGCGTGGTGCTGCCGTGCTACGCCGGACTGCGCGAGCGGCCGGAACTCGCGGTGCGCAGCACGGGCGTGCAAATCCCGGTGCAGGTCGGCGCGAAGCGGCTGGACGCCGAGATTCTGGAATGCCGGGCGCCGAATGGCGTGCAGATCTTCCTTGTGCGGTGCGACAAATACTTCGATCGCCAGGGTCTCTACGGCACGGAAGGGCGCGCGTATGACGACAACGCGGAGCGCTTCATCTATTTCTCCCGCGCGGTCGTCGAGCTGGCGCGGCGCATCCTGCCGCCGCCCGACATCCTCCACGTGCACGATTGGCAGACCGCGCTCATCCCGGCGCTGGTGCGCGAGCGGCGGCTGCCCTTCAAGACGGTGCTCACGATTCACAACCTCGCGTATCAAGGCGACTTCTGGGCGTTCGACTTCGGGCTTACCGGGCTCCCGGGCGAATACTTTGCGCCGGGGAGTGGGCTGGAGTTTTACGGCAACATGAATCTGCTGAAAGGCGGACTGCTTTTCGCGGATGCGCTGACGACGGTGAGCGACCGCTACGCGCGCGAGATCCAGACGCCGGAGGGCGGCTGCGGTCTCGATGCGATGCTGCGCGATCACGCAGGAAAGCTGACCGGCATCCTCAATGGTGCGAACTCCACGGTCTGGAATCCGGAGACGGACGAGATGCTGCCGCAGAACTACTCGGCGCAAAATCTCGTGGGGAAACGGACCTGCCGCGCCGCGCTGCTGAAGGAGCTCGGCCTCGCGCCCGATCCGCGCGGGCCGGTCTTTGCGATGGTGTCTCGGCTCGCGGCACAAAAGGGGATCGACCTGCTGCTGCCGTTGATCGATCGGCTGCTCGCGGACGATGTGCGGCTCGTAATTTTGGGCGAGGGCGACACAGGGGATGAGCGCGAGTTGATGATCGCCAGCAAGCGCCACGCGGGGCGTTTCGCGTATCTCAAAAGCTGGGAGCCGCGCCTTTCGCATCTTATCGAAGCCGGCGCGGACGCGACCCTCATCCCTTCCTATTACGAGCCGTGCGGACTTTCGGCGATGTATGGCTTGAAATACGGCACGCTGCCGGTCGCGCGCGCCACGGGAGGTCTGCACGAGATCGTGCAGGATTTCGACGCGACCCTCAACGCGGGGAATGGCTTCCTGTTCTATGATGCGAGCGCGGAGGCGTTCTGGGATTCGATCGGGCGGGCGAAACGGCACTTCCAGAACCGCGCGGATTGGGAGTCGCTGATGCGCCGCGCGATGGCGGCGGACTTCTCGTGGACCCGCGCGGCCGAGCGCTACGAGGCGGTGTATGAGCGGTTGGTGGCAGGGAAAAGGTGAGCAGCGGCTTGCAATTTTTTGAGCGTGTTCCCGTTGCGGTGCCTTTGCTCTGCGGTGAAGACACAACCCCGGCCCACGAATGGAGCTACATGGGCTGCGGGCCGTTGGAGGTAATCAGCAATGGGGCGGTCGGAAGTCAGTAGTGCCACCGGTCAGTTTTCACTGCTCCCTTCCCTCCTCGCGGACATTGCGCTTTCTTCCCGGGCTATGCCCTCCCCCGCACCACACCCACGTTCGTTCTGGAAGCGGTGGCTGCCATGGCTGGCAGGTGTTTTTCTCGTGCTTGCAGTCGTGGCCTTTGTCGGCGGGAAACTCTGGGCGCAATCGTATCTGCGGAGCGACCAGTTCCGCATCTTCGTAGGCCGCAAACTGGGCGACACACTGAAGGCTTCCGCCGAAGTGTCGCCGTTTCAGTTCACTGGCGGGACGATCTTTTCCGATGGCCTCAAAGCGCGCGGCGCGGAGAATGCCGCCTTCTCCGAACTGGCGCTCGATCAGGTCCGCGCGGAAGTGAGCGCGCGCCGTTTCTTCGAGCGCGTG
>CAXSDZ010000241.1:2488-7088 GCA_964235505.1 uncultured Chthoniobacteraceae bacterium
GTGGCAGGTCGAGCGGCTCGATGTCCAGCGGGTGCAAATCGATCTCGATGGCAGCCGCGTCACCCTGCCAGAGAAGCCAAGTCCCGCGGCGGATGCGCCCGTGCGCGGGACTGGATTTGGGTTCGCGAAAAATTGGCTCCCGAACCGCGTGGAGCTCGGCTCGGCAACCGTCGCGGAGACGCATCTGCGCTGGCGCGACGGCGCGTTGGCGGGCATGCGCTTGGAAATCGTGCCGCAGGATGGCGGCTGGAATCTCGCCGGCTCCGGCGGCACGGTGCGCCACGCGGCTTGGCCGGAGCTGGAGCTCGCCACGCTGAAGCTGCGCTACCGGGAGCCTTCGCTCTTCGTGCAAAGCGTCGAGCTGCGGCAGAGCACCGGCGGATCGCTCGCGGTGAGCGGCGAGGTGCGGCCACAGGAGATGCTCGATCTTTCTGCGAAAGGCAGCGGCATTTCCGTGACTCCGCTGCTGCCGCCGGACTGGCGCGTGCGGCTGCACGGCGATCTCTCCGGCGACGTGCGCGTGCAGACTCCCCTGCCCGCGCGCGGCGCGCCGCTGCTGAGCGGCGCAATCGCGCTACACGGTGGCCAGCTCGAAGCGCTGCCGGTGCTCGAGCAGATCGCGTTGTTCACCCGGACGGCCCAGTTTCGGAAGCTGGCGCTCAGCCGCGCCTCCGGCGACTTCCGTCACGATGGGACGACGCTGAGCGTCACGAACTTCGCGGCGGAATCCGAGGGGTTGATCCGCATGGAAGGCGCCTTCACGGTGGTGCGCCAGCAGATTGACGGGACGTTCCAGGTCGGCGTGACACCCGCGAGTTTGCAGTGGCTGCCGGGTTCGCAGGAGCGCGTTTTCACCGCCGCCCGCGGCGGGTATTTGTGGACGCCGTTGCGGCTCACCGGCCCGCTTTCAAAGCCGCAGGAAGATCTGACCCCGCGCCTCACGGCTGCCGCCAAGGGCGCGGTGTTCGAGCGCGCCGAAGGCATGGCGCGCGATGCGGTGCAAGGGGTGCGCGAGGCGGCGAAGGGCGTGCTCGATTCGCTGTTTGGGAAGTGAGGGCGGGGTGTGCGGGCACACGTGCAGCGGAAGCAGGCGCGCGGATGGATGCGCAAAACTCAACGCGCGGTTGCACGTCGAGTCGTGCGCCCTATTCTGCCGAAAACACCGCGCCCTTCCCCGTGCGGAACGCCGTGTCCGCGCTGGCGAAGAGCTGCTGGAGCTGGTCCTTGCTGACCAGACGGTATTCCACCGTCCGGGCGTGGGTGGTGGTGGGGTAGCTCTTCACCACCTTTTTCCAGGCATCCTGCCCGGTGCGGTCCGCCGCTTCGGTGAGAAGCTGCTGGGCCTTTTGCACGGCTTCCGTGCCGACCGGCACATTCGGCACCGCCGGCTCGATGAAGTAAAATCGCGCCAGCAACGTGCCGGCGGTGTCCACGTTCACCTCGGTGATTCGCGCCCCTCCTTCCAGCAGATATTCGTGCTGGCTCACGGCCATGATCGAGCGCAGCGCCACATCATACGTGCCGCCCGGGAGCTGGCAGCGCCAGATGGGAAAGCTCGCCGTCGCCGGAGTGGCGGGTGCGGCGGGAGCGCTCGGAGCTTGAGCGCGGAGCTGGGTGATGGAAAAGGCGAGCGCGAGGAGAAAGGCGAGGGATTTCATGGGAACGGGAACGCTATTCAGGAGATCGCAGTCGCGGCGTGCAAGGCAAGGCCGCGGCGCGGGGCTGAACGTCCAACGCTCAACGCTCAACGCTCAACGCTCAACTCCCAAACCTAGGCAACGGCAACGCGCCGCAGTTCTTTGGACGTTGGGAGTTGCGCGTTGGATGTTGAACGTTTTGCACCCGCTCAAAACCCTCCCATCTCCGGGATCTCCAGCTCCGGCTGATCCAGCCGCGTCATCCGCCAGTCCCACGGCTTCCAGCTCCGGCGCTTCCACTCGAAGACAAACGGCGCGTTCAGCGCATTGGCACGCTCGATCGCCATCTCCGCAATCGGGCTGCCGCGACCCGCAAGGCGCACGCGTGCTTCTACCTGGGCAGCATCGCCCGAGACATCGGCGCGCACGATTTCCCCTGCGACCGTCAGCCACAGAAACTGGCGGAACACTTCGCGCCCTTCCCGCAGCACAAACGCTTTGTCATGACCCCACCGATCAGCATACTCGTCGTCCAGAAAACCGGCGATGTCCTTCCAGTCCCGCTCCTCGAAAGCGCGCAAGAAATGCAACTGGTGGAGCCGGATCTGGTGTTCCGGCCGCCACAGCCATGCGCACCACATGATGATGATGAGCAGAGCGCTGAGGATGGCAAAGCGGCTGCTTTTTCCGAATTCCATGGATGCATCTGAAGTGAAATACCGGCCGAATGTCGCGGCCATTTTGCGAAACGATCGCGGCGAAATTCTCATCTGCGAGAGGATCGATGCCGACGGCTCGTGGCAATTTCCCCAAGGCGGAGTGGACGCGGGAGAAACCCCGGAGCGCTCACTCGCCCGCGAGCTGCGCGAAGAGATCAGCGTCAGGCCGAAGGATTTCCGCGTGGTCGAGCGACGCGGCCCGTATCGCTACCTTTTCCCTGAGGGCCGGATGAAGAAAGGTTTTCGCGGTCAGGAGCAGCTTTACTTCCTGGTGGACTTCATCGGCCCTGAGTCGCGCATCGATCTTGCTACGAAGCATCCCGAATTCAAAAGCTTCCGCTGGATCCAGCCAGCGGAGTTTCAGATCGCGTGGCTGCCGCCGATGAGGCGCGAAGTTTATCGCGCAGTGTTCCGTGATTTCTTCGACGTGCCTCTGCTTGAAATCTGAGGCACTTGCGGAACTTCGCACGAGCTCGCGACGCCACAAGGAACACGCTCATTTCAGTCATTTCAGCAACCCTGCAAAGCCGGCGTTCAGCCTCCATAATCCACTTCAAAATCCGCTCAGAAAACGTATTGACCTCGATCACGCCATGCTGCATCACACGCCCGCCTTATGATGACCTTCGGAATGTTCTCACTCGTGTTCGCCACCTTTCTAGGCTGCGTCTGGTGGGCGTGCCGGGATGAGGGCGTGTAGGCCGGTCCGGCCTTGTTCCCGGGACTTTTCTCTAGCTGTCCGCCCGCATCTCTATGGCTGATGCCGACGAAGAGCATCTCTGGTTGAAGGCGACGGCGAACGAGCTGAACAACCTGCTCCAGGTGATCTCGGAGTCGAGCCAGATGCTCGGCTCACTCGCGTCGCAGATTCCTGACGCCGAGCGCTACGTCGCAATCCTGCGGTCCGGTGTGGAGCGGGCGATCGGCGTCACGCGCACGATGACGGAGCGGATCGGCGGGTTTGATGCCGTGCCCTTTGCCACGAGCCTCGCAGTGGTCGATGCGGCCTCGCCGCCGACGGTGCAGAGCGTCATGCCCGCACCGGTCGCGTCCATTCACGCGCCGGTGGAAATTCACAACGCGACCGGCGCGCGCGAGCTGATCCTGATCGTCGATGACGAGGAGTTCATCACGCTGCTCGCTCGAGAGGTTTTGACGGAGGAAGGCTACCGCGTCGTCACCGCTCGCAACGGCTTTCAAGCGCTCGACATCTACCGAAAACTCCGGTCTGAGGTCGCACTCGTGATCCTCGATTTCACGATGCCGGTGATGGATGGCGCGGATGTTTTTGCCGAGCTGCAGGAGATCAATGCCCGCGTGCCGGTCGTGCTGAGCAGTGGCTTTACCGAGCACGAGCGGCTGCGCGAGATGCTCGCCCGCGGACTGCGCGGCTTCATCCCGAAGCCTTACACGCAGGACAAGCTGCTGATGCAGGTGCGGCAAACGCTGGACGCGGTTCGGGCAGAAGGAAAGTGACGGGGCGGAATCGGAGTCTCGAAATCTGAGACAAATCCGGTCGAGCCGAAATGAGGAAGGCAGGAAACTTCCAGGATCACTCACCTCGGGATTGCGGGACTTCTGACCGCTTGGATCTGCTCCGATTTCCAAGTTCCGACATTCGGATTCGTCCGTGGCACTGCTCTAGCTTTCTCATGCAAGGACATGGCTCGCATCGATTCGTTCTTCAAGTTCATGAAGGAGCAGAGCGCTTCTGACCTTCATCTCTCCACCGGCAACCCGCCCATGCTGCGCATCCACGGCGAACTGGTGCGCGTGGACATGCCGGCCATGGAAAACGACGACCTCAAAGCACTTGTTTATGAGATCGCGCCCGAGCAGAAGATCAAAGTTTTCGAGGAAACCGGCGACGTGGATTTCGGCTACGAGTATCCTGGGTTCGCCCGCTACCGCGCGAATTTCTTCAATCAGAAATCTGGTATCGCCGCCGTCTTCCGCCTCATCCCGAGCAAGGTTCTCACGTGCGAAGAGCTCGGCCTGCCGCCAGTCTTGAAGCGTTTTGCTTTGCTGAAAAAAGGGCTCGTCGTCGTGACCGGGCCGACCGGCTCAGGCAAATCGACGACGCTCGCAGCCATGGTTGATTACGCAAATCTGCATCGCAAAGATCACATCATTACCGTCGAAGATCCGATCGAGTTTGTGCATCGCTCGCAGCAGTCGCTGATCAACCATCGCGAGGTCGGCGTGCATACGAAATCCTTCGCCTCCGCCCTACGCAACACACTA
>CAXSDZ010000242.1:0-7052 GCA_964235505.1 uncultured Chthoniobacteraceae bacterium
TTTTTGCCACTCACCCGCGAGGTAATACGCGATGCCGAGCCGCCAGTGCGGTGCGTCCTGCGCGGGATCAAGCGCGATCATTTTCTCGAAGTCCTCGACCGCATCGCGGGAGCGGTCGAGAAACAGGCGCACGTCGCCGCGCCGTGATCGCAGCCCCACATCTTCTGGTGCCTGCGCCACCGCGGTATCGAGCGCGGCGAGCTGTTTCTGAAAGCCGGCGATCATGGTCTGCTGTGCCGCTGCCGCGGGCGGCATTGGCTCGGAATCCGCCGCCGCACACGTCCCCACGTTGAGCAGGAGAAACAGGAAAAGGCGTGCGCGCATGCCGGCACCAAGCCGCGCCGGCGCGGTGCGCTCAAGCGCATTCTTTCCGCCTCGCTGCGTCCGGGAGACGGGTCCGCCATGACCTCGAAGAGCGGCGGCCCGTTGCATGGTGCGGGAGTGACCAACTATCTCGCCGCGCCGCGCGCCCGAAGCGCGGTCAGGAGGCAGAAATCCCGCGTGGAAGATCCATGGCGGAAATCCGCCCGCGATGCGCCAACCGCAACTCATCGGGGGAAGCTCGGCGACGGTCCGCATTCAGCGGATCGAGTGGCTTCAACGCGGTCTCCGCCTGCTTCCGAGACGCCGCAGAGTGAAAGGCGCGGGTTCAGCCGGTGGTTCGGCTCGCTCCCACAGTTCGACGACTCTCATCGGACCGCACTTGGACTCACTTTTCACAGTGACGCGCCGAAACTCCGCTCCCTCCAGCACTCGACAGCTTTGGAGGTAACGCGCCTTCGCACGCACGTAGGCGTAGGGAAAAGCGACCAGTTCCTGGTTTGCAGAGGTTTCCTGTGCGCCTGCATTCGCTGCGAGCGAAACGCCGGCAGCATCCCAGTCCGAGTCCACGATCCCGTGCAACCGGCGCAGTCGCGCTACTTCCGCCCTGTTGGACTCGACGATCTGCCGACATCGCTCCGGCTCGCGCTCGAATTGCTCAAGGGACTTTGCGATCGCATCCTCGAACTGAGCCTGACGACGATCGCGATAGACCACAAAGATGGTGTTTGCAATATCCGCTGCCAGTTTGGGATTGCGGTCATAAACAGAGATCTGGATTAAACCAAGCGATCGGCCTTTTAGAGACTCGATTACGTCTTCCAGCGTCACGCCTGCCAGCTTGGGTCGGCTGCGCTTTTCCTGCACTTCGATGTTGCCGGTAAGGATGGCCAGAGCCTCCGAAGAGGACAACGCTGGACCGCTCCCCGCGAACACAGACGCCAAATGGAGTTGCTCGACGACCGGCTGCAACACCACTGGAGAGAGAAGCGCTTGAGCCTCCTGCGCATAGAATTGTGAACGCGAATTCAACAAGGTGGGTTCACGATCCAAATTGTGAATGGGGTTTGTCGCCAATAGCGCGACAGCACAATATTCCCGAGGGAAGGTCCCGACATATGCGACGACCGCAATGCCGATCGCTGAAACAACCACAGTCGCAATCAACAAGATGAGATTTGAGTTCCAGCGAGTTTGCGAAGACATGATGTGGCAACACGGCACGAACGGAAGGTAGCCGGTTTTCAGCTTGCTTGAAGGGATAACGCGTCCCGCTGATCCCAGCATTGCACCGCTGGGAAACGGGCCATGAGGATGTTCCGAGGTGGGGCCTCGCCGATCGGGCGATCCCGCGGCAGCAAGGATGTGCCAAACCTCGACTTTCCAGCCTTTAAGCGCCGGGCGCGGGGCGGTAGCGTCGCGCCTCCGGTGCACCTTCACCTTTCTCCACGCCCGCAGCTCAGCCACGTCGTTTTCGATTTCGACGGCACGCTTTCGTGGCTGCGGCACGGGTGGCCAGAGATGATGTGCGATGCATTTTGCGCAGCGTGGCCGTCAGGCGAAGGGATGCGCGGGCGGCTGCTGGACGAGGTGATGGTGCTGAATGGCAAACCCTCGATTTTCCAATGCCAGCGGCTCGCGGAGATCGCGCGTGGAGGCGATGGAATGGAGCTCGATGCTGCGGAGTTGCGCGATGCGTTCCAGCGGCGGCTGGATGTGGTAATCGCGGAGCGCAGCGGAGCGATCCGCAGTGGCGCGGTGGCGCCGGGAGATTTTCTCATCGCGGGCGCGGGAGCGTTTTTGAAGTGCGTCGCGAGGGCGGGACTCGTGTCGGCGATCCTCAGCTCGACAGCGCAGGAGCGTGTGCGCGAAGAAGCGGCGCTGCTCGGCATCGCGCATTTTTTCGGGCCGCACATCTATGGCGGCACGGGCGATCCAGCGCGGTTTTCCAAGCGCACGGCGTTTGAGCAGTTCCTGCGGGAGGAAGGGATTTCGGGCGATCGGCTCCTTTCATTTGGCGATGGGCCGGTGGAAATCCGCGACACCAAAGCGCTCGGCGGCGTCGCGATCGGCGTCTGCACGGATGAGGCGGTGAACGGCTCCGGCATCGTCGATCCTCGCAAACGCGCAGGCCTGGTTGCGGCGGGTGCGGATGGGATTTTGCCGGACTTTCGCGACGCGCAGCCGCTGCTGGAAACCCTGCTGGACCGCGCCGCATGAAAGGGCTCGCGCCGCTCGATCTTTCCCGGCTCAGCGTGCGCCCGCTAGCCGAACGCGAGAGCTTGTCGCGCGTGGAGGATATTTTGATCGACCCCGACGCGCCGCTCGGCCCGCCTGCCAGCGAGGCTTTGCGCGAAGCAGTCGCCGCCTGCGCCGGGGTCATGCGCGCGGCGAAGGATCGTGGCGCGGCAAGCATGCTGATCTACGGCGCGCACTTGTTGCGCAATGGCGCGGCGCGGCTGGTCGAGCGTCTGCTCGCGGGCGGCTGGCTGACGCACCTCGCCACGAATGGCGCGGGAACGATCCACGATTGGGAATACGCGTTCCTCGGCCGCTCGACGGAAAGCGTGGAGCGCGGCGTGGCGGCGGGCACTTTTGGGACGTGGGATGAGACCGGGCGCAATATCCATCTCGCGCTGCTCGCGGGCGGCATCTCGGGCAAAGGCTACGGCGATGCGCTTGGCCGTTTCATCCGCGACGATGGTGCTTCTTTGCCGAGCGTCGCAGCGCTGCGGCAGGTCATCCGCGCCGAGCCCGCGCACCCGCTTGCCGCCGCGCGGGCGGAGCTGCTCGCCGCGATGGAGCGGCACGATCTCCAGGACGGAAAGCACGTGATCGAGCACCGCTGGAAACACGCCTCGATCCTCGCGCAAGCCTGCAAACATCAGGTTTCCCTGACCGTCCATCCCGGCATCGGCTACGACATCATCGCCTGCCACCCGATGTTCAACGGCGCGGCGCTCGGGCGCGCGGCGGAGATCGACTTTCGCAAGTTCGCGGGCGCGGTGGATGCGCTCGATGGCGGCGTCGTCCTGTCGATCGGCTCCGCCATCATGGGTCCGCAGATTTTCGAGAAGGCGCTGAGCTGCGTCCACAATTTGCGCTCGCAGGAAGGTCGCGCGCCGGTTTCGGGGCACAGCATTTTCGTCGTCGATCTGCAGGATGGCGGCGGCTGGGATTGGGCCGCGCAAGGCGAGCCTCCAAAGACCAATCCCGCCTACTACCTGCGCTTTTGCAAAAGCTACTCCCGCATGGGCGGCGCGATGCGCTACGTGCAATGCGACAACGCGCGCTTCATCCACGCGCTCACCCACGAACTCTGCCCATGACTCCGCAGCGCTGCGACGAAATCACCTCCCGCTTTGCCGCGCTGCGCATCGCGCTGGCGGGCGACTTTTGCCTCGACCGCTATTTGGAGATCGATCCCGCGCGCGAGGAGAGGTCGATCGAAACGGAGCTGCCAGTCCACAATGTCTTGCGCGTGCGCGCGCAGGCGGGTGGCGCGGGAACGATCGCCAGCAACCTCGCGGCGCTCGGGGTCGGTGAGGTGCGCGCGATTGGATTGACCGGCGAGGATGGCGAAGGCTGGGAGCTGCGGCGCGAGCTGGCGAGGCTGCGGGGCGTGCGGCTGGACGGGCTTTTCGCGAGCGCGGAGCGCTGCACGTTCACCTATTGCAAGCCGCTCATGCTGTCGCCGAACCACGCGCCGCGCGAGCTCAGCCGACTCGATTCCAAGAACTGGACGCCGACGCCGATCGCGCTCCAGCAGCGACTCGCCGCGGCAGTGCGCGAGGCCGCGCGGCATGCCGATGCGCTCGTGCTGCTGGAGCAGACCGATGCGCCGGAGACTGGCGTGGTCACGCGGCTCGTCCGCGAAGCGGCGCGCGCGGCGCAGTCCGAACATCCCGCGCTGCTCGTGCTAGCGGATAGCCGCCGCGGGTTGAGCGACTTTCCGCCTTTCGCTTTCAAGATGAATGCGGCTGAGCTCGCGCGCAGCGCAGGCTTGGACGTGATGCTGGCTGAAGATCGTGCGATGGAATGCGCCGCCGCGCTGGCGCGGAAGAATGGGCGGCCGGTTTTCGTGACGCTCGCGGAGCAGGGAATCATCGGCGCGGCCGCGGATGGAAGCGCGGAGCTCGTGCCGGCGCTGCCGGTGCGCGGGCCCATCGATATCGTCGGCGCGGGCGACGCCGTGACCGCCAGCCTCACCGCCGCACTTTCCGCCGGCGCGACGCGGCGCGAGGCGATGGAGCTGGCGATGGCCGCAGCCTCCGTGGTGATCCATCAGCTCGGCACCACCGGCTCTGCGGCGGTGACTGAAATGCGCCGCCTGCTTGCTTCGGCGGAATAGCGAGCGTTCCAAGCTCGCGCGGGTGCGCTGCATGGAGAGGCTGTGCGTCCCCATGAACATTCATCGTTTTCTCGTGCTGGCAGCGGCGTCGCTGGCCGGCGCTTCCGCTGCGGACGTGCAGCTCGGTCCGCAGACCTTCACGGTGCCGGACGGCTTCGAGATCGAGTGCGTGGCCGCGCCGCCGCTGGTGGAGCGGCCGATCTCCGCCGCGTTCGATGAGCAGGGGCGGCTGTATGTCGCCGACTCTTCCGGCTCGAATGACAAAGTCGAAAAGCAGCTCGCGCAAAAGCCGCACCGCATCGTGCGGCTGGAGGATTTGGACGGCGACGGGCGCTTCGATCGGAGCACGGTTTTCGCGGACAAGATGA
Organism: uncultured Chthoniobacteraceae bacterium; assembly: GCA_964235505.1. Classification (GTDB taxonomy): domain Bacteria; phylum Verrucomicrobiota; class Verrucomicrobiia; order Chthoniobacterales; family Chthoniobacteraceae; genus CAXSDZ01. The sequence continues at coordinate 5,041 of CAXSDZ010000242.1, forward strand.
TGTTTCCCACGGGCGCGATGTGGCTGGATGGCTCGCTTTACGTGGCCGCGCCGCCGAGCATCTGGAAGCTCACGGACACTGATGGCGACGGCGTCGCGGACCAGCGCGTGGAGTGGTATCAGGGCAAGACTCTGACGGGTTGCGCGAACGATCTGCACGGGCCGTTCCTCGGGCCGGATGGGTGGATTTACTGGTGCAAAGGCGCCTTTGCCGAGCAGACGCACGAGCGCGCCGGGAAGCCGCCGATCACCGATCGCGCGGCCCACATCTTCCGCTGCCGCCCGGATGGCACAGGTCTGGAAAGCGTGATGAGCGGCGGGATGGACAACCCCGTCGAGGTCGCCTTCACCCGCACGGGCGAGCCGATCTTCACCTCCACATTCATCGATCTTTCCGGCGAAGGAAAACGCGATGGACTCGGCCACGCGGTGTGGGGCGGCGTTTTCGGAAAGGTGAACGAGGTGACCGAAGGCGTCCCGCGCACCAGCCCGCGTTTGCTGCCGGCGATGACGCATTTCGGACCCGGTGCGCCAAGCGGTTTGTGCCGTTACGAATCGGCGGTTTTCGGTGGCGAGTATCGCGACAACTTCTTCGCGACGCTTTTCAATCTGCACAAAGTCACGCGCCACGTGCTGGAGCCCGCGGGCGCGACTTTCAAAACGCGCGACAGCGATTTCGTGGTCTCGAGCAGCGCGGACTTTCACCCGACCGACGTGCTGGAGGATGCCGATGGCAGCCTGCTCATCGTCGATACCGGCGGCTGGTATAAGCTTTGTTGCCCGACCTCGCAGCTCGCGAAGCCGGACGTGCTCGGGGCGATTTATCGGGTGCGGAGGAAAGATGTCCCGAGCACGTTTGACCCGCGCGGACGCAAGATGGATTGGGCATCGCCCAGCGCATTGGACTTGTCGCGTCGTCTCGATGAAAGCAGTCCCGCGGTTGCGCAGCGGGCGAATGCGCAGCTCGTGGCAAAAGCTCGCGCGGAGCAGTGGATGCGGGAGGCGCGGCAGTTTCCGGCGCTGCCAAAAGTGTCCACCGAGCTGGCGCTCTCAGCCCTGCTCGGGACCAGCCACTCGGAACGAGAATGCTCCCGCGCGCTTTGGGCTCTCGCGCAAATCGACACCGATGGGGCGCGCAAGCTTGTTCGCGATAGCTTCGATCATCGCTTCCCATCCGTCCGTGAGACCGCAGCAAAGATTGCCGGGCTGCTTCGCGATCACGAGGCGTGTGCGCCATTGATTGCTGCTCTGTTGCGTGTTCCCGCTCGTTGGCCGGAAGGGCGTCGCGTTGCGGCGGAACGTCGCGTCGTGGCGGAAGCGCTCGGCAGAATCGGCCACGCGGAAGCTGCGCCCGCACTGCGCGTAGCGATGGCGACGGCGGATGGCGACCTGTTTCTGGAGCACGCGATCATCTTCGCGCTGACCGAAATCGCCGATGCAAAGTCAACGGCTCTCGGGCTCGCGCACCAGAGCGCGGCGGTGCAGCGCGCGGCGTTGGTCGCGCTCTGCGAGATGGGCGGTGGCGCTTTAAAGCCGGAGCAGGCGCTGCCATTTCTCCGTTCGCCGAATGCAGACCTGCGCGAGACGGCGATGTGGGTGATGGGGCGGCACCCGGAGTGGGGCGGCGCGCTGGCCGAGTTTTTTCGCGAGCGGCTGGCTGCTCCGCAACTTTCCGCCGAGGGGAGCGGCGAGCTCGAAACGCTGCTCTCGCGAGCCGCGCACGATGCGGCGATTCAGGAGTTGCTCGCATCCACAGTCCGTGAGCCGGCTTCGCCCGAAGCGCAGTCGCTGGTGCTGCGCGCAATGGCGCGGGCGGAGCTGAAAACTACGCCGCCCGCGTGGGCCGATGCGGTGGCGCTCGCGCTCGGCGGAGAGCGCGAGCAGGCGGGTGGCGGCGCATCGGAAACGCGCCGCGCGGCGCTGGCGGCAGCACGCAGGCTGCTCGCGCAAAAGGAGCCAGCCGCGCCGTTGGCGGCTGCATTGCTCGGCGTCGCGCGGCAGGCCGTCGTCGGG
>CAXSDZ010000243.1:0-7000 GCA_964235505.1 uncultured Chthoniobacteraceae bacterium
TCTCCGCAGCCAGCGCGCCGCGCTCCGCAGTCGCTGAGCTTGGGGTCGTTCGGCGTTTCCTCGCGCCACCTGTAAATGTTGCCTTCATTTCGCTACCATCCAGACCCGATAGTCACCGGCAGCATCAAGCCCAGCTCAGCCGCGTGCATTTGCTGTGGTCAGGCGCGCGGCTACATCTACACGGCTTCCACTTACTGCCTCGACACCGTTCGGGAGCAGATTTGTCCGTGGTGCATCGCCGACGGTTCCGCTGCTGAGCGTTTTGACGCGATGTTCTGCGACGACCATTCCCTCACCAAGGCCGGCCTTGCATCCGAGATTATCGGCGAGGTCACGCGTCGCACTCCCGGTTACATCTCATGGCAGGGCGAGGATTGATTGAGTTGCTGCGACGACGCCTGTGAGTTTCACGGCGATGTGTCCCGCGACGAGTTGCGTTTGTTATCTGGCGCTGCGCTCGACAGGTTTCTCGCTTCAACCGGCTGGACTGCCGCTCAACTATCCGAGTTCGCACCCAACTACGAACCGGGCGGCAGCCCCGCTATCTACAAGTTTGTCTGCCGCCACTGCAAAGAACCTCACTACGGATACGACTGTGACTGAACACCCGGAATCGCAGAACCATGCGTTGCAGCGAACACGCGCCGCGGTCACGGGCGCTGCATCGCTCGCAGTGATCGGGAGAGTGCCCGATTCTTCAGCGGCATCACGGGCCTGGCGGCATCACGGCGATGCGGGGGCGAATGTCCGCACGAGCTTACGATCGGCCACGGTCCAGATCCGCAGCACGCCGTCCTGACCGCCCACCGCCACGAAGCGGCCGCCAGGATCGGCCGCGGCGCAGAATGGGAAGGCGGCGGAGTCCGGCAGCGGCTTGTCATCGATGCGCGCGAGCTTGTCGCCGCAGGCTGTGAGCAGCATTTCGCCCGGACCGACGAAACTCACCGCCGCCACTTCGCCTCCGAAGGTGTTGATGTTTCGCGTCTGCCGGCGGGTGGCGAGATCCCAGAGGCGCACGCTGCGGTCCGCCCCGCCGCTTGCGAGCGCCAGGCCATCCGCCCGCCACCCGGTGCTCAGCACGGGGCCGGTATGGCCTTCGAGAAGTGCGATCCGCGATCCGTCCGCCACACTCCAAATGCGCGCCGAGCGATCGCCCGCGACGGTCGCGAGCAGTTCGCCATCCGGCGAAAAGGCGACGCTGTTCACCGTGTCCGCATGCGCCTTCCCGATAGTGCGGAGGAGCGTCCCATCGGCCACGCGCCACAACTTCAGCTCGCCCTCGCGCGAGGGGGTGCCGCCGCCGGTGACGAGCAGCTTTCCGTCCGGCGAAAATGCGAGCGACATCACGCGGTCGGCGAGCAGCGCGGGATCATCCGCATCGCCGATCACACGCTCCAGCGCCCACTCCCGGCGGAGGCTGGTCAGGCGGACGCGCGTGTCGGTTCCGACGCAGAGAAGCTCGCCGGCAGGAGTCAGCGCAACGACTCCAGCGACATCCGGCGGCTCAAGCAGCGCGCCAGATTCGCAGGCGATCTGCCGCATGCGGCCATCGACGTGAGCCACGATGGCGGTGCCGTTTCGCGGGACGAGTTGCAGCGGCTCCGCGGCGATCTTTTTCGCCGCATCCAGCGCCGCCTGAGTTCCGGGCACTGCCGCATCCGCACCCGCGAGCGCGGATTCCGCAGTCGCCTGTGCGGCTGCCGCCTCGCCCGCCAGCCGGGCGCCGAGTGTGGCGTTTCCCTTTGCCCCTCGCTGCGCGGCGTCTGCTTTCTCGGCGGCTTCCGCAGCCTTTTTCGCGGCATCCTCCAGCGGCTTGTCGCCGGGGTTTGCACGCTGCGCTTCGGTGGCAGTTCCGGCCTCGTCGCGCTTGCGACGGGCTTCCGCCCGCGCCTGCTCCGATGCCTGCGCCGCGGTCCGCGCGCCATCGCTTTCCTTCTTCGCCTTTTCCGCCGCGGTGGCGAGCAGGGCTTTGCGTGTGGCGACCAATCCCTGCGCCACCTGGGCCTCGCGTTCCAGCAGCGCCACGCGGACTGCTGCGGGATGCTCTGGCGCGATCTTCGTCTGCTCTTTCCCATCGCTCACGCTGGAAGTCCTCACCGACCCATCTGCCGCCACCCAAAGGAACGTGCCGCCAACAGCGGCGGCGAACGCGCGCAGTGAAGCGTCCTGCAGCTTGAACTCCCGCGTCGCGGCCGGGAACTGCGCGGGTGCTTCCGGGAGCCATGGCCAGACCCGCGCCACTCCGTCGGCACATCCCGCGAGCATTTCTTGTCCGCCTTCCAGCAGCGTCAGCGCGTGAATCGCGGACGGCGCATTGCCTTTCCAAACCGCGGCGCGACTCGCTACTGACCAGACGCGCACGCTGCGATCTTCCGCGCAGGAAAGGAGCGCGCCGTCCGCGGAAAAGCAGAGCGCGGAGATCGGAGCGGCGTGCTCACGGAGTGCGGCGGGCTCGAACTTCTCGGTGTCGAACGCCCATAGCCAAACCGCGCCTTTGCCATCGCCCGCCGCCGCCCAGTGCCCATCCGGGCTGACTGCGAGGACGGTCGCCGCCTCTGCCAGCGCGCCGAAATCACGCAACACTTTCCGGGGCATCCGCCGCCAAAAACGCACCGTGCGGAAGCCGCCGGTCGCCAGCAAATCGTCGGAGCCGAACGCCACCGCCATCACTGCATCGCGGTCCGCGACGGCGTCGCCTTTCCACGGCGCCAGCTCCGACAAGGCAGGGTCGCGCAGAGCGGAAAGCACGCGCCCGGTCCCCAGCTCGCACAGCTCCACCCGGTTGGAGCGCGCCGCAGCGGCGAGCCGACCATCCGGCGAAATCGCGACGGCCTGCACCGGCCCCGCTGCCGTGCGTGAACGCCACGGGAGCGGCCCTCGCGCGTCAGCGACACTTTCCCCTTTTGCGCCTTGATCGATCCACAGCCGCAACAACCCGAGCTGCTCCGGGGCGAGCGCCAGCGCGTTCGCTTTATTGCCGGGCGGCGGCATGATGAGGTCTTCATCGAGATGCGCTGCAGACTTCAGCAGAAGGCTTTCCGCCGCCTTGCCGGGGACGAGCGCGGGGCCGCTGTCGCCGCCCTTTTGCATGAGTGCGGAAGACTCCAGATTCAGGTTTGCCTTGGCCTTGGTCGTGTTGTGGCAGGCGAGGCAGTTCTGCTTCAGGGCGGGATAGATCTCGCTCGCGAAATCAACCGGCTGCGTGCGCTCCACGTCGGCGATCGGCAGCGGAGCAGCGCCCGCGGTCGTGACGGCGGCGAGCAGGAAAGTCCAGGCAACCGCTTTCATTTCGCGGGTGGCGCAGGCGCCGGGCTGAGCGTCACGGAAATGGGAGCGGAAAACTCCACGTGCTTCCAATCTTTCGGCGCTGCCTTTTCGTCCGCCGTCGTGGCGACGGTGCCGCTGGCGCGGAGGAAGAAGGTGTAGGTGCCCGGGACGAAGTTGTTGCCGTCCTTATTTTGGAGTGGGAGGACGAGCTTCGCGGTGGTCGCGGCGGCACCGTCGAACTTGACCGGCTCAAACTTCGCGAGTCCGGGAAACGCGACGGGCGCGAGCTGCCACTCGCCTTTCGGCTGGCCGGAGCGGGAAATCGCCAGCGGAATCTCCAGGGTTTCGCCAAGAATCGCGGTCCACGTCTTCTGCTCCGCCGCAGTGATTACGAGCGGCGCAGGCTCTTCGCACACGCCGACGGCGAGCCGGCAGAGGCGCGTATCCAGGCGCTGATTGTCGCGGTTCTCCACGCTCCAGCGGTAGGTGAGTCCGGGCAGCTCGCGGCGGATGCCGCCCCCTTCGCCGATCACTCGCGGGAGGCCGCCCCACGCCGCGGCATCCGGCGCGGCGTGGAAGACAAGCCAACCCGTCGGGGCACCCGCTGGGATGACGCCGCTGGCCGTGACGCCCGCCGGCAACGCTTCCGCGCGCAGCACGATTTCGCCGTCGTAGCCGCGCCTCCCAGCCGCCACGGGAAAGGCTGCGCTGCCGCCGCGGCGTAGATTTGGCTGCCAGATGAAGAGCTTCTTTTCCTCGTTCGCCGGCGAGCTCGCCAGCGCCGCCGGAGCGAAGTCCGGGGCCACGTCGCGGATGATGAGGCGGTAGCTCCCGTGCTTCCCAAAACGATCGGCGACGCGGATGCGGTAGGCCGCTGTTTCATCCGGCGTCCATTTCCCGGCTGGATCGCGGGAGCCGATCAGCCAGGCCGGCGGTGCGGGCGCGTCGGGCTGATCGTCGAGTTCCGCCACTTGTTTCATCGTTTCCTTGCCCGCCGCGTCGCGCGTCACCTTTTGCACGACGAGCATGGGATCGCACGGCACGCCGTCGCGAGCGGCGCAGATTTCCAGCCAAAGCGCGCGACCCGCCTCGGCGCGGAACTCAAACCAGTCGCGATCAAAAACGGCGCGAATGTCGGCGGGCAGCGCGACCACCTGCGCCGTCGCGGCGGTGTCGTTCGGCTCCGTCTCCGCGATCTCGTTGCCCGCACCAATTTTCGCAGCGTTCGCCGGTTGTTGCGGCGGGATCGCTTCGGGCTGCGCCAAAAGTGTGAGCCGATAGATGTGCGCGGCGCTTCCTGCGAAGAGCTTGTCGTGAACGGCAAGCAGGTAGTCGCCGTCAGCGGGAGCGACAAAGTCGAGCTGCGCATCGCGGTCGCGCTCGTCGTCCGCGCGCGCCAGCGTGTGCCCGGCAGCATCGGAAATCGTGAGCACCGGATCTGCCGGAGAATCCAAGGCAAGTGCGGTGCAGGCAAGATGCACAGTCTGCCCGCGCTGCGCGGAAAAGCGGAACACGTCGCGCTGGTCCGTGTCCATGCGCCCAAACACGACACTTGGAACGGCAATGGCCGCGGCAGTTTCCGGCGTGTGGTTGCTGCCGGGATCCAGGATGGCGGGCGCGTCGCCGACCACGAACAGGCGCGGCGTGGAAATGCCGAAGCGCCCGATCGCGCGCAGTTCATGGACGCCGCGCGCACAATCCGGCGCGATCGTGACGCGGAAGTTCTGCCCTTCGCCCTTCGCCGCAATGAGCCCCGGAGCATCAAATACGAGACTCGCCACATCCGCGAGGTCGCTGCCGGAAAGCGCGACTTCCACCTCCGTCCCGAGCTGGCCGCCCGGTGGAAACGCGCTGTCGAGCCGCGGGCTTGGCAGTTGCGCGAGCGCCGCCGAGTGGGCGAGCAACGCCGCGCTGAGGGTGACGAAACGCAGGCGCAGCACAGGGCGCATCAGTGGGTGAAGCTGAACTCCTTTGTGTTCACCACGGCCCACAGGATGTCCTCCCACGCTTGCGGCTCCGCGCCCGCTTTTCTCGCAAGGAAATCGATGGCAGTCTTTGTCTCCTCCTCGCTCGGCGGGCGGCCGAGCGCCGCGAAATACACGGAGCGCAGCTTTTCCGCCGGCGGTGCGGTGTCCTTCGCGAGCTGCACCGCGCGGCCTTGCGGGCTCGCGAGCTTCTCCTGCACGCTCTTCGCATTCAGCAGATGCAGCCGCTGCGCGAGGCTCGCGTCATTCACCCGCTCGCATTCGCAGGCGCTCGCATTGTCCGGGCGCCCGAAGACGGTGAGGAAGTAGCTGCTGGCGTTTGCCGAGTCATCCGGGAGCTGGATAGCGTGCGTGCCCGCGGGCAGGCCGGCGAACTTCGTCGGCGCGCCGGTGACCACATCGAGCGCATCGAGCAGCGCTTCCGCCGGGATGCGCCGCAGATAAGAGCGCGAGAAGTTCTGGCGGTCCGAGCCGTTGTGCGCGTTCGGCTCGGAGGCGAGTTGATACGTGCGGCTTTGGCAGATCGTGCGGCAGAGGGCGCGCAGGTCGGTGCCGCTCTCGGTGAAATGCCGGGCGAGCGCATCGAGCAGCGCGGGATTCGTCGCGGGGTTTGTGACGCGCATGTCGTCCTCCGGCTCCACGAGTCCGCGGCCAAAGAAGTGTTTCCAATAGCGGTTCGCCAGCGTGCGTGCGAAGAGCGGATTTTCCGCCCCCGTAAGCCAATCGGCCAAAGTGATGCGTGGGTCGGTCTCCGGCGCGAGCGCCAGCGGCTGGCCGCCGAGCAGCGTCGGCTTCACCGGCTGCTTGGTCCGCGGATGCTCGGCGGAAGCTTCGCGCGTCTGGTGGAAGACAATTTCCTCCATCGGCTCCTCGCTCTTCTTGCGGTCCAGCGTGGAAAAGAAGGCGGAAAATCCGTAGTAATCCTGCTGGCTCCAGCGCTCAAAAGGATGGTGGTGACACTGCGCGCACTGGAGCCGCGTGCCGGCGAAGAGCTGCGCGACATCCTGAAGTTGCTCCTGCGGCTTTGGCACCGCGCGATACCAGGCGACTGCGGGATTTGCGGTGATGCTGCCGGACGCAGTGAGAATGTCGCGGACCCACTTGGCATAGGGCGCGCCGCTCCGCAGTTGCTCGCGCATCCAGTCGTGGAAGGCGACAGTGCCGCGCGCGGTCGGCGGCTCCTTGCGTTTGTTGCGCAGGAGCGCAGTCCACTTGTTTGCGAATGCGTCGGCGTAGTCGTCGCTTGCGAGCAGGCGCTCGATCGCGAGGTCGCGTTTGTCCGCGCTGCCATCAGCGAGGAAGCGCTCCGCTTCCGCAGCCGTGGGAAGACGGCCGCCAAGGTCGAGCGTAACGCGCCGGAGAAAGGTCGCGTCGTCACAAGGCCCGGATGGCGGCAGGCCGAGCGTGCGGAGTTTTTCAAAGACGAGCGTGTCGATGAAGTTGCGCGCGGGCGGCAGCTCTGGCATCGGCGCGCCGAGCGGGATCGTCGCGCGGAAGACATCGACCTGCTCTTGAAAGCGCACCATCACGGCGGCATCGCCCGGCAACTGGCCGAGCCGCACGCGGCCCGTGGCATCGACCTCCGCCATGTCGCGCGAGACGGAGTCGAAGCACGCCAGCGCCGTCACATCGCGCGAAGTGCCGTCGGAGAAATGCGCGGCGACGGCGAGCTGCTGCTCCGCGCCTCGCGTGAGCACAGCCTCGTGCGGCGTCGCCTCGATGCGGACGACGCGCGGCTCGTCTTCACG
>CAXSDZ010000244.1:0-5061 GCA_964235505.1 uncultured Chthoniobacteraceae bacterium
GCCGAAGCACTCGGGGAGCCTTTAGGAGATGTGCAGGCCTTGCGAGCACGGCGCGACGCTACAGTGCGGGTCGCGCTGCCGATGGAGGAGATAGCGGCGTTGCTCAAAGCGCTGGAGGATCGCGGCGGCTATCCGACACGCCTGGCGACCCGCTTCCTTTACGGGTGCGGCCTGCGGGTGAGCGAGCCGCTGGAGTTGAGGCTCAAGGATGTGCAGCTCGCGGCGCGGCAACTGGCGATCCGCGGGGCCAAGGGGCGCAAAGACAGGCTGGTGCCGCTGCCGGACTGTTTGGTCGAAGAAATCAGGGTGCAGATGACGGTGGCGCGGGCGCGGTGGCGCAGCGATGCGGCGCAAAAGCTCCACGCCTACGTGCCTGGCGGGTTGGCGCGCAAAGCCCGGGGAATGGGGTTGCGCGAAGAGTGGGCGTGGCTTTTTCCCGCGCACAAGGTGGCAGCGCACCCGCGCACGGGTGAGCCTGTGCGGTGGCGGATGCACGAGGTGCATGTGCAGCGTGCCGTGCGCGAGGCCGGGCGGCGGGCCGGCTTGAAACCGTGCCCAACGCCGCATTGGCTCCGGCACGCCTACGCCACGCACGCGCATGCGGGCGGAGCTGCGGCGCGCGATCTCCAGGAGCTTCTCGGGCATGTCAGCCTGGAAACGACCATGCGCTACCTGACCCCGCAGCCTGCCCAGGTGGTGAGTCCCCTTCAGCGCATGGAAGCTATTGGCATCTGAGAGTGCGGGCAACGGATGTGCTTCAAGGCTGAAGTGCTCCGCTGCCACCCAGTCAAAACCGGGGGGCGAAGACCTCGCCGTCCATGGGTGATCGCACTTCTCAACCCTGCTTCGTTCCACACCTGCGCGCTTTTACCTTGCCCGCGGGAGCGGCCCGCAAAGAATCGCTCCCCTTTTCCCAAAAACACCATGACCACTCCGAAAGTCCTCGTCGCCGACCCGATCTCTGAACGAGGCGTGAGCGAGCTCGCCGAGGGCGGGCTGCTCGATGTCACCGTCCAGACCGGGCTGAAGGAAGATCAATTGCTGGAGATCATCGGCGAGTATTCCGGCCTCGTCGTGCGCTCGCAGACGAAGGCGACGCCGAAGCTGATCGAGGCGGCGAAGAAGCTGAAGGTGATCGGACGCGCGGGTGTCGGCGTCGATAACGTCGATGTCGATGCCGCGAGCAAGCGCGGCATCATCGTGATGAACACGCCGGGCGGAAACACGATCTCCACCGCCGAGCACGCGTTTTCCCTGATGATGTCGATCGCCCGAAATATCCCGCAGGCCGATGCGAGCGTGAAGGCGGGCAAGTGGGATCGGAAGAGTTTTGAAGGTGTGGAGCTTTATGGAAAGACGCTCGCGATCCTCGGCATGGGGCGCATCGGCACCGAGTTCGCGCGGCGCGCGATTGCCTTTGGGATGCGCGTGCTGGCTTACGATCCGTATCTTTCGCAAAGCCGGGCGCGGTCCTTGCAGGTCGAGCTGGTCGAGCGGCTGGATGAGATCGTGCCGCAGGCGGACTTCATCACCATGCACATGCCGCTCACGGCGGAGACGAAGCACATGCTCAATCGCGAGCGGCTCGCGAAGGCGAAGAAGGGCGTGCGGATCGTGAACTGCGCGCGCGGTGGTTTGATCGATGAGGCGGCGCTTTTCGACGCGCTGAAATCCAAGCAAGTCGCCGCCGCAGCGCTCGATGTCTTCGAAACAGAGCCGCCGCCCGCCGACTACCCGCTGCGCGCGCTCCCAAATATCGTTTTCACGCCGCACCTCGGCGCTTCCACCACGGAGGCGCAGGAAAATGTCGGAATCGAAGTCGCGCAGCAAATCCGGGCTGCGCTGCTTTCGGGCGAAATCCGCAACGCGGTGAACATGCCGAGCGTCGATGCGAAAACGATGGCGATCCTCGGGCCGCACATTCAGCTCGGCGAGCGGCTCGGCTTTTTCCTGTCGCAGATCGCGGCGAAGCGCTGCGACAGCTTGAACGTGAATTTTCATGGGAAAATTTACGAGACCGACACGACTCCGATCACGCGCTCGGTGCTCACCGGCTTCCTGCGGCAGGCGGGCGGGGGAGAGGTGAACATCGTGAACGCGCCCGGCTTCGCGGCAAATCTCGGACTGAAAGTAACCGAGTCGCGCGAAAGCAATTCGACAGACTTCGCCGAGCTGATCGAGCTGACGGCGACGGGGGAAGGCGGCTGGGTCTCGGTGGCGGCGACCTTCTTCGGCGCGACGCCGCGCATCGTCAAAATCAACGGGCGTCACGTGGAGGCGAAACCCGAGGGCGTGCTTTTCCTTTTCGAGAATCGCGATCGGCCCGGCATCGTCGGGCTCGTCGGCACGCTCTTTGGAAAGCACGAGGTGAACATCGCGAGCATGTCGCTGAGCCGCAACGAAGTCGGCGGGCGGGCGCTCACGGTGCTGAATCTCGACTCCGTGCCTGGCGAGGCGCTGATCGCAGATCTGCTCGCCATCGAAGACATCTACTCCGTGCAAACGGTGCAACTGTGAAAATCGCCATCGAGGCAGTCGGAGCACCGGCGAAGGGTGACGAAATCACAGTCCGCTTCATCCCGCAGGATGCGCGAGCGCGGATTATCCCGGCCGTTTCCGAGAAGGAATTTTCGGGAAAACCGCGCGCCTTGCTGCACCTGCGGCACGAGCGCGAGCTGCTCATCGGGCTCGGCGAGCGGGCGAAGATCGACGCGGCGGCTCTGCGAACCGCCGCTGGCGTGGGGACGATGTTTCTGAAGAAAATCGGCCGCACCTCGTTCGCCGTCCATCTGGAAGACTGGCCGCAGTTTGCCGCGCAAGTGGTCGAAGGCGTGGCGCTGGCGGATTACCGCTTCGAGCTTTTCAAAGCCTCGGAAACTACGGCGCTCGACAAGGTGCGGCTGCTGGTTGCACGCGAGGAAATCGCAGGCGTGAAGCGCTCCGCAAACCGCGGCCGCATCATTGGCGAGGCGACCAATGCGTGCCGAAGCATCGGCAATCTGCCGGGCAACGTGCTGTATCCCGAGACGCTCGCGCAACGCGCGGTGCAGTTGGCATCCAAACACGGGCTGGACGCGACGGTGTTCGATGATAAGCGGCTGCGCGCAGGGAAATTCGGCGGTCTCTTGAGCGTCGGTGCGGGCAGCGTGCGCGGACCGCGCATGATCGTGCTGGAGCACCGCGGCGGGCCGAAGAACCAGCCGCCGGTCGCGTTGGTGGGCAAGGCGATCACCTTCGACACCGGCGGCATTTCCATCAAGCCAGCGGCGGGAATGGAAGACATGATCTTTGACAAATGCGGCGGCATGGCGGTGCTCGGGGCGATGGCGGCCATCGCGGCGCTGGGGCTGAAACGAAACGTCGTCGCGGTGATCGCGAGCGCGGAAAACATGCCGGGGGCCGCTGCATATCGGCCGGGCGACATCGTCACGACATACGATGGCAAACACATCGAAATCATCAACACCGACGCCGAAGGCCGCGTGGTCCTCGCCGACGCAATCGCGTATGCGCGCAAGGATTTGAAGGCCGCGGCAATCATCGATCTTGCCACGCTCACCGGCGCCTGCGGGGTGGCGCTGGGCGACTATGCCGCCGGGCTTTGGGCAAATGACAGCGCGTGGAATGCGGCGGTGCTGGCGGCTTCCGAAAGGGCGGGCGAGCGCCTGTGGCCGATGCCGATGTTTCCTGAATACGACGACCAGATCAAAAGCGACGTGGCGCTCATCAAGAACAGCGGTGGCCGGCTTGGCGGCGCCTGCACAGCGGCTGCGTTCTTGAAGACGTTCGCGGAAGAAACGCCGTGGGCGCACCTCGACATCGCCTACACCGCGCACCGCGAAAAAGATCAGGCCCATCTGGCGCGCGGAGCCACCGGCTTCGGCGTGCGGACGCTCGTGGAATTAGTCGAGCATTGGGGCGCCAAGCCGGGCGCAGACGGAAGATAACGGAGAGTTGACGGATGACGCGCGACATGCACGGCCATCCGATCCGGTAGGGGCGAATCAGCGGCGTATGTTTGACCAACACGGCCTTATTGGAACTCTGGTGATCGGTTTGATCATCGGAGTTATCGCGAAGTTCCTCATGCCTGGCAGGGATCCGGGTGGGTGCATCATTACCATCATCATCGGCCTGGTCGGGTCGTTCATCGGAAGCTTGCTGGGGAGCATGTTTTTCGGGAGCAACTATCAGGCGGGTTGGATCGTCTCGGTAGTCGGCGCGATGCTCCTGCTCTTCCTCTATCGGATGATCATGGGACGGCGTGGCGGTGGCGGCAGCGGTCCCGTGGTCTAACGATAGACTCCTCAATCGATTCAGTTTTTACAGCAGGCGTTTTCGGGCTTCGCAGCTCGGAAGCGCCTGCTGCTTTTTGTGCTGAGGCTAAGGACAAAGCGGTTGAGAGATTGGCTGTTCTGAGTTAGCGCTCTCGCGCCGTTTCTGGTTCCTCGCTGTCATGTTCCGCCGTTCCGATTTCCTCTTTTTACCCTTCTGCGTCTTTGCCCTTTCCGCCGGAGCAATCGAGCCGCCCAGTTCGGGTAGAATCGACTTCACCCGCGACATCCGGCCGATCCTTTCGGATCATTGCTTTCACTGCCACGGGCCGGATGCGGGGACGCGCGAGGCAAAGCTGCGGCTCGACACCCGCGACGGTCTTTTCGCCGAGCGCGAGGGCATCTTTCCTTTTCATGCGGCGAGCTTGGAAAAGAGCGACGCGTGGGTGCGAATCACCTCCGAGGACAAGGACGAGCTCATGCCGCCGCCGAAGTCGCACAAGCCGCTCCAGCCAGAGCAGGTCGCGAAGCTGAAAGCGTGGATCGAGCAGGGCGCGCCGTTTCAGGAGCACTGGGCTTTTCAAGCGCCGACCCGCGCGGAGCTTCCCCCCACCCAAAACGCACGGTGGCCGCGGAACCCAATCGACCATTTCATCGTTGCGAAGCTCGAGGAAAAGAAGCTCCAGCCTGCGCCCGAAGCGACCAAGGAGGTGCTGTTGCGGCGCGTTTCTTTTGATCTCACCGGCCTGCCGCCGACGACTGCGGAAGTGGACGCTTTTCTCGCGGA
>CAXSDZ010000244.1:5071-5417 GCA_964235505.1 uncultured Chthoniobacteraceae bacterium
AGGAGATCGATGGCTTCGTGTCCGACAAGGCGGACGACGCCTACGAAAAGGCCGTCGATCGCCTGCTCGCGTCACCGCGCTACGGCGAGCACCTGGCGCACTACTGGCTCGATGCCGCGCGCTACGGCGACACGCACGGGCTGCATCTGGATAATGAGCGCTCCATGTGGGCGTATCGCGATTGGGTCATTCGCGCTTTCAACGACAACCTGCCTTTTGATCAGTTCACCATCTGGCAGCTCGGCGGCGACCAGCTTCCAAGTGCCACGCGCGACCAGCAAATCGCGTCCGGCTTTTCGCGCTGCAATGTGACGACAAGCGAAGGCGGCGCGATCAATGAGGAGTT
>CAXSDZ010000244.1:5427-6974 GCA_964235505.1 uncultured Chthoniobacteraceae bacterium
CCTGCGCCTCGGGCGGGAGCCCGCCGGGGCGCATCGCTACTCGGTCGATCGCGCGGACACAGCGGCGGGCGTCTGGATGGGGCTAACCGCAGGCTGCGCGCAGTGCCACGACCACAAGTTCGACCCGATCTCGCAGAAGGAGTTTTACCAGCTTTACGCCTTCTTCAACTCCGCCGCCGACCCAGCGATGGATGGCAATGCGATCGACACCGCGCCGATTCTGCGGCTCACCACGGCGGAGCAGGAGACGGAGCTGGCAGCGCTGGAGGCGAAGCTTGGCGACGTGCGGAAGCGCACCCGGGATGAGCTCGCGAAGATCGAATATTCCGATCCCGCGACGCTCGATCCGCTGCCGGAAGTGAAGCACGTCGAGACGGTTTGGCTGGACGATGCCCCGCCCGACGGCGCGAAAGCGGGAGCTGCCGGCCAGCCGCTCACGTGGGTCAGCGCGGAGGAAGGTGCGCCGGTGCAAAGCGGATCGCGTGCGATCAAGCGGACGGGCGAGGGCATCGCGCAGGACTTTTTCGACGGCATCGGAAAGCCATTCAGCGTGCCGACGACCGGCAAGATTTTCGCCTACGTCTGGCTCGATCCGCAGCACCCGCCAAAGGCCGTGATGCTCCAGTGGCACTCGGAGGGGAACTGGAAATACCGCGCAAACTGGGGCGACAAGGACGCGATCACATTTGGCCAGTCTGGCACTCCCGAAAAGTTGCAGCTCGGCGAGCTGCCGAAGCTGGGAGAATGGGCGCGGCTCGAAGTGCCTGTCGAGCAGCTCAAGCTCAAGCCAGGAGACAAGTTTGACGGCCTGGCTTTCACGCAATACGGCGGCACCGTTTATTGGGACAAGACGGGCGTTGAGTTTGATGACAACCCCGCGGCCGATCCCGCGCAGTCGCTCCTCGCGTGGGAGAAGGGAAACCAAGGCAAGGACTTGGGAGACAAAGTGCCGAAGCCAGTCCGGGAGCTCTTCCGCTCGGCGGAATCGAAAGCACGGACGCCGGAGCAGAACGCGCAGCTTCGCGAGTATTTTCTGAGCGAGGTTTATGCGGGCACCCGCAAGCACTTCGACCCGCTGCAGGCGGAGGAAAAAGCACTTGGGGAGCAGAAGAAGAAGGTCGAAACGGCGGTGGTGAAAACCTTTGTCATGCACGACATGGATCAGCGGCGCGAAACGCACATCATGCTCCGCGGGCAATACGACAAACCGGGTGACAAAGTGATGCCTGGGGTGCCCGCGATCTTCCCGCCGCTGGCGGCGAGAGACGGCGCGGTTTTGACCCGGCTCGATCTCGCGAAGTGGCTGGTCTCGCCCGAGCACCCGCTCACTGCGCGCGTGATCGTGAACCGCTTTTGGCAGCAGTTCTTCGGCACGGGCCTGGTGAAAACGAGCGGTGATTTCGGAGCGCAAGGCCAGCCGCCGTCGCACCCCGAGCTGCTGGATTGGCTGGCGGTTGCGTTCCAGTCACCGGCTGAAACGTCCAACGCTCAATGCTCAACTCCCAACGCTCAACGCATTGTCGCCGCGACGGAGCAGGATTTTCGCA
>CAXSDZ010000245.1:0-3827 GCA_964235505.1 uncultured Chthoniobacteraceae bacterium
GGCTGACGCGCTGCGCGCCGCGGGGCACGGCGGCAGAGCCGCGGTGGACGGGCAGGACGCGGCCGCCGGCGCCGGCCAGCTGGCGCCAGGTCCCCAGGTCGGCGACGGCGAGCGGCGCGACGAACTCGGGGGTCTCGCGCAGGACCACGTCGGTCGGCGCCTGGAAGGCGGCCTGGTCGCGCCGGCCGTCGGAGAGCGTCGCCGCGTAGGCCGCCGCGAAGCAGGCCAGCCCGAAGGAGACGGCGACGACCGCGACGGTGACCGCCGGGACGGCCGGCGCGCGGGCCAGCCCGAGCGCGGCCAGGCGCCCGGCCAGCGGGCCGCGCCGCGAGGCCACCTCCGCGGCGCGCAGTGCCGGCCCGACCAGCCGCGCGATGACGACCCCGGCGGTCAGGCAGGCCAGCGGCGCCAGGACCGCGGGCAGCGGATCACCTGCGTCCCCCGGCGCCTGTCCGCCACGGGCGAGCATCAGCGCCAGTGCCGCGAGAATCATCGCCCGGTTCACCCGCCGTTCGTCCGCGCCCGGCTCATCCAAGTCAAGAAGCGGAACCGGCGTGAGTGACGCGCACTTGCGCGAGCGAACAGGGGAGAATGTTGCATGTCCGTCAAGCTGAAGCCGCTCCCAAGTCAGGTGATCGTCGTCACCGGCGCGAACGCCGATCGACCTCGTCACCGCGCGCGCCGCAGCATCAGCCTCGATCAACAGAACCGGGCACGGCGGATGTGGGCAGGTGTGCTTTTTGAGAAGCTGCGAGAGGCGTGCGCGGTCCACCGGTTTCGTCGCGTAATCGGCGGCGCCGAGCGTGAAGCCGCGCGTAGGGTCGTCCACCATCGTCAACATGATAACCGGGATCTCGCGCAAGGCGGCATCGGCCTTCAACGCGGAAAGCACGCTCCAGCCATCCATCTCGGGCATCATCACATCCAGCGTGATCGCCACCGGCTGCAACTGCCGCGCGAGGCTCAGCCCCGCCTGACCGCCCGCTGCCGTGCGGACGCAAAATCCTTCTTTGCTCAAAAAACGCCGGATCAAATCGCGCTGAGTCGGATCGTCGTCGATCACCAGCACACAAGTCCCTGGCGCCAAGGATTCCGTGCTCTCGTTTGCCAGGATTTCCGGAGTGGTTCCGATCACTTCAACCGGTTGCTTCGTTGCTTCAGCTTTCGTCTCACTCACGACCGCGGGGAGCTTGATTGTGAACACGCTCCCTTCGCCCGCCAAGCTATGCACGTTCACGTCGCCACCCATCATCTGGCAAAAGCGCCGCGTGAGAGCCAGTCCAAGTCCGGTGCCGCCGAACTTGCGCGTCGTCGATGCGTCCGCTTGGGTGAAGTCTTGGAATAACTTTACAATTTGCGCAGCGCTCAGGCCGATGCCGGTGTCGGTCACCCGGAAGAGGATCCACTCGCTGCCATCCATCCGTTCGCGCCCCGCTTGAAGCGTGATGCTGCCCGCCTGCGTGAACTTCACTGCGTTCGACAGGAGGTTGAACAAGCCCTGCCGCACCTTGATCTGGTCCGCGTGCATCGAGCCCAAATCCGGCGCGCGCTCAATGTGAAGAGTATTGGCGTTTTGCTCCACCAAGGGCTGAATCGTGGAAGCAATTTCCTCGATTAATTCCGAGACATCGAAGCTCTCCAGAAACAATTCCATCTTCCCAGCTTCAATCTTGGATAAGTCGAGAATATCATTGATCAGCGCCAGCAGATGCTTGCCCGCGGCGTTGATCTTGATGAGGTCAGCGCCGAACTCATCGAGCATCTCTCGCTCGGCGGCGACCTCCTGAAGCATCTCGGAGTAACCGAGAATCGCGTTCAACGGTGTGCGCAGCTCGTGGCTCATGTTTGCCAGAAACAGGCTTTTTGTCTTGTTAGCCGTTTCAGCGGCTTCCTTGGCCTTGGCGACGGCCTCTTCCGCTCGGCGCCGCTCCGTTACATCCTCCATCGCGAGCACCAACAATTCACCGTGATGTCCCGCCTGCAGTTTGCGCGCATTGAGCAACATGACCCGCCGCCCAATTGTTGGAAAATCGTGCTCCAGCTGGAAGTCATTGAAGAATGAACTCTTCGGAACAATGTCTTCGAGTAGAGTTCGCAAATCGGGAATATCCCACTGGCCATTCCCTAACTCGTAGATCAGCCGGTTCTCCGTTTCTGCGAGCGAGACTCGAAACGTTTGATAAAAAGCGCGGTTGCCGCTCCGCACCCGTAGCGTGGTGTCGAGAATCAACAGCGGTTCGCGCACCGTATCGACGATGTTCTGTGCGTAGGTTTCGATCGCCTTCAGGTCCGCCTCCGAGCGCCGCCGTTCGGTCACGTCCTCCATCGCGAGCACGAGAAACTCGGTGTGGCTGCCCGGGCGCAGCTTGCGCGCATTGAGCAGCATCACGCGCCGTCCGATGACTGGGAAAGTATGCTCCAGCTCGAAGTCATTGAACACGGAGCTCGTCGGGATGATGTCTTCGAGCAGCGTCCGCAAGGCCGGAATGTCCCACTGCCCATTGCCCAGTTCGTAGATCAGCCGCTTCTCCGTTTCTTCGGAAGTGACCTGAAAGGTTTGATAAAACGCTTGGTTCGCAGATTGGACTCGCAACGTTGTGTCCAGCATCAGGAGCGGCTCACGCACCGTGTCCACGATATCCTGCGCATACGTTTCGATATCCTCCACCAGCGGTTTTCGGTTCATAGAATTCTTCAGGGCCGAGGATGCACCGCCCGGCGCGCATGAGGTTCGGACCGCCAGTAGGGTCGAGGAACGACGCATGCCCGGCAAATACCTCGCCGTCGCCTTTCCTCATAGCCTCCAGCTATCGAAGCGGGCGCAAAATCCCTAATGTGAGGGCGAATCTGGCGTTCTTCGCTTCGATTTGTGATAGCTATTGGCTATGGCCCCGCGATGCTGGAAGTAATGGAGCTTCGCCACCTGCGCTACTTCGTCGCCGTTGCGGATGCGCTCAGCTTCACAAAGGCCGCGAAAAAACTCCACCTTGCTCAACCGTCGCTCACGCGGCAGGTGCGAAATCTTGAGGACGAAATTGGCGTTCGACTGCTTGATCGCGCGAGCAACCGCATCGCTCTGACGGAGGAAGGGCGACGATTTTTCTTTGACTCGAAAAGGCTGCTCGCGATGTCTGATGAATCGGTTTCTGCCGTGCAGCGGATGAGCCACGGAGAGAGCTCTCAACTCAATATTGGCTACGTCGCCAACATCCATTACGGCCTGCTGCCGGCCACTCTCGGCGCGTTCCGAAAACTCTCGCCGCTCGTGGCGCTCAACCTCTTCGACATGACCAGCGCCGAGCAATTCAAGGCCCTCGACGCCCACCGGATCGATCTCGGTTTTGTCGGTTTGCGCCCGGCGCTTTCCGACCACGATCTGCTCTCCGCAGACGTGGGGCAGGACACCATCCTCGTGGCTCTGGCCGCCTGTCATCCGCTCGCGAAGAAGGCGAAGGTGAAGCTGGCCGATCTCACGCTCCAGTTCTTCATCGGGATGTCGGCGAAGACCCATCCCGGCGACCGGGAATGGCTGCTCGAACTTTGCCGGACCGCGGGATTTGCCGGGAAGATATTGCAGGAGGCGGACACGGAGCCCACGGCGCTCAAGTTTGTCGCCGATGGCTTGGGCGTTGCCTTTATGCCCGAGCAAGTCACCGGGCTGCCACACGAAGGCGTCGTCTTTCGCCCGCTCTCCCCGCCGCTCCGCCGCGAAGCGACCATCGCGTGGCGTGCCGACAATCCATCAAAGCCGCTCAAAGACTACATCCAGATCGTGAAGGATTTGTCCGGGGTCGTCTGAGGTTTCTCCGCGGTCACGGCGCTGGGAC
>CAXSDZ010000245.1:3837-6939 GCA_964235505.1 uncultured Chthoniobacteraceae bacterium
GTTCCCGAGGGTCGTCTCGGCGATGTTTCCCAACGCATCGCGCGTGAGGAAGCCTTGGTAGCCGGTGATCATCACGTTCGGAAAGGTGAGCAAACGCATGAGGACATCGTCCGGGCTGATGGCGCCAGAGCAGTCCTGGTAGAAGATCCCGCCTTCCTCTTCGTAAACAACGAGCCCGAGATAGCCGCTCGTTCCCGCCTTAAGCGCATCGATCACGGCGGGCGTGTCGATCAATCCACCGCGGCTGGAGTTGATCAGCATCACGCCGCGCTTCATGAGCGCGATGGCTGCCGCGTTTATCAGGTGGTGATTCTGCTGCGTCAGCGGGCAATGGAGGCTGATAACGTCGGCCGCGCCGAGCAATGCATCGAGCGGCACGAAGCGAACGCCAAGCGCGTGGCAGTCTTCGTTTGGCAAAGGATCGAAGGCGATCACGTCGCAGCTGAAGCCGCGCATGATGCGAGCGACCACCGCTCCGATTTTCCCCGTCCCGATCAACCCCACCGTGCGACCGTGCAGGTCGAAGCCGAGCAGCCCATCGAGCGCGAAGTTGCCCTCGCGGACCCGATTGTAAGCTCGGCGGAGCTTACGATTCAACGCGAGCATCAGTGCCACGGCGTGCTCGGCGACGGCATGCGGCGAGTAGGCCGGCACTCGGACGACGGCGATGGCGAATCGGGTGGCCGCACCGAGATCCACGTTGTTGAAGCCCGCGCAGTGCAGCGCAACTAGCCGCATCCCTCCTCGCGCGAGCTGCTCCAGGCCCGCTGCATCCAGCGTGTCGATGACGAAGGCGCACACGCCCTCAAATCCTGACGCCAGCGGCGCGGTTTCCGCAGCCATCTGCGACTTGAGCTAGTGCGGCTCATGAACTCCGCCGTTCGCGCGATCGAGGAACTCGCGGTCATAAGGCTTCGTGCTGAAAACGGCGACTTTCATGCGAGCGCAGAATCTTTGTGTCTCCGCAAAACGCGAATGACTTTCACGGCATCGATCCGAGATACCTACAGACGCTGAAGCAGTGTGGCCGAACCAAATCGTGGCTTTTCACGCGCTACTCTTTCGCCGGCACCAGCGGTTGCTGCGCATAAAACTCCCGCGCTTTCGCCAGAAGTTGATCGTCCGTGAGGTGCTGAACATCGACAGTGAGCGAACCCACTACGCGTTTCGCCAGGTCGGAGTGATGCTTGGTCAGCCACGCGTTGAACTGCTCCATTTCGCTCCCCGTGCCCGTGCTCGTGCCGAAGAAGAGAATGGCTCTGGCACCCTTCAGCGCGTGTGCGACGGGCTCGAAAAAGCTATTTGGGTCGGGCTTCTCTTTGCCACGCAAGAAGCTCTTAGAATTATGCGCGTGCCGGAAGAAATCCTCTGGCTCATGCGGCAGGACTTGCTAGGGGACCGCACCGTGCAGTTCCGAGTGGAAGATGCGGGCCTGCTGGTGGTCGATCACGAGCAGGCAATGTGCATTGTGAGCGATTGGCTCGGCGGGCTTCACCTCCGATCGCTTTAGGAAATGTTTCAGGGAGATTACCTCATCGGTGGTGCCCACATCTTTGGTGCGGCGTGGATGCAGCATCAAAGTCTCCCCGTTGCGCGTCACTTTGAAGTTGCCATTCGCTTCCTCCTCAACCGATCCCAGATGGCGAAACATCGCATGGACGTCATGCCAGCCGAGATTGTGCGAGACCGGATGTTGAAAGATGGCATTGTAGGTGCGAGGTCGGAACCAGTCAGCGGAGGCGCTTCTTCGTGTGCGGATTTGGTCATGTGGATGATGGGTGTGGTGACGTTCGATCTGCGGTCTCAGCCCCGCCAATGTCTCGCGCAGACCTGTCTCATAGCTGCGGGCTATGGGCGTCACCAAAAGCGGCTAGTCGGTCCCATTTGCGCTTCTATGGTCGGGCGCGTTCGTCGGCCCGGTCGTTCTGCCGAGGAGGAAGCGGTCGGCGTTCTTCGGTCCCACTCGATCTGTCGAGGGCGTCGCGTGAACGAGACGCAGATCGTGGTGCCCCAAGGAGGGGAGTTGCGCCAGCACGCTCTATCTCGAATGCCCGCTGCCGACCACCGCGCAGAAGCTCTTCTTGCAGAGCTGGCCGGGCTACCCGTGGGGCCGCTACCCGCACCGCAAGCTCTACGCTGAGACTCGCTTTCTCGCCGACGTGCTGCCGTTCAGTGCCACCTTCACCGGCCACCTTGCGCACGCCGAAGCACTCTACGACGGCGCATCGCGCAATCTGATCGGTGTCACGACCTTTGCAGGCAGCGGCGGCAATGAGACGCCGCAGCACGCCGTGCTGCTCGGCATGAGTGGCGCAGGCAAGAGCGTCACCGTCTGTGACCTGCTCTCTCAAACCGAAGCGTTCTACGACTACACGGTCATCATCCAGGAAGGGCTTTCGTATGAGATCTACACGCGCACCGTCGCGCCCGACGCAAGGCCCATCATCATTCAGCCGGATGGCGACCTGACCATCAACTACCTCGACACGCACCGCCTGCCGCTCACCGCCGAGCATCTCTCCTCCGCGATGGCGCTCGTAGCGAAGCTCGTCGGCGTCAGTTCAGACGAAGACCGGCAACTAGCGCGCGAGGCGCAGATCGCCAAATACATCGCGCTCCTCTACGACGACGTTTTCAACGAGTGGAGCAAGCGTAACGAGGAGCGCGTGATGGAGGTAGCGCGGCACGCTTGCGCGCTCTCACGCTTCAGGCGTTCGCAGCCGGGCATGACAACGCTCGACGCGTTCGTGGACTTCCGCGATCGGCGGGTGACTGCGCCCGATGCAGCACAGGCGGCGTTCGACGCAGTAAGCGAGGATGATGCGATGCGCTTTCTCAAAGAGCCAGCGACCCAGCGCGAAGTGCGCAACCTCGCCTTTGCCTCATTCACTCCAGACGAATATCCGACTCACCGG
Source organism: uncultured Chthoniobacteraceae bacterium (assembly GCA_964235505.1). Classification (GTDB taxonomy): domain Bacteria; phylum Verrucomicrobiota; class Verrucomicrobiia; order Chthoniobacterales; family Chthoniobacteraceae; genus CAXSDZ01. Next base: position 6,753 of record CAXSDZ010000245.1, read on the forward strand.
ATGCTTCAGGAACTGCTCCAGCTTGAGTCCTCCGACCCAACTGCCGAGGATCTCGCCACCCGCCTCCTGCCGTGGTGCGCCGGCGGCAACTACGGCTGTCTGCTCGATGGCCAAAGCAACATCTCCCTCACGGGCAAGATCGCGCACTTCGAGTTGGGCTACATTCCTGAGGCTGCAAAGCTTCTGC
>CAXSDZ010000246.1:0-6935 GCA_964235505.1 uncultured Chthoniobacteraceae bacterium
CGCTCGCACTGGAGCTCGGCGCCAATCTGCTGCGCGAGAGCGGCAAGACGGCCGCGGAGTTTCTGCTCGGAATGCCGCCGCGCATCGGCCTTTCGGCGGTGGTGGAGAAAGGCGTGGCGCTGCTCGACCCACTCGCGCACGGCTTGTTCAGGCAGTTGCTTTGCTGTGCGCCGCAGCCGGCGGCGATCCCGCTCGCGCTGTGGGAGCGGCGTGGCGACTGGCCGCAGATCCGCGTGGCGCTCACCGGGCTGGAGCGGCGCGGGCTCATCGTCGCGGAGGACGGCGGGCGCGCAGTTTCCATCCACCGGGCCGTGCGCCAGATCGCGCGGGAGCGGCTCTCGCCGGATGATCTCGCGGTCGCGCTCAGCGCCGCGCGGGCTTCGATCGATGGCGCTCTGCCGCACTCCTCCGGCAGTGGAGGCGCGCTGCTGCGTGAAGCGCTCGTGCCGCACTGCCGCGCGCTGCTCGGCCAGCTCAATGGCCACCCGCTGGAGGCGCAGGCTTCGAACCTCGCGCTCACCCTCGCGCATTGGCTGAAAGACTGCGGCCGGCCTGCAGACGCGGAAGCATTCTACCGCCGCGCCCTTCTCATCGCCGAGAAAGGCCACGGCCCCGCGCACCCGGAAACCGCGGCGCGCCTGCGCGATCTCGCGGGCGCGCTGCGGGCGATGGGCCGCACCCGCGAAGCCGTGCCGCTGGCGCAGCGGGCATACGCCATTGTGGAGAAAACCTCGGGCGCGGATCACCCGGACACCGCTACCGCGCTGGAGACGCTGGCGAGCTGCCTGCGCGCTGCCAACCGGCTGCGGGAAGCCGAACCGCTCTACCGCCGCGCCCTAGCGCTGGAGCAGAAATTTCACGGCGCGCGCCACCCGAAAGTGGCGATTGCCGCACACCATCTGGCAGGCGTGATCGAAGCGGACGGGCGTTTGTTTGAAGCCGAGGCGCTTTATCGCCGAGCCCTCGCGATCGATGAAGAAGCATTCGGCACCGAGCACCCGCGCGTGGCGCTGCGGCTCTACCATCTTGCGGGGATCCACGCAGTGACGCGGCGCTTGCAAGAAGCCGAGGGACACTACCGCCGGGCCATGGCGATCGACGAAGCGAAGCTCGGCCCGGCGCACCCCGATCTGGCGCTGCCGCTGCGCTGCTCGGCTGCTGTGCTGGAGCGGCTCGGCCTCCTTCCCGAAGCGGAAGAGCAATATCGCCGGGCGCTCGCGATCGATGAAGCGGCCTTCAGCCCCGAGCACCCCGAACTGGCGGTGGACCTGAGCAACCTCGCCGGCGTGCTTCAGGACAGTGGCCGGGCAGAGGAAGCCGCCCCGCTGAGCCGCCGCGCGTTGATGATCTTCGCCGCACAAACGCGGCGCTGGCGCGGTCCGCATCCGCACCTTCGCACGGCGCAGAGCAACTACGCCGCGGTGCTCCGTGCGCTGGGTCGCTCGGAAGCGGAGATCGCTGAGGAACTGCAGGCGCTGCTTCCGGGGATGACGCCGCGACGAGTGCTGCCGTTGGTGGCTGTGTTGCAGCAGAATCCGGTCGATTGAGCGCCGCGCCGCACGCCCTTTGCGATGGCACTGCGGGCGAGCGCTTCCGCACTCATCCGGGCGCGCGGACAAGCAGCGAAATGGAAGACCAGCCTGCCGCTTTTGCCCCGGCGCACCGGAGAACAACGGCTCCCGGCACCTTGTGCGCCCGCCCCTCGCTACAGCCGTTGCCTGCCCCCACGCCGATGCAACTGTTCAAAACAGTGTCCCCAAAACGTATGGCAACCAAAAAGAACCAGAACAAATCCTCAGCGGGAAACATCCCGATTTCCAAACAAACCACCGGTGCCGTGACAGGCGCCGTCGTCGGTGGCGTGATCGCCGGTCCCGTGGGCGCGACTCTCGGCGGCATCGCCGGCGCGATGATGGGCAACCGTGTGGCCAAAGGCAAATCCGCCGTCCCGGCGAAGGTCGTGGCCGCAGCAAAGAAAGCTGTGACCGACGCAGGCTCACGAGTGGCGAAGTCTGCGGCAGGAAAGGCGATCACGCATTCGCAACCGATCAAGGCTCTGACAAACGCAGTCAGCGCAACTCCGAAGCCGAAAGCGGCGAGCAGCGGCAAAAGCTCGGCCAAGCCGGCGGCGAAATCTCCGACCGCAAAGCCCGCCCAATCGAAATCTGCGGCGACCAAACCAGCGGCAGCAAAGCCAGCAGCACCGAAGAAAGCGCCTGCGGCAGGAAAGTCGTCGGGCGCGAGCGCCGCTGCGCCAGCCGCAAAGAAGGCTGCAACGGCAAAGCCCGCGAAACGGTAGTTTCAGCGCTGCCGCATGCGAAAGGTGCGCATGCAGCAGTTTTTTGAAAAGGGACCGGTGGCACGCGTTTCCATACTGAAACGCGTGTTTTTGCGGCAGGATTTCGCTGCTCTCGCACAAACATTGCTACTCGCAGTTTTGTCTTGGAATTCTAGCAATTGCAACGGACCGTTGGCTCCAGCCGTTCCGAGTTTTCAAACATTGCTGCTATGAAAGTCCCCGCTGCTCTTGTCTTCGCCGTCTTGACCTGGAGTGCTGCACGGTATTTACCGCCGTATTATCTGGAGATGAGGAAGCTGGATCTGGAGGAGGAGAAAGTGGATTTCGTGAAGACACGTGCGGACGTGCTTTTCAAGGCGTCGCTGGCGCGTCAGCAGGCGGTAAAAGAGGCAAGTGCTCTGGCGCACACGCCGCGATTCGATTGAGAGGTGGATGAAGTCAGCGGTGTGGGCAGTGGCTGGATTTGAATTTAGAAACCAGAAAACCAGGATGTGGCTCCCTCCGAGACCGCTCTTTCTTGGCTTCTTGGTTTCCAGATGAGGACACCACCATGGTGTGAGCGGCCTTGCGGCCCGTGCTGATTTTGGCGCACAACGGCCATTGCATGCCCACTGCTCCACTTACCAACCCCGAAAAACGCGATCTCAAAGCGCGTGCGCAACGTCTGGATGCCATCCTGCGACTTGGGCATGCCGGCGCGAGCGATGCCTTCCTGAGCAGTCTAAATGATGCGCTGGCACGGCACGAGTTGGTGAAGGTCAAGTTCACTGATTTCAAAGAGGAAAAGAAAAATCTCGCGCCTCAGCTTGCCGAGAAGACCGGCAGCGAGATGATCATGCAAGTCGGCAACGTGGCGGTGTATTTCCGGCGGCGGGTGAAGTCAGCACCGGAAGGGTAGAGCCGGCTCTACCCAGACTCGCTCTGGGGATTTTGCTGCCGAGCATTTGTCCCGGTAATCTTTCCACGCCGGTGGCTGGTGCCAGTAATGCTCACTGGTGACACACACGCTTTTGGAAGCCGGAACTGGCTTCCCTTTAGCGACCCGCCATCGGACTCAGCTCTTCGATGCGGCTAAAGCGTTTTGCGCTTGAGCGGAGGGACGCGCTCCCGCGCGTCCCCTTCTCTCGCCAAGCATGGGACGCGCGGGAGCGCGTCCTTCCGCGCACACCCAAAACGCAAATGGCTCTACAGCTCGAAGAACGAATACAGCTTCTTCAAGAAGCCCTCGGTGTATTCTTTGCGCCGGTCGGCCATTTGCGCGCGGTCGGCGTTGGAAGCGCGGACTTCTTCGTTTTCTATCCGGCGCTGGGCCAGCAGCTCGCTGAGCTTTTCCACGAGCACGGCATTTTGACTCAGGATTTCGCCGAGCACCGACTTTTCGATTTCCCACAGTTCGCAGTCCGTCCGCGCCACCACGCTGGCGCTGCGCGGCTCGCCGGTGAGCAGGCTCATCTCGCCGCAGCAATCACCGGGGTGCAGCGTGGCGACGCGCGTGGCGTGCGCGTCGGCATGGAAGACGACGTCGGCTTCTCCCTCCAAGACGAGAAACATCGAGTGGCCGCTGGCACCTTGCTCGATCACCTTTTCACCGCGGCCGAAGCGGAGCACGCGCGCATGCCGCAGCAGCGCGTCCACTTGCGCCTGGTCGAGTATCTCAAAGAGCGGCTGCTTGCGAATGCCACGGCGCGCGGCATCCAGCGCATCGTCCCGGCGTGGCGCGTGGCGCTCGATGTGCACCGTGCGGATGGGGAACGGAATGCGGATGTGGTGCCGCTGCGCTTCATACCAGATGTTCGTGCGCACCGCGTCCAGGATGTCGTTGTGCTGCGACTCGTCATCGATCCAGAACCGGATTTCGTAGATGATCGCCGAGTCGCCAAAGTCCTTGAGAAAGGCTTTCGGCGGCGGGTTTGCGAGCACGCCATGGGCATTCGCCGCCGCGCGCTGCACGCAGTCTTTCACAAAGTTCGGAGCGACGGTGTAGTCGAAGCCGACCTTCAAGCGCACGCCGTGCTGGCGGCTGGGAAAGGTCAGATTGACGATCTTCGCTCCGACGATGTGTTTGTTCGGGAGGTCGAGATAGATGTCGTCGTTGGTGCGGAGCCGCGTGGAGCGCCAGTTCACCTCGATGACCTCGGCATGGTCGCCTTCCACCACGAGCCAGTCGCCGGTGCGAAAGGGCTTGCCGATTTCCAACGAAATGCCGGCGATGATGTTGCCGAGCAAATCCTGCAACGCAAAGCCGATGATCGCCGCGAGGACGGTGGAGCCGGCGACGAGACCCGGAATCGACTGGCCGTAGATGATCGAGATCACCGCGAGCAGCGCCGCCACGAAGACGACGAGGCTGATGACTTCCGAGAGGAATTTCGGAGCTTTGGCGCGGTGGCGCCTTTCAAAGATCAGCTCCCAAAAGCAACGCCGCACCATCGCCAGCACAAACAGCGTGCCGAGCAGCACGACCGCCGCCGTGAGGTGCAGCAGCCAGTGCCGCTGCCCCGGGAGAAGCGCCACGCCCGGCAACCATTGGCGATAGGTGAAGAGCGGCAGCCACAGCGCAAAGGCGACGGAGAAAAGCAGATACAGCAAGCCGAGCCGCACTTGCAGGCGGCGGCGCAGGGAGCGGCCGAGCGCGACCGTGGCGAAGTAGATCAGCGGCACGCCGAGCGCGAGCAGCAGATAGGGATGCTCGATCGCAAACGGGAGGATCATGAAGGGGCGAGTGTAGAGAAAACGAAGTGAGCGATGCAAACGACGCGACGACCGGGCAGTGTCCTGATTTGAATTTGGAAACCAGAAAACCAGGATGCGGCTCCCTGCGCGACCGCTCTTTCCTGGCTTCCTGGTTTACAGATTAGAACACCACCGGCGAACGCGTGCGACATTCCTCGCGCGAGTGCGGCGGTGCGAGTTCCTTCCTTCTAGCTGCAAGGCCAGAGTCTTCGCTGGGCGAGGATCGTCCCAAGAAACCTTCTTCGTCCTTTTCCTCCTCTTCATCTCTTTCGCGGATTGCCAGAGATTCGAGAGGAAGAGGAAGAAATGGACGAAAAGAAAAAGCGCAGAGTCCTTCGCACAGGTTCTAAATCCCAGAGCCCCGCGCGGCACCGGAAGCGAGGAATAGCTTGCCGGCCCGGCGCCGGGCGTGCCAGCCGCCAGGCAGATTCGCCTTTGCAGGCCGCGGCTGCTCGATCAGGCGGCGCACGGTTTCGATCGCATCGAATCCCACCTGTGGCACGCCGTGGCCGCGCAGCCAGGCGTGCAGCAGCCGGCGCTGCAGCGCGAGCGGCAGTGTGCGCAGCGTGGCGACGCACAGCTCGTCGCCAGCCGCCGCACTCAGCTCCGGCGCGGCAGCGAGCAGATCCTCCTCGGCGCGCAGGATCTCCGTCGCGCGCCAGACTGCGCCGCGCACGTCGCGGCCGAAAATTTTCTGTAGCCGGGGAACGAGTTCGTGCCGCACACGGTTGCGCGTGTGGCGCGGGTCGGCATTGGAAAGGTCTTCGCGAAACGCGAGCCCCCGCGCGGCGATGTAGGCGTCGATCTCCTCGCGCCACACGCCGAGCAGCGGGCGCACGATCTCCAGTGCGACGCCATGGACGACACGGGTGGAAGCGGCGCGCATCGCCGCGAGGCCCGCCGGGCCGGCGCCGCGGAAGAGATTGAAAAGAAACGTCTCCACCTGATCGTCGGCGTGATGCGCGAGCAGGACGCGCCGGCAGCCGCGCTGCTTTGCCACTTGCGCGAAGTGCTCGTAGCGGGCCTCGCGCGCCGCGGCTTCGAGCGAAAGCCCACGTGCCTTCGCCCGCCGTCGCACGTTTGCGCGCCGCACGATGCACTCCACGCCGAGCCGCCTAGCGAACTCCTGCACAAAGCGCGCGTCCTCGCCGCTCTCTGCGCGCAGGCGATGATCGACGTGGACCACGATCAACTCCCGCGCGCCGCCGGCCACCAGCGCGTCGAGCAGCGCCACCGAGTCGCGCCCGCCGGAAACGCCGACCAATGCCGGACCGCCGCACGATGCCAGCGTCTCCGGAGCAAAGAGGATTTGGCCACGGGGAGCACAGGGAGCACGGGGGGGAGTTGAAGGGACGGGGATCAGATCGAGACGCGTTTGATGCCTTCCTTGAGCAGGCGCTTGTTGAAGTTCAAAAGGTAGCCGCGCTTGAAACGCAGCAGCTTCAGATAGTTGATCGTGACGGCGAGATGGACGGGTGAGAACGCATCGACGGATTTCAACTCCAGCAGCAGGCAGTCTTCCACGATGACATCGGCACGAAATCCGATGCCCAACTCCCGCCCGCGATAGACGACTGGGATGGGAACCTGGCACTCGCACTTCAGCCCCGCCTCACCGAGTTCTATCACGAGCGCCGCTTCATAGACCGATTCCAGCAACCCCGGCCCAAGCTCCGAATGCACCCGCGTCGCCGCCGTAAGCACGAGATCGATCAGCACCTCACCGCAGTCGGCGAGCTTCCTCCCTCCCCCGTGCTCCCTGTGCTCCCTGTGCTCCCTGTGCTCCCCGTGGTTCATCCTCCGATGCGGTCTGCACCGAAGTAAGCGTGCAGCGGCTCGGGCAGGCGCACTGTGCCATCCGCCTGCTGATACGTTTCCACCAGCGCCACGAAGAGCCGTGGCA
>CAXSDZ010000247.1:0-6900 GCA_964235505.1 uncultured Chthoniobacteraceae bacterium
TTGGAAAGGATGACGCCGGCGCCGAGATGCGCGCGGTAGCCGAGGATCGAGTCGCCGACGTAGTTGAAATGCGGCACCTGCGCTTCGTCGAAGATGATCGAGTTTTTGAACTCGCACGAGTTGCCCAGCACGCAGCCGCTGCCGACGATCACGTTTTCGCGGATGTAGCAGCCGTTGCGGATTTCGCACCCTTCGCCGATCCACGCGGGCCCTTTGATCATCGCGCCCTGCTCGACCACGGTGCCGCGCCCGATGAAGACCGCGCCGGAGATAAACGGCTTGCCGATGGTGCGCCCTTGAATCGCCGGCTTCAGTCGGAACTGCAGGTAGCTGGTGATCTGTTTCAACGCGTCCCAGACGTTCGCTGAGGTTTCAAACAGCATCCTGTGCTCGGTGTGAGCGAGGTCGAGGTAGCGGGATGGTGCGAAGAGATCGGACATGAGGCGGAAATGACGAAGGACGAATGACGAATGGGGCGAAGGTGGCGAAGGTGGCGGAGCTTGCTGGAATGATCGCATTCATCCCTTTGGCGTGAGTTTTGGGCCTACCTTGGTGTCTTTCACGATCCAGCCGAGCACGGCGATCTCGTCGCGGAGCACGTCGCTGCGCGACCACTCCTTCGCGGCCCGCGCCTGCTGGCGCTGCTCCGCGACGGCGAGCACTTCCGCCGGAATCGCCTGCGCATCGCGCTCCAGCGCGAGCACGCGGTGAAGCTGCTGGACATCCGCGAGGAGCTGCGCCGCCTGCGCGTGCGGCAGCTCGCCGCGGTCGAGTGCGCGATTGCTGTCGCGGATGAGATCGAAGAGGTGGCCCATCGCGCCGGCGATGTTCAGGTCGTCATCGAGCGCGGCGAAGAACTTCTCCGTCTGCGCGGAAAGCGGCGTCGCTTCTGGTGCAGCGGCAGCGGCAATTTCCGTGAGGCGCGCCGTCCATTCATCGATGCGCGCGAGGGCCGAGCGCGCGCCGTCGAGACTGGAGAAAGTGAAGTTCAGCGGCAGGCGATAATTTGCCGCCGTGAGCAGCACAAAGCGCAGCTCGCGGCCCGTGTAGCCCTTCGCCAGCAGGTCGCGCAGCGTGTAGAAATTGCCGAGCGATTTCGACATCTTCTGCCCCTCCACCATGAGGTGCGCGCAGTGCAGCCAGGTGCGCACAAACTTCCGCCCCGTGCAGCATTCGCTCTGCGCGATTTCGGCTTCGTGGTGCGGGAAAATATTGTCCACGCCGCCGCAATGGAGGTCGAGCTCCGGGCCGAGCAGCGCGGTCGCCATCGCGCTGCATTCGATGTGCCAGCCGGGCCGTCCGCGGCCCCACGGGCTTTCCCAAAAGACGTCGCCGTCCGCCTCGTCCCATGCTTTCCAGAGCGCAAAATCGCCGATCGATTCCTTCTCGTATTCATCGCTGCGCACGCGGCCCGAGGGGCGCAGCTCGTCGAGATTCAAGTGCGCGAGCTTGCCGTAGTCGGGGAATTTTGAGAGCCGGAAATAGACCGACTTGTCCTCGGCTTGATAAGCGATGCCCTTCTCCTCCAGGGTGCCGATCATCTCGATCATGCGCGTGAGAAAGCGTTCCTCGGTCGCTGCGGGATAGTGCTGCGCGCGCCGGATGCGGAGCGCCGCGCAGTCTTCAAAGAACGCCTGCTTGAACTGCGCCGTGAAATCCGCCAGCCGCATCCCGAGCTGCCGGCAGCCACGGATCGTTTTGTCGTCCACGTCCGTGAGGTTCATCACGCGTTCCACCTCGTAGCCGCGCGCTTCGAGCAGCCGCTGGAGCAGGTCTTCGAAGACGTAGGCGCGGAAGTTGCCGATGTGCGCGTGGTTATAAACCGTCGGCCCGCAGGAATACATCTTCACGCGCCGGCCCGCCGGATCGAGCGGGTGGAACTCTTCGAGCTCTCGCGAAAGGGTGTTGAAAAAACGGATCGGCATGGAAAACGAGCGCACACCCATGCCGCATGCGGAGCGGTCGGGAAAGCGCGAAGTCTCTCGGAAGATTGTGTTCGGGATTGCTTGGAACTGCGTCCAGCTCCGTGCATCGGCCGTGGCTCAGATCGAGTCCATGCGTCATAAACTTACCTCACGCTCGCGCCGCTCCCGGAAACCTGCTTCACCGTCCACCGACACCTCCTTCTTCCTATGCTGCGCCCATTGTTTTTCTCCGCCTTCGCCCTGCTCGCCACGACCCTGCTTGCCGCTGAGCCTCCATTCAAAGTAGAGGTCAACACCACCGCCGCGCCCGAGTGCGAGGCGTGGGCGGCGAAGGCCAAAACGATCGCGGAGGAGTGGTATCCGAAGATCAACGAGATCCTCTTTGGCCCCGGTCAGCCGCTGCCGAGCCCGGTCGTGCGGCTCACCTTTGAGCCGATGAAAGGCGTCGCGCACGCGACTGGCGACGGCATTCACATCTCGGCCGATTGGGTCATGAAGAAGTCGCCGAACGATTTCGGCATGGTGGTGCATGAGCTCACGCACGTGGTGCAGGCTTACAAAGGCAAAAACGAGTTTTGGCTGACGGAAGGAATTGCCGATTACGTCCGCTACGAGCGCTACGAGCCGGGCACGCAGAAGTGGAAGCTCGACCCGGAAAAAAGCAGCTACAAGCAAGGCTACGGCATCGCGGGCGCCTTCCTCGCGTGGCTGGAAAAGAACAAGAATCCCGAGATCATCCACAAGCTGAATGCCGCGTGCCGCGCGGGCACTTACAAGAGCGAGATGATCACGGAGCTGTGCGGAGCGGATGTGGACGCGCTGTGGAAGGAATTCGTCGGCACGCAAAAGGCGGTGTGACGGCAGCGGTCGCACGCTGCGCGGCGTCGAGGACAAGCGAAGAATGAACGTGCGCAGATTTGCGGGCGTCTCTCGCGGCGTCCAATTGCCTTTTCTTCACCGCTCGAATCCTCACTCTGCCGCCATGCCACTCAAGCTCCTCCTGATCCGACCCGCGCCGCATTCCCTGGCTGTCTGCCTCGCGCTTTCCAGCCTGCTATTTTCTCCACTCCCACTCACCGCCGCGCCGCCAGCGCTGCCGCCCGGGGTGGAGCAGGTCACCTCAGTCGAGGGCATTACCGAATACCGGCTCCCGAACGGTCTCGATGTGCTGCTTTTCCCCGATCCGTCGAAGCCGACGGTGACGGTGAACATCACCTACAAAGTCGGCTCGCGGCACGAAGGCTACGGTGAAACCGGCATGGCGCATCTGCTCGAGCACCTGCTTTTCAAAGGGACGCCGACGCACCCGAACATCCCGCAGGAACTCACCGAGCACGGCGCGCGGGCAAATGGCACGACGTGGTTTGACCGCACGAACTACTACGAAACGGTCTTCGCAAATGACGCCAATCTGCGCTGGGCGCTGGAGCTGGAGTCGGATCGGATGACCCACTCGAATGTGGCCAAGGCGGACTTGGAAAAAGAGTTCACCGTCGTGCGCAACGAATACGAACGCGGCGAAAACAGCCCCGGCTCCGTGCTCTACAAGCGGATGCTGCCGGCGATCTTTCAGTGGCACAATTACGGGCACTCCACGATCGGCGAAAAGAGCGACATCGAAGGCGCGCCGATCGAGCGGTTGCAGGCTTTTTACCGGGACCACTATCAGCCGGACAACTCAGTGCTCGTGGTTGCCGGGCGCTTCGATGAAGCGAAGACGCTGGGCTGGATTCAGGAGCTTTTCGGCAAGCTCCCAAAGCCGGAGCGGAAGCTGATCGCGACCTACACGAAAGAGCCGATGCAGGACGGCGAGCGCGAGATCACACTGCGCCGCTCGGGCGACGTGCAGCTCATCTCCGCAATGTATCGCACCGCCGCCGGCTCGCACCCGGATGACGCGGCGCTTTCCGTGCTCACCACGCTGCTCACCGACGAGCCGAATGGCCGGCTCTACAAGGCGCTCGTGGAGGCGAAAAAAGCGGCAAGCGTGTCCGGCAGCGCGACGGGGTTGGCCGAGGCAGGCTTCGTGGATTTCGTGGCGGAAGTGCGCTTGGAACAGTCGCTGCCCGAGGCGCGCGCCACGATGCTCGGCGTGCTCGATGACCTGCGGAAAAACCCGGCGAACGCGGAGGAAGTGGAGCGGGCGAAGGTGCGGCTTTTGAAGAATTTCGAGATGCTGCTGAAGCAAAGCGACCGGCTCGGTCTCACGCTCAGCGAGTTCATCGGGATGGGCGATTGGCGGCTCGCTTTTCTGCATCGCGACCAGCTTGAAAAAGTGACGCCGGCGGAGATCGCGCGCGTCGTCGGGCTTTACCTGAAGCCAGCCAACCGCGTGCTCGGCACCTTCCTGCCCGACACCGCGCCGGACCGAGCGACGATCCCCGACGCGCCGGACCTCGCCGTACTGCTGAAGGATTACAAAGGCAGGCCGCCGATCTCGCAGGGCGAAGACTTCGACGCCTCGCCGGAGAACATCGAAAAGCGCACGGCGCGCACGCAGTTGCCGAATGGCATGAAGCTCGCGCTGCTGCCAAAGGAGACCCGTGGCGACGTGGTGATCGCGACGGTCACGATGCGCTTTGGCACGCTGGACACGCTGCGCGGCAAGAACATGGTCGGCGAGTTCACCGCCGACATGCTGGACCGCGGCACGCAGGGGAAAACACGGCAGCAGATCAAGGACGCGATCGACAAAATGAAGGCGCGCATCTCGGTCGGCGGCGGCGCTTCGGAAGCGACCGCATCGATCGAAACCGATCGCGCGCACCTCGCCGATGCCATCCGACTCGCAGCGGAAATGCTGCGCCAGCCGTCGTTTCCGGCGGATGAATTTGAGAATGCGCGGCAGGCGTATCTCGCGGGTTTGGAGCAGCAGAAATCCGAGCCGAGTGCGCTCGGAAACAATCTCTACGCCCGCATCTCGCATCCGCCCTACGACAAGGAAGACCCGCGCTACACGATGACGCTGGATGAAGAAGCGGCGGCGGTTCAAGCCGTGACGATCGAGGGAATGCGCGACTTTCACCGCGCCTTTTACGGCGCATCAAATGCGACTGCGGCAGTGGTCGGAGATTTCGATCCAAAAGAGATCGAAGGCGTCATCACTGCGGCCTTTGCGGACTGGAAAAGTCCCGCTCCGTATGAGCGCATCGCCACGCCGTATGAGCCCGTGGTCCCGCGCCTGGAGACGATTCGCACGCCGGACAAGGCGAACGCGGTTTATCTCGCCGGCTTTGGCTTCCCGATGCGCGACGATGACCCGGATTATCCCGCGGTGACGATCAGCGGCTACATGCTCGGCGGCGGTTTCTTGAATTCACGCCTCGCGACCCGCATCCGGCAAAAGGAAGGCCTTTCCTACGGCGTGCGCGGCGGCTTTTCCGCAAGCTCGCTGGACAAGAATGCAGGCTTCTCCGCATCGATGATCTACAACCCCGCGAACGTCGCGAAGCTGGAGGTGGCATTCCGCGAAGAGATCGAGCGTGCTGCGCGGGAGGGCTTCACCGCGGAGGAGCTGGAAGCGGCGAAAGCCGGCTGGCTGACCGCACGCAAGGTGGCGCGCTCCGGCGACGGCGATCTGGCGGGGACGCTGAGCTACTACCTCTATCTCGGCCGCGACTTCTTTTGGGATGCGAAGCGCGAAGCCGCCATTGGCGCGCTCACGCCTGAGCAGGTGAATGCGGCGGTGAAGAAGTATCTTGATTTCAGCAAAATGATCGCGGTGAAAGCGGGGGACTTCGGAAAGGCTGACGCAGCGAAGCCGTAAAAACGCCTTTGCAAAACATCTGGCGTGGGGAGGCGAAAGCCCAAGGAGCGGCGGCACTCCTGCCGCCGCTCCAAGGCATCACGCCCGGATGCACGCTCGCCCTAGCACCACCCCGAGTGCAGAGCGGTTGACACCGGCTCCCGAAACGATTAGCTCCCTAATCATCTATGCCGTTGTTGATGTTGCGGGATGTCCCGCGCTTTGAATGCCTGCTGCGCGCAGCCGAGCGTTACCCGAGCTTGCAGCCGAGCGCGTGCGACGCGTTTTTGAATCTCCTGCGCACGGGCGACACGGTCGGCGGGGCGGAGGGGCAGTTCCTCGCGCAGCACGGCATTTCGCAAGGCCGCTTCACCGTGCTGATGCTGCTGAACCGTTGTGGCGAGCAGCCTTCCACGCCCGCGGAGCTCGCCGATGAAGCGGGTGTCACGCGCGCCACCATGACCGGCCTCATCGACACGCTGGAGAAAGACGATCTCGTGGTGCGCGAGGCGGACGCGCACGATCGCCGCACTGTCCTCGTGCGTCTGACCGCGAAGGCGCAGACGTTCATGGAAGGCATCCTGCCGGACTACTTCGAGCACGTGTCCGCGACCATGCGCAGCTTGAGCGAGGGCGAGCGCCGGCAGCTCGTGCGGCTGCTGCAAAAAATCCAGAATGGCATCGCGCCAGACCGCTCCCGCGCTGTTGCCGCTGATCTCACGCCCGCTCACGCCTGAACCCAACCTCTCCAAGACTTATGTGGAAACGAATGCTGCTCATGTTGTTCCTGGTCGCGCTTTTCATCGCGGGCCTCGTGTTTATGACGATGCGGAACATCGAAAAGGGAAAAGCGATGGGAAAGATGTTCGCGCCGCCACCCTCCGCGGTGACGACGGTCGTAGTGAAGGGGCAGACGTGGCAGCCAGTGCTCAGCGCGGTCGGGTCGCTGCGCGCGGTGAATGGCGTGACGGTCAGCACGGATCTCGCCGGCATCGTGTCGGAGATCGCGTTTGAATCCGGCACCGCCGTGAAAAAAGGCGCGCTGCTGGTGAAGCTCGACACGCAGCAGGAAGAGGCGCAGCTCCGCTCCTCCCAGGCGAAGCTCGAGCTTGCGAAAACCAACCTCGGCCGCACGCGCGACCTCATCGCGAAAAAGGCGGTTGCGCAGTCCGATCTCGATACCGCGCAAATCCAAGTGCTGCAGACGCAGGCGGACGTGGAGGAGATGAA
>CAXSDZ010000248.1:0-1226 GCA_964235505.1 uncultured Chthoniobacteraceae bacterium
CCACTGCGCGGCTCGCAGCGCCCCGCGTGCAAATGTCTCGCGCGACGAGGCTTTATGCGCGAGCTCCACACGCTCGCCCATCGCCGCGAAGATCACCGTGTGATCGCCGACCACATCGCCGCCGCGGATCGCATGCACGCCGATCTCGGCGCTGGTCCGCTCGCCTACGATCCCTTGCCGGCCGTGCCGCGCGTCCGTGCTGTAGGAAAGCTCGCGCGCTTCCGCGAGAATTTCGGCGAGCCGTTTTGCGGTGCCGCTCGGCGCATCCTTTTTCATGCGGTGATGCATCTCGACGACTTCGAGATCGAACGACGGCCCAAGAATCTCCGCCGCCTTTTGCGTGAGCCAGAAGAGCGTGTTCACGCCGATGCTGTAGTTCGGCGCGAAGACGATCGGGATCTGCTGCGCGGCATGATGAACCGCGGCGATCTGCGCGTCCGTGTGGCCGGTCGTGCCGATGACGAGCGTCTTGCCGTGCTGCACACACCGCGCGAGCACCAGCTCGACGACCGAGTGATGGGAGAAATCAACCACGGCATCGCACGCCGGCACCGCGCTGGCGAAGTCGTCGCCCGTATCGATCTGCGCGATGACTTGCAGGGCGGCATCCTCCGCGGCGCATGCGATCAGCGTCTGGCCCATGCGCCCGCGCGAGCCATTGATGAGAAGGTGGAGCGGCTCCATCAAGCGAGGACGGTTTGCGGTCGAGAGGTTCGCTCCGGTCTGTCCGCGGCATTCCGCGCCACGAGACCGTGCGCTTCCAGCGTCGCCAAAAGGCGCTGGCGGGTCGCCGGAGCCATCTCGCTGAGCGGCAGCCGCACGTCCTCGCACATCGCTCCCGCGGCAGCCAGCGCAGTTTTGATCGGGACGGGATTTGGCTCGATGAAGAGATCCTTGAACAAGCCATACCACTCGTGGTGCAGCCGCTGCGCTTCCGCCCAGTCGCCCGCGAGCGCCGCTCGCACCAGCGCGCCGACTTCGCCTGGAATCAGGTTTGACGCGACGCTGATCACGCCGACTCCGCCCGCTGCCATGAACGGCAGAGTGAGCGAATCGTCGCCCGAGAGAATGTCGAAGTTTTCCGGCAGCACCGCGCGCAACGCGCTCACCCGCTCGACCGAGCCGCCTGCTTCTTTGATCGCGACGATGTTCGCGCATTCGCCCGCGAGCCGCGCGACCGTCTCCACCGCGATCTCGATCCCGCAGCGTCCGGGGATGGAATAAAG
>CAXSDZ010000248.1:1236-6841 GCA_964235505.1 uncultured Chthoniobacteraceae bacterium
CCGAAACAAGCCTTCCTGCGACGGCTTGTTGTAATACGGCGCCACGAGCAGCGCCGCGGTCGCGCCGAGCCGCTCGGCTTCCTGCGTGAGCGACACGGCTTCGGCAGTGGAGTTCGAGCCGGTGCCGGCGATCACCTCGCACCGGCCGCTCGCGGCCTGCACCGCGAGTTCGATCACGCGCGCGTGCTCGGCGTGATCGAGCGTCGGCGACTCGCCCGTGGTGCCGGTGGGCACGACGCCGGTGATCCCGGCGGCGATCTGCGCTTCGACGAGCCGCGTGAAGGCGGGCTCGTCGAGTTGGTCGTTTTGAAACGGCGTGACCAGCGCCGTGAAAGTCCCTGCGAACATAGTGTTGGAAAACGAGCGCGCCGTTTTAGGCGCTGGCACCGACCTTGAATAGCGTTAAATCGCCACCGTTCCCTCGAAGACAAAGTCCGCCGGGCCGGTGAGCGTCACGTCGCGGAAGGTCTCGCCATCGCGCCGAAAGCCGACCTCCAGCACATCGCCGCCTCGCACGCGCACGCTGATCGGCGAGGCTGTGCCGGTGAGCAGATGATGGATCAGCGCACTCGCCACGACGCCCGTGCCGCACGCGAGCGTCTCACCTTCCACGCCGCGTTCGTAGGTGCGGATCGCGAGGGTTTGCGCGTCGAGTGTCTGGATGAAATTTGCGTTGGTTCCCTTTGGCGCGAAATGCTCGTGCCGGCGGATGGCAGCGCCGAGTTTTGCGACCTCCACCGCCGCGAGATCCTCGACCGGCACGATCGCGTGCGGCACTCCGGTGTTCACGACGTGGACGGTGATCGCCTGCCCTGCGGCGGTAAGCTGCGCGCCGAGTGCGAGGTCCTTCGGCTCGCTCATGGCGAGCTGCACGCGCTCGCCGAGCAGCGTGGCGGAGATGACTCCCGCGATGGTTTCAAAGCTCACCCGCTCCGCCGCACCCGAGAGCCGCGCCGCAAACCGTGCGAAACACCGCGCGCCATTGCCGCACATCTCCGCTTCGCCGCCGTCGGCATTGTAGTAGCGCATGCGGAAGTCCGCGCCGTTCTGCGCTTCTTCCACCGCGAGCAAACCATCGCCGCCAACGCCGCGGTGCCGGTCGCAAAGTCGCGCGATTTTCTCGCGGTCCAGCGCGCGCGAGCCATCGCGATTGTCGAGGACGACGAAGTCATTCCCCGCGCCGTTCATCTTGGTGAAGGAGAGCATAAGGGCGGGGGATTTAGCACGCGGGGCGCGGTGTGTCCACGCAGGGCATGTGAAGCTTGGAGCTTACAGCTTCTTCACACTCACGCTCCGAAACGCCACCGGATCGTTGTGTCCTGCAAAACCGAAAAAGCCGCGGGCCCGGTTTTTGCCGGGGTGCACGCTGTGGGCCATGAAGCCCTCGGGATCAACCTGCGACAGGTCGGTGTCGAGAATGACGGTGCCGTTTAGTTCGACCTGGATTTTAGCGCCTTTGACGGTGACTTCCTGGGAGTTCCATTCGCCCGTCGGATGCTGGTAACCACGGGCGGCGGCGACCATCCCATAAGCTGAGCCGTGCGCCTGGCGCGGGTCGATTTTGCCGCGCAGCTTCTCATAATTATCATCGAGCACCTGCAGCTCGCACATGCCGGCATAAGCCGTGTCGCCGTCGCCAGCGTAGCGGATCGCGAGGCCGTTGTTGCCTCCGGGCGGGACTTTGAATTCCAGTCGCGCCATGAAGTCGCCGAGTTCTTCGTTGTGATAGATCGTGCCGCCCTTTTCCGGCTTGCACACGATGGCGCTGTCTTTCACCTCATAGTTTTCGATCGGCCCGGCCCAGCCTTCAAAATCGCGACCGTTGAAAATGGGCTGAAAACCGGCGGTGCTGCTTTTCTCCGCGAGGATTTTGTTCGCCTCAGCGGCGCCAATTTCGCGCAGGAAGACATTCTTCCACTTGATCGCTGCGCCGTGTGTTTGCAGGCAGATCGGGCCGCGCGGGAGGATCGGCGTTTTGCGATCGTAGTAGTTTTCCAGCGTGGCGTGATCGACCACCAGCTTGCCATTCAGCCACACGCTCACGCGCGCGCCGACCATCACGACGCGGAACTTGTTCCACTCGCCCGCGGGTTTGTCGGCGAGCACAAGCGGGTCTTTGCCCGGTGCGCCTGGCGAGTTGTTCCAGAGCCCGCCGCTGCCCTTCGCGCGGCCGAGCTTGCCGCCTTCATCCGGGTCGGTCGCATCCCAGATCTGCACCTGCGGCACGTTGCGGAGGTAGATGCCCGAGTCGCCTTTTGGCGCCATGTTGTATTCCACCAGCAGCTCGAAATCGCCGAACTCCTTTTCCGTTGTGGCGTATTTGCCTTTGCCATCGTTCAGCAACTCGCCGCCTTCAGCTCGCCAATGCTGCCCCATGTCGGCGGTCCAGTTCGCGAGTTGCTCAGCTCGTTTGTCGTCGGGCATTTCGGCGAGCTTGCGCGGATCGAAGGTGTCGCCGCCGCGCCAGCCCGCGAGGTCTTTGCCGTTGAAAAGCGCCACAAAGCCGACGGGCGGCTGCGCGTCTTCAGCCCGCGCGAAAGCGGCGGTGCAGAGGACCGCGGCGAATGCGCTGCGGGTGAGGAGGGAAGGGAGGAGTTGCATCGGGGTGCGGTGGTATTCGGTTTAGCGCGCGAGCGCAATCCGGCAACCCCGCAGCCTCACGCGCCCTTTGGCTTGATCTGCTCCAGCGCGCGCTTTGCCGCGACCTTCACCGGCTCGGTGTCGCTTTGCGCTTTCTGCTCCAGCACCGGGACCGCGGCGGCCGCGGCGGGGCCGAGCTGACCCAGGCTTTCGCAGGCAAAAACGCGAACGGTCGCGTCGCGATGGTTCAGCGCGGTCAGGAGCGGCGGCACGCTTTTCACGTGGGCATCGCGGAGAGCGGTGAGCGCAAAGGGACGCTCTGGATCGCGGTCGAGCATCGTCAGCAAAGCCGGCACGGCCGGCTCCGCTTTTTCGCCGAGCCGCTTGAGCCCTTGCGCGGCGACGCGGCGCACGCGACCGGATTCATCCTTCAAACCGGCGATCAGCAGCGGCAGGAGCTTTGCGTCATCGGGCTCGGCTTTCGCGATGACTTGCAGGCCGGCGATGCGCAGGTCGCGATTCTGACTTTGCAAAGCTTCACGCACCATCGGCAGCGTGGCATCGAGTCCGCGCCCGATACTGGCGAGCGCCTGAAGCGTGGCCACGCGGGTTTCTTCGCTGCTGGTTTGCGCGAGTTTCACGAGTTCTGGCACCGCAGCTTCGGAAGCAGGACCCAGCTTCCCCAGCGCCTCGATCGCGAGAGGTTGAAGCGCAGGATCTTTCAGCCGCTCCGCGATTGCCAGTGCCGCGGGCGCGGCGGCAGCGCCGAGATTGCCGAGCGCCTGCATCGCGGCGCGCTGCGTGGCGGAATCGGCGTCGCTGAGCATCTCGATCAAACTCGGGACACCGATCTTTGCAACGGCGCCGGCGGCGGTAAGCGCGCTCGCGGCGGCTTTGCGCACGGGCAGTGCGGGATCGTTCAGCGCTGCCTCCAGTTTCGGGAGAATGGCGTCGCGCTGGCCGCGGAGGGTCGCAAGCGTGCGGAGTGCCGCGGCGCGGGCCTCCGGGTCGGCGTCGCCAGTCATTTCGAGCAGCGTTTTCACCACTGCCGGCTGGCCGTCGAGTGGCATCCCGGAGAGCGCACGCGCAGCTCCGGCGCGGATCGGCGGGGCCGGGGCGTGGAGCGCTTCGGAGAGGGAAGCCATGGCCGGACTGCCCATGTCGCGCAGGGCGCGAAAGATCCAGTCCTGCTTCGCGGCGTCGCCGCCCGGAGCGGCGGTGAGTTCCGCGAGGAGCGGCGCGAGCGCAGGCTGGCCGATCTGTGCGAGAGCGGTGGAAAAAGCGGTCTCCGCAGGCTGCTTGCGCGCGCAATTCATCAACGCAGGCACTGCCGCGCCTGCTCGCGGGCCGAGGCGCCCGAGCACTTGCGCGGCACGCTGGCCGACCGCGGGGTTGGCATTTTGCAGATCCGCAGAAAGCGCGGGCACGGCGCGCTGGGCAATCTCGCGGGAGGCTGCGAGCGCATTCACCGCCGCGTGGCGCAGCGTGGCATCTTCGCCACGGACCGCATCCATGAGAAGCGCGACCGAGCGCTCCGGTTCCGCGCCGACCGCGACAAGAGCCGGCAGAGCGGAAGCACGGACGAGTGGTTCTGTTTCTTTCCCCAGCAGCGTCACGAGCGCGGGCGCCGCCGCTTTCGCGACGCGGCCCAGCGCAGCGAGCGTTTGTGCGCTCCCTTCGCGGAGTTGTGCATCCGGGGATGCGAGCGCCGCCGTCAGCGGCGGCACGGCATCCGCGCCAACCGCGCTGAGTGCATCCACGCATTCGCGCCGCAGCGCCGCGTCGTTCATGGAAAGACTTGCGACCAGCGGCGAGACCGCCTCGGCAGGCACCGGATTCATGCCGCCAAGCGCTTTCGCAGCGCCGGTGCGAAGCCCTGCATCCGTGCTTTTCAGCGCTTCCAGGAGCGCCGGAACGGCTGCCGACCCGATCCGCGAGAGTGCATAGGAAAACCGCACGCGCACTTGCTGTCGATCCCGGTCCCGCCCGCGTCCGCCGCCGCGACTCTCGAAGCCTTCAACCAAAGTTGGAACCGCGTCCTTTGCCTCCGGCCCGATCGCGGCAATCGCCGCAACGGCATTGATCCAAACCTGTTTGTCGGAATCACCCAGCGCCGTGATGAGCGCCGGGACCGCAGTTTTCGCTTCCGGCCCCAGCCGAATGAGCTGGAACGAAGCCTCGCGTTTGATGTCGCGATCCGGCGAAGCGAGCTGCTGTGCGAGTTTGCCGACATTCTGCTCCGCCGCAAAAAGCGACAGCGGCAGAAAAGCGGCGATGCCGCCGACGAGCAGCGCAACTCTCCATGTGCGCCGGTTAGAAGGTGAAATCCTCGCGTCACCGCGACCGATCGCAGCAACACGGAAACTCGCAAGATACAGCTCCACAGGAGTCGCGAAACGTGGTGCCTAAGCGCTTAACCCGCGCAGCGCGCCTGTGCTGTCGCCAAAGGACGCCACCGGCGCGCCGACGCGCTCCAGCAGCGAAACCAGGAGATTGCACATCGGCGTCTGCGAAGCGTAGCGAAGGTGCCGGCCCGGCGTGATCGTTCCGCCGCCGCCGCCCGCGAGCAGGATCGGCAGATCATCATGATTGTGCCGGTCACCGTCGCCGATGCCGCCGCCATACACGATCATGGTGTTGTCGAGCAACGTGCCATCGCCTTCCGGGATCGTCTTCATCTTGTCCATGATGTAGGCGAGCTGCTGGACGTGAAACCGGTTGATCTCGCGGATTTTCAAGTGCTTCGCGCGGTCGCCTTGGTGATGCGAAAGCGAGTGGTGGCCGTCGCTCACTCCGATGTTGCGATACGAGCGGTTGGAGCCTTCGTTCGCGAGCATGAAGGAAGTGATGCGTGTCACGTCGGTTTGCAGAGCGAGCACCATCATGTCGCACATGAGGCGGGCGTGCTCCTCGTAGCTTTCCGGCACGCTTTCCGGCACTTCGTAATCCTTCAAAGCGTCGGGTGCCACACTCGCCACCATCCGCTCGGCGCGCCGCGCGTGGAACGCAGGCGTGCGCACGACAG
>CAXSDZ010000249.1:0-279 GCA_964235505.1 uncultured Chthoniobacteraceae bacterium
CGCCCCGGCCTGCTGCGCGAAGCGATCGCCGACGCCGATGGAAAACTTCTCGAGAAGGAGCATGCCGCGAAGAGACGGAAATCGCGCGCATAAATCAACTCACCTGTGGCGCACGCCTGCGAAAGACCACCCGAAGACAACGCCCTCGCGCGAGCGCGCGTTGTCGGAAATTAGCGCGAACCCACTGCGCCAGGATCACCTCGACTCCGCCTGCGCAGTCGTCGCACCGGCTTCCAGCGGAGCGCCGAAAATTTGCATCTCGTGGATGGACCAGAAGAG
>CAXSDZ010000249.1:289-6828 GCA_964235505.1 uncultured Chthoniobacteraceae bacterium
CACCGCACCCGTTTGCGTGATGCGGATGAACTTCGCGCGCGTCGGCGGAAAGGTGATGTCCGTCAGCGGCGCGTTGCCGGCACCTTGTGCGACCGGCTGGCCCCACGCCTGCCCATCGCGCGAAAGCTCGACGCTGTAGCCGCGCGGATAATCCTGCGCTGACTTGCCCGCGTCCAGAGCGATACCTGCCAGGCTGGCTTCGGCTCCCAGCTCAACGGTGAACCACATCCCCGGCTTCTGAAATGCCTTCGTGTCGTAGCGCGAATTCGCGTCGCCATCGAACGCCGCGCCCGCGGCGGGGGCATTGTGGCTGGCAGTAGCCCTCCATCCCCGGCGATCGAGCGGATGCGGCGTCCCAGCGTGGAGTTCGCCGATCGTCCACGGCTGCGTGCGCGCGGCAGTGGCGTTCCGCAGGCGGGTGACGTCGGCGGCGAGCACAAACCCAGCGCGATTCCCGAAGGAATTCCGCACATACGAAAGCACCGAGGCGATCCAGCGGTCGTCGTTCGCCGCCATGGGAATCATGATGCCTTCATACTTCTTGCCATCGATGTCGCCGGTCAGCCCATGCAGCAGCACGGCGATCGGCGCGTCGCGATGGCCGAGCATCGTCTTCGAGCCGGCGAGCGCCGGCGCCAGCATGGTGCCGGGAGGCGCGCCAGCCATCGGCAGGCCCTTTGCGTCCGCGCCGTGGCACGTCGTGCAGAGCGTATTGTAAATCTCCGCCCCGTCGCGCAGCAGGATCTTTTCTGCGGGGGTGAAAGCCGCGGCGGCGACCTGCTGCACGGGCGGGTGCAGGATGATTTTGGCGATCTCCTTCAAGCCGAGCGCCTCGCTTTTCTCCGCCGCCGCGAGCGCCTGCTCATTGCCCGGGAGCTTCAGCAAACGCGCGGTGAGCGTCGCTTGCAGCGACACGTCGCGGTCCGCCGAGGCTGCCAGTCCGAGCACGTCACTGGTCAGCGTGGTATCGCCTTTTTTGAAGAGCGACTCGCTCACGCGGACGGCAGCGACTCGCAACTGCGGGTGCGCGTCGCGCATCTTTTCGCGCACTAAAACCGCGTCCACGGCGTCGAGACCTTCGAGCGTCCAGAGTGCATGCAGGCGGGCAAGATAGTTCTCGTTCGTCCGCGTCATCTCCATCAGCGCGGGTATGACCGAGCGGTCCTGTTTCAAGACAAGCAGCTTCTGCGCGGTGTCGCGCCACCAGCCATTTGGGTGCGCGAGATGCGCGACGAGTTGCGCCGCCGTTTCGCGGAACATCTGCGGCTGTGGGCCGAGCTGCGTGGTGTCATGCACGAGCCGCCAGATCCGCCCGTGGCCGGTCACTTTGTCAAAGGCGTGCTGCTCCACGATCGTGCGCAGATACGAGCCGCGGCTCACCCAGTTTCCTTCTTGGATGATGCCGCGATACATGTCGGTGAGGACGAGCGTGCCGTCCGGCGCGTTCGTGATATTCACCGGGCGAAAGCAAAGATCCGTGGAGCGCAGAAACTCGCTTTTTTGCGTCTGATCCGGGTTGGTCAGCACGAGCAGACCGCCATCATTCGTGACTTTTGCGCGCCGCACGAGCCGGCCGACGGGCTCGCCGTTGAAGATGTCGCCGCGCAGCTCCGCGGGCAGCCGGTCGCCGCGGTAGTAGTCCACACCCGCCGAGCCGGTGAAGTGGTTCACGGTTCCTTCCGGCTCGCGCACCCGGATCGTGCCGCCCTGAAAGTCGCGCACGCCGGCCGCGGGCCACACTTCCTGAAAGCCCGGCGCGAGCTGGGCCCGCGGATTCAGCGCGCCATAGACCGGCGGCTTTTGGAAGTTGTGGATGCCCTGCTCGCCGCCCGCCACGCAGAAAACCGTGTTGCCGTGATCGTCCTGCCCCACGCCCCACTGCGAGTCCGGCGACGGAATGTTTTCGCGGACGACGCCGCCCGGTTTCCAGCGCAGCCGGAAGCCGTTGTAGCTCGTGTAAAGCCAGTTATCGAGCGCCCAGATGAGGCCGCTCGGCTGATGCTCGAGGTTGCCGCCGCGCGGGCCGCCGCTGAACCACAGCTCGCGTTCATCTGCGACGCCATCGCCGTCCGTGTCGGTGTGAAGGTAAAGGTCGAGCGTGTTGGTTTCGCCGATGACGAGCTGCCCTTCGCCCAGCGGCAGAATGATGCGCGGCAGCAGCAGCTTGTCGGCGAAAACGGTGTGCCGGTCGAAAACGCCGTCGCCTTTGCTCGACCAATGCAGCGACACGCGGCTGGTCGGCTGGAGCTCGTCTTGGCCATCGATGTCCTGCATGTAGGAACGCATCTCTGCCACAAACATCCGGCCATTTCCGTCGAAGGCGGTGACGACCGGCTCCTGCACATCCGGCTCGCTGGCGAGGAGCTCCAGACGGTAGCCCGGCGGCAGGAGAAATGTCTTCGCCTCCTCTGCGGGAGAGCGCGCTTGCACGGGCGGTTGCGGCGGAAGTGCGGCGGGTTCGTCGGCAGCTTGGAGTGGGAGGGCGGCTGCCAGACAGAGTGCCGCGCAGGTGGCGATGCGGGATTTCGGCATGAGGTGGAGGAGGCGTGCCGGAAGGTTCCCGGTGCCCGTGTTCGCTTTCGTTTAGCCGCCGCATGGTGTCAATCCGTCTGCGCTGTCCGCTGCGCACCTTCGCCCATCCCGCGCTATTTCCGAGCGATCGGCGCGGCGTCTGGAAACCGCGGAACTCGCCATCGCCGGGCCGATGCACTTGCCTTGCCAATCGCTTCGTGCGAGCGCATACCACCCGCCTCCGCACACACGTCGGACGCGGCCCCACAAACCCCACAAACCAAGCTTAAATCACGATGGCCCAGGCAATCATGGACCCGGAGGAAGTCCGGCGTTTCGCCAAGGAATTGAAGCGCTTCAACGACGATGTGGCGGTCCGCGCCTCTTCGCTGAACGCACGCTTCGCCGCGCTCAGCGGCACCTGGCAGGATCAAGAGCACGAGAAGTTCGCCGAGGAGTTCCTGTCCACGATGAAGGTGCTGAAGAAATTCGTGGAAGTTTCCGACAAGCACACACCGTATCTGCTGCGGAAGGCGCAGCGGATTGAGGAGTATCTCACTCAGCGGTGATTCGTCGCCCCGCCGAATCGCCTCTTCGTTTTTTTTCTTCATCTTCATCTGCTTCTCCGCCGCACTGGAAAGAGAAGCAGATGAAGATGAAGAAAAAGACGAAGACTTCTCGCTGCGCAGCCGCAGGCTGAACTCCCGAGCAATCCCCTCCGATGGCCGAACAAGCCAAAGTCACCTCGATCGATGCGCTCGAAACGCTTCGGTCCCAGATGATCCTTTTCATGACCGCGGCCCACCGCAGCGTGGACGAGGTGAACGACGATGTCCGCCGCACGCGCATGTGGCTCCAGAGCGAGCAGCGCCCGCATTGGGAACGCGAAATCCGCAAGCGCACAAAGCTGCTCGGCGATGCGAAGGCGGAGCTGCTCACCGCGCGGATGTCTGGCCTCCGCCAGAATTCCCAAGTGCAGGAGGACGTGGTGCGCAAAGCCAAACGCGCGCTGGACGAAGCGGAGGAAAAGCTGCGCGCCGTGAAGACCTGGATGCGCAACTACGATCACGCCGTGGACCCGCTGGTGAAGCGGCTCGAAGGGCTGCGCTTCTTTCTCGATTACGACATGCCAAAAGGGCTCGCCTTTCTCGTGCAGGCGCAGCGCACCTTGGAGGCCTATGCCAGCATCGGCACGCCAGCTTCGACCTCCGCTCCTGCCGCGTCGGCAGCCACGGAGAGCTCGGGAAGCTCTCCCGAAAAGCCTCTCCCAGCGCCACTCTTCCTTCCGTCATTCGTCATTCGTCGTTTCCCCCCACCCACTCATGAACACCCGAGCAAGCGCCGCCAATCTCGGCCGGGCGCTGAAAAACCTGAAACTGGAATGGCAGCGAGCCGAAACCGACTGGCGCGATGTGAAGCGGCGCGAGTTCGAGGAAACCTACATCGCGCCGCTGCCCAGCCACATCGCCCGGGCTGCGGCGGTGATCGAGGAAGTGGATGCCGTGCTGCGGAAAGTGAGGTCGGACTGTGAGTAGCGGCACCGACCTCCGCGTGACTCACAGCGTGGCGCTGCTGGCGGAATTGCGAGCCGCGGTCGCCAGCTTTGCTAAGCGCGAAGAGGCACTCGTGCGTGACCTCGCCACGCGGCGCTCGGTCGCGAATCGCAAACAGCGCGATGGCCTCGCGCGCGCCGAGACGGCTGCGACAGACGGGCGCGCGGCCATCGAGGCGGCGTATCGCGGCGAGGAAGAGCGCATCCGCGCGCTCTACACGAACCGGCGCGCCCGCATCGAGCGCGGCTACGCTTCGGGCATCAAGCTCGTCGCCCGGCGCGCGCGCGCCGCAAAGGAAAGCTTCATGGGCGAGCTGCAAATGCGCCACCTCCGCGCGGAGCGCAATCTGCCGCGGGATTTGAAGGCGGCAGATACCGAGGCCGCCGCATTTGCGGCCACGCTCGCGGAGCGGCAGGCTGCGGTCGCCGGTGCGGAAAGGAGCGCGTGGAAGGGTTTTTCCGGCTACGACACACTCCAAAAGCTGCTGCGGCGTGACACGTCCGTCGCAGCGATGGACCCCGCCGCGTCCGCTCCCGACGCCGCCCCCGCGACGGATCATGCGCAGCTTTCCGACACTCTCCAGATGCGGCTTTCCGCGCTGGAAACGCAGCTCGCCGCGTTCCGTTCGCTGGCGCTGCCGCGGCTGTTTTCCACGGTGCCGCTCTCCATCTGGATCCTCGTGATCCTGATGGCCGCCGTGGTGCTCGCGTTTGCGCTCGGGTTCAGCGGCCTCGCCACGCTTGGAGCGGCCGGCGCGATTGCCGGTGGGATCGCGCTCGTATTCAGCGCCAGCGTTTTCATCCTCCACCAGATGGGCCTGCGCCAGGCGCAGCCGATCGCCACCGACATCGCGGCGACGATCGCCGAAGCGCACCGGCTGCACGACGCGGCCCGCGATTCCGCCGCGCAAAAGCACGCCGCCGATCACCAGCGCATCCAGGCCGACTACGACCGCACGTGGGGCGAGATCAACGAACAGTGGGGCCGCGGCGACGACGTGGAGCGGCGCGCTTCGCGAAAGGGGCGCGAGAAGATCGAGAAGCAGATGCTCCGCGTGCGGGCGAAAAACGAGAAGCTGCTCAGCCTGATGCTGCCGCGCGTGGCACCCGACCGGGCCGCCCGCACCGAGTGCCTGCAGGCAGAGGCGGACGCGCAAACGCAAACCGTCCAGGAAGCGCACCGCACGGAAACCGCCGCCATCGCGCTGGAGGAAACCGGGCGCTGGGCCGCGCTGGAGGCTGAGTGGAAGCGCGACGTGCTGCCGCTCTTCGAGACCGCCGCGAAGATGAACGCGGTGGCCGACGCGTGCTTCCCGCCGTGGACCGAGCAGGCGGTGCAGGCGTGGACGCCGAATCTGGAGTTCATGCCCGCCGCGAAGTTTGGCCAGATCCAGGTGGACCTCACGCAGCAGGGCGGCGCGCTCCCGCGCGATCCCCGCCTCGCACTGCCCGGCCCTCCGCTGCTCGCGCTGCCGCTCGCGCTCGCGTTTCCGATGCAGGGCTCGCTGCTTTTCGAGTCGGCCGACTCCGGCAATCCCGTCGTGATTTCCACGATCAACAACATCATCCTCCGTCTGCTTGCCACCACGCCGCCTGGCAAGCTCACCTTCACGATCATCGATCCCGTCGGGCTCGGGCAGAACTTCGCCGGGCTCATGCACCTCGGCGACTACGAGGAAAGCCTCATCAACCGCCGCATCTGGACGCAGCGCGACCAGATCGAAGAGCGGCTCGCCGAGCACAATGAACACGTGGAAAAGGTGATTCAGATGTATCTGCGCACCGAGTTTGCGACGATCACGGACTACAACGAGCAGGCCGGCAGCGTCGCGGAAAAGTATCACTTCATCGTGGTCGCGGATTTCCCCGCGAGCTTCAGCGAAACCGCGGCAAAACGGCTGCAAAGCCTCGCGGTGAGCGGCCCGCGCTGCGGCGTCTTCACGCTGATCCATTGCGACACGCGGCAGTCGGTGCCGGATGGCTTCATGTCCGAGGAATTGCGCGCGAACAGCGTGGTGATCCGGCGCGATCCGGGCCACGGCTGGGTCATCGATCCCGCGCTGGCAAAGGCCGGCGCAGCCATCGCCTTCGACACGTCGCCGGACCTCGATCTCGCCGCGAGTCTCATCCACAAGATCGGCAAACGCAGCGTGGATTCCAACCGCGTCGAAGTCCCTTTCTCGCAGATCGCGCCCGCGCCGGCGGAGCGCTGGACGCACGACACCACGAGCGAACTGCGCGTCGCGATCGGCCGCACCGGCGCCACGAAGCAGCAGATGCTGGCGATTGGCAAAGGGATGCGCCAGCACGCGCTTTTCGCCGGCAAAACCGGCTCGGGAAAATCGACGCTCTTCCACGTCATCATCACAAATCTGGCGCTCGCCTGCCCGCCGGATCAGGTCGAGTTTTACCTCATCGATTTCAAGAAAGGTGTGGAGTTTAAATGCTACGCCTCGAAGCGGCTGCCGCACGCGCG
>CAXSDZ010000250.1:0-6818 GCA_964235505.1 uncultured Chthoniobacteraceae bacterium
CGCCTAACGACCCCAAGCTCAGCGACGGCGGAGCGTGGCGCGGCGCGTGCCCAACCGTGGCACGAACGAAAGACGCCCAAATGTAGATGGCGCTCCGCTCGCAGAAAGCACGCGCCGTGACACGCGGAGCCGTTCGCTGCAGCGCATGGTTAGGCCTTAGTGCGTTCGGAATGTGTTCCATTCGGAGGTATCAAGTTCCATCGCGCAATACGCCTCGAAGAGATACAGAACGAGGTCGTTGGTAATCTCGACGAATGCAAAGTCACACTTCTGGAGGCGCAGTTTGGCGAGGTTGAAACGGCCGAGGAAATCGGCATCGGCCATTCGGGCGCTGCGAGGCAACTCGGAAACGAACTGATGAGCCGCGATAGAGTAGGCGAGAGTAGCAGTAAAATGCTTCGTGCCGCGTCCGTGATACCAGAGACGGCGAAAGACCTGTCTCGAAATGCCGACATACATGGGCTTGCCTTGGTCGAGGAGGACATAGCAACCGGAGAAATCAGCCGTTCGCTTGTGGGCGCGGAGCAGTGTCTTAACGCCTTGCCGGGGCACGAGGAACTCCGCCATTGGAGTTGGCGACGCGAGCGAGCGCCTCATCTCGGACATAAGTTCAGGAAGCACGCGTTGCGCGAGTTCGAGAAAGTTGTGGTTGCAGTCGTCGATGGGCATGGGTCAGAGGCCTAACTTGTTGATATACGACTGGGAGGTTGGGCTTGTCACAATACGGGTTGCGTATCAGCCTGCAGGCTTTTCAGCCATAAAAATGTCGTAAGCCCTTGCCTGCCTGTCTGATGTGCAGTGGCGTGAACGCTACTTGTGGCGGAGGGAGCAGTGCTGTCGCAGATAGCTCTAGTCGTATAACAAGGCGCTGCGCGGGAGGCCGGTCGAGTGGCCAAAGGAGAATAAAGTGGCGGCTTTTCTCCTGGAGGTCGTGCATCGACGGAATGTGGGTCTGGCAGCATCTCTTTTCAGGAGGCCTGAAACAGAAGCCTGCCCTTTGTCACCCCCGCAACAGGGCTGTTGCTTGCGCTGGCTGCGCAGGAGAATCCGTGCGGTCCGGAAGATGGCGCGCGCTTTCCGCTTTCCGCTTGTCCCTGCGCGGGGCGAGGCGGGATGGTGCGGCGATGCGCTATCTGCTGGTCGATGCTCACAGCGTCATCTTTGCGTGGCCCGAGCTGCGCCGCTTGCACGATCGGCGCACGGCGCTGGCTCGCGAGGCGCTCGTGCAGCGGCTCACGGAATATCAAGACGCGAGCGGTGTGCGAGTGGTGGCGGTGTTCGATGGGAAGGGCGGAAAAGTGAGCGAGGAAAGCACGCCGGGCGGCATTCAGATCTTCTACTCGGCGGCTGGGCAGACCGCGGATGCGATCATCGAGCGGCTGGTCGCGCGCTATGCGGCGGAGCACGATATGACGGTGGCGACGGGCGATCACATGGAGCAGCAAACCGTGATCTCATTTGGCGGCGCGGCGATCTCGCCGGAAAATCTGCGCGCGCATCTTGGCGAGGCCGCGGGCGAACTCGCGCGGCGCGTGCGGGCGCTGAAGCGCGCGGATCCTTCCGCCGGAAAGAAACGCTCACGGTGAGCGCCGCGCGCGCGCGGCTCGCTTCGCGCGGTTGTCACAAACCATTTGCCCGGCTGCCCCATTGCGCTAGCCTCCGCGCTCCCGAATCTTCCCCGCCGTATGGATTTCCAAGCCCGCATCGATGAAGAGCTGAAAGTGGCAATGAAAGCGCGGGAGGCCGAGCGGCTTTCCGTGCTGCGCATGCTGAAAAGCGCGCTCAAGAATGCCGCGATCGAGAAAGGCGGCGCGGAGGCGCGCTCGATGATGTCGCGGCGCTCGCGGTGGTGCGCAAGGAGATGAAAAAGCGGCAGGACGCGATCACCGAATATGAAAAGGCGAACCGCCCCGAGCTGGCTGCAAAGGAGAAGTCCGAGGCCGAGATGCTCGCCCTTTATCTGCCGCAGCCGCTGAGCGCGGAGGAAGTGCAACAGCTCGTCGCGGCGTGCATTGCCGAAAGCGGCGCCACTTCCAAAGCGCAAATGGGCGCGGTGATGAAGCTCGCGACGGAGCGCGCCGCGGGCCGTGCGGACGGGCGTGTGTTGAGCGCGGCCGTGAGCGCGGCGTTGAAATGACGAATGACGGAATGCCGGATGACAAGGGAAGGATGAAGCCCCCCGCACGAAGCGTTCGGCGCGCGCCCGGGGCAGCAGTTCTATGGATTGCATCAGTCGAGTTTCCGTCGTCATTCCGTCCTTCGTCCTTCGTCATTCACCTCCCATGATCAGCGCCATCATCGTCGCCGCCGGATCCTCGCGCCGCATGGGTTTCGACAAGCTCTTTGCGCCGCTCGCGGGCAAGCCGGTGCTGTGGCATTCCATCCGCGCATTTTGCGACTGCGAGGAGCTGGATGAGGTGCTCATCGTCACGCGCGACGATCGGATGGAGGAAGTGGAGGCGCTCATCCGTGGCGAGGATTTGCGGAAGGTGACAAAGATCATCTCCGGTGGCGAAGAGCGGCATCTTTCGGTCTGGAATGGGCTCCAGTCGGTCGCCAGCGCAGGCAGCGAATTTGTGGCGATCCACGACGGCGCGCGGCCGCTCACGACGCCCGCGCTGGTTTCCGAATGCCTGGCCATGGCGCGTGTGCATGGCGCGGCGTGCGTGGCTTCGCAGATTCCCGACACCGTGAAGCGTGCGTCGCTGGATCAGATGGTGACGGAAAGCGTGGAGCGCACCGGGCTGTGGGCGATGCAAACGCCGCAGGTCTTCGCGAGCGGGCTGATTCTCCAGGCCTACGCCGCGCTGATCGCGAAGCATGAAATGGTGACGGACGAAGTCTCCGCCGTGCAAAAGCTCGGCAAGAAGATCGCGCTGCTGCCGAACGACGACTTCAACTTCAAGATCACCTTTCCGCACGATCTCGAGCTGGCGGAGCACGTGCTTTCACTGCGGGCGAAGAAAAAAGAGGCGCAGCGGGAGAATGCGTCTTAAGTGCTTCCCCGCTCATGGAGAACCCTTACCGTCTCACCACCCTCCCAAACGGCGCGCGCATCGCATCGATCGAGATGCCGCACATGCGCAGCGTGTCGCTGGGCTTCTGGGTCGGCGTGGGCGGGCGGCACGAGACGAAGCAGGAGTGCGGCATCTCGCATTTCCTGGAGCATCTGCTTTTCAAAGGGACGGCGCGGCGCAATGCGAAGCAGATCACGCAGGCGGTGGAAGGTCTCGGCGGCTACATCAACGCCTTCACCACGGAGGATCATACTTGCTACTACAGCCGGGCGGCGGCTCGGCATCTGCCGAAGCTGTGCGACGTGCTGTGCGACATGTTTTTGCACTCGGAATTTGCGCCCGCGGAGATCGAGCGCGAGCGCGACGTGATCCGCGAGGAAATCCTCTCGTATCGCGACCAGCCCGAGCAGCACGCGGATGAGCTGCTGAACGAGACGATGTGGCCGCGGCACCCGCTCGGGCGTCCGCTCACCGGCACCGTGGAGACGATCTCCACGTTTCAGCGGCCGCAACTGAAGAAATACCTCCAGGAGCGCTACAACTCGCGCACCACGATCGTGGCGGCGGCCGGGCCCGTGCAGCACGAGGAGCTGGTGGAGCTGCTGCGCCCGTCGCTCAGCAAGCTGCCTGCCGGGCGCAAGCCCCGCTTTGTGCGCGCGCGCGCACAGGATGGAGCCGCCGCGCGTATCACGGTCTTCCCGCAGGAGACCGAGCAGATGCATCTCGCGATGGGCTTTCACGCGTTTGGCCGGCGGGACGACCGGCGTTTCGCGCTGCGGCTGCTTTCCGTGATCCTGGGCGAAAACATGAGTTCGCGCCTTTTCCAAAATCTGCGCGAACGCCGCGGCTACTGCTACTCCGTGCAGAGCAATACCGTGACGCTGGATGAGACCGGCTGCATCCACATTTGCGCGGGTCTGGACCCTGCGAAGCTGCAGGTGGCGCTGCGGATGATCTTTCGCGAGCTGGAGAAAATCTGCGGTCGCGCGCCGTCGCGCGACGAGTTGCGCAACGCGCAGGATTACGCGATCGGCCAGACGCTGATGGGCCTGGAAAGCACGACCAATCAGATGATGTGGATGGGCGAGTCGCTGCTCGGGTATTCCAAAGTGCACAGCTCGGAGGAGATCGAGGAAAAGGTCTTCGCGGTGACGCCGGACGACGTGCAGCGCGTGGCCTGCCATTGCCTAAACCATGGCCGGCTCGGCCTCGCGATCGTCGGGCCGGTGAAGAATGCCGAGCAGGTGCGCGGGTGGCTCGGTTAGCGGAGTCTGAGCGTCGCGAGATGCAGGTCGCGCGAATGAAACGATGGGAACTCGCGCGCGCGGGTGGGCCGGGCGATGCTGGGCGGAATGAACGCCAGAGTTTCGCTTCCCCTGCTCGCAGCTTTCGTGTTTGCCGGTTCCTTCGCCCTGCGGGACGCAGGCGCGGAAACGAAAAAGCGCAAAGCTCCGAGCGAGAGTGCGGAAGAGGCGACGCCTCGCCCGAAAAAGAAAGACGCCGCGGAGGCGACTCCCAAGCCGAAGAAAAGTTCTGAAGGAGAGACCGCGCCGGAAGCGAGCACCACTCCACGCCCTTCCCCCACGTCGAAAAAGTCCGCGGCGAAAGCGACTCCGGCAGCGGGTGCGGGGAGATCCACGCCCGCGCCCGCCACGCCGAAACGGAAGCGTGCTTCCGAGGAAGAAGAGAAGCTGCCGAGCGATCCACCCGCCGCGAAATCCACGCCAAAGCCAGAGCCGGCCTCCAGCACACCCGCGCCGGCGGACGCTTCGGCAGATCCAGCAAAACAGCGCCACGCCGGCCCGGGAACCGTGGCGACGAGCGAGATCCTCGGCTTTGAGGATCAGCCCCCGCGCGTGCGGCGCTTGATCGAGGGCGCGCTAGCTTTGACGCAGCAAAATCTCACCTATACCTACGGCTCCGCCGATCCGGCGAATGGCGGCATGGATTGCTCCGGCGCGATCTACTATCTGCTGCGGCAGCAAGGCTTCAGCGATGTGGCGCGCGATGCTTCCGGGCAATACTCGTGGTTGCGCAAGCAGGGGACGTTCTTTGCCGTCGTGAGCAAGAACGCAGGCGGATTCGAGTTTTCCGACCTGCTCCCGGGCGACCTCATGTTTTGGAGCGGCACCTATTCCGTCGATCGGGATCCACCCGTGACGCACTCGATGATCTACCTCGGCGTGCAGCGCAAGCGCGGCCAGCACATCATGTGGGGATCAAGCGACGGCCGCTCTTTTGATGGCAAAGCGCGTTGGGGCGTGAGTGTGTTCGACTTCAAAATGCCAAAGGCGAACCGCGGCGCAGGAGAAGGCACGGGCGCGGACTTCCTCGGCTACGCGCGCCTTCCCGGGCTGCGGGAGTGATCAATCCTTCCGCGCCATCGCGGCCGGTGCGCGGAGCAGCTCGGCGAGGTTGTATGGCGTGAAGCGCGTGTGGCTCGCGACGTTTTTGCTGTCCGCATTTGCCACCCAGAAATCGAGCGTATCCGGCGCGAAAAGGACGCTGTGAATGTTTGAGGTCATGCAGACGGGCCGCGTCATCAGCGCGCGCGCCGAGTCGGCGTCGAAGGTGCCGTAGCCCGCCTGCACGCGGCGCACCAGCTCGCGGTAACGCTCGCCGGCAGAAAGCAGCACGGCGTCCTTCACCGCGGTGTCGAGCTGCGGATGCGCCTCGCCCGGCTTCACAATCTCGAAGGTGTCGGGCGTCGCTTTGATGCCGACCGCCTGCTTCGTTTTCCCATCTGCGATCACGTAGTAATACTCACACGTGCGCGGCCCCTGCCGCATGATCTCGATCGCCTGGTCCAGCGTGCCCGCCTTTTCCATCACTTCGCGCACGAGCTGCGCCATCGGTTTTCCGTCCCAGTTGCCTTCGCCGCGTCCGCCCATTTCGCCGATGGAAATGTGCTGCGCATTCATCGCCGTCACGCTGCCGGTGAAGCCCGCGTAGCCGATATTCACCCACGCGATGGCGTCATCCGGCTGGTTCACGGTGACGAGCGCGTTGCCCTCCAGACCGATGCCTTTCATGTAGTCGAGGATGCGGCCGTGGAAAATGCGGCCGCCGGTGGTCGCGTCGCCCGTGAGCGCGAAGCCGGAGCAGTGAAAGAGCTCGGGAAAGAAGTTCGCGAGCCGGATTTCTTCTTTGTCCAATCCGGCGGCGAGCGCAATGGCATCCATCTCGCGCAGATGGCGCGGGTCGATGTAGCGGCCGATGCGCTCCTGGCACGCTTCGATTTCGCCGAAGAACCACTTCCCTTTGCCAAAGGAGCTGCCGACGCCGACTCCGTAGAGCACGCGGGAAACGAGGTCGCGCACCTGCTCGCGCATGAGTGTGCCGTGCTGCTCGCCCATCGCTTCCGGCGTGCCGCGGAGGAAGAGGACGCGCGTGCCGTCGTGCTCCTCCAGGCGTCCCGCGCCATGCTGCGCGAGGAGCTTCTTTTCGCCAGTCGCGGGGCCGAGGGTCGGGAGCTTTGTGTTCAGCGCGCGCGGCAGCGCATCGAAGAAGCGGGTGAGGTGCCCGAGCGCCACTCGCTCGATTTTGGCATCGGGCGAGACGGGCATTTTCCACACGTCCGGGTTGATCGGTTGGCCGACGCTCGGCTCGCGCACTTCCAGCAGCGCATCGACTGCTTTGCCATCCGCGTAGCCGATGCGGAGCGGGAAGGAATCGCTCTCGCGCAGCCACAGCGTGAGCGCCGCGTGCGGGAGTTTCAGCGTGCGCTCGGCCAGGTCGCGCGGCTGCGCGCGGACGACACGGCAGACCGCGCCAGCGATCGTCTCCGCCGGCAGGGCTTCG
>CAXSDZ010000251.1:0-6777 GCA_964235505.1 uncultured Chthoniobacteraceae bacterium
AGCGGAGCGCGACGAAGCGCAGGCCGTGGATTTCGTCATACCAGCGCAGCACCTTTTCAAACATCAGCTTCGACTCGCCGTAAGGATTGATCGGGCGCTGCGGCAGCGTCTCATCGATCGGCACGCGCTCAGGCGTTCCGAAGGTGGCGCAGGTGGAGGAAAAGACGAAGCGCTTCACCTCCGCAGCGACCATGGCATCGAGCAGGTTGATGCCGGCGGCGACGTTGTTGCGGAAGTATTTTGATGGGTTCGTCATCGACTCGCCGACGAGCGCATTGGCGGCGAAATGCATGACGGCATCCGGCCGCGCGTCGCGCATCGCCGTCTCGATTTGCGCCCGTTCGTTCAGGTCGCCTTGGATGAAGTGGGCGCGCGGATCGATCGCCGCGCGGTGGCCCTCGGTGAGGTTGTCGAAGACGCTGATTTGATGGCCCGTGTTGAGCATTTGCTCGACGCAGATGCTGCCAATGTAGCCGGCGCCGCCGGTGACGAAGATGTGCATGTGGAATGAGGAGTAAAAAAGGGAGTAGAGGCAGCGCGAACGCGGTTTGAAGTTATGAGCCTGACCGCCTTCGCCCTGATCCCTCCACAGCGCTCCGGGCGGCGCTTTCTTGTGCATTCAGCACTATGCGCCGGAGCTGCAGTCGGGATGACAACGCATGCAAGGATAGCTTGTTCATCTGCCCAGCGAGCTAGCGCTTCGCTTTGTCGGTCGCCAGTTTTGCGCCTGCCGGTCTTTCATTCGGCACTGGTGTCCCGGGCCGACCGCGATTCGGATCGTTCCAGTGGTGCAGCGGCCACGGCAGCTTCGTCACTTCCGCAGATTCCCGGAAGCCGACGCCCTGCCGCTCCAGCACCGTTCCGGTGACGAGCCAGAGCTGCGTCACGGATTTGTTCAGCTCGGCCTGCGAAGCAAGCTCGCGGCTTTTGGCGTCGTAAAGTTTGCGCTGCTGCTCGATCACGTCGAATGCCGAGATCAGCCCTTCCTCCAGGCGGCGATACGCGATGCGCACCGCCTGCTCGCCGAGCTCGCGGGTCTTGCGCGAGGCCTCCACACGCTGGCGGTTCGTCTCGATTCGCGCGATGACGGTATCGACATCGGTGCCGACCGTGACCTCGCTTTGCTTCACCCGCAGCAGCGCCTGCTCGCGCAAGCCGAGCGCCGCCTGGAATTGCGCGCGCCCTTGCACATTGCCGAGCGGCACCTGGAAGTTCAGCCCGACGCTGTAGGTCGGCGTCTGGCCACCAAACGCCTCGTCAAACGTGCCGCCGAAATCGCGCGCGAGCCCATTCAAACCGTAGGACGCGGTGAGATCGAGCTGCGGGAGGAGCTGGTTTTTCGCGAAGCGCAGCCGCACATCCTGCGCCTCGGCGGAAAGCAGCGCGGAAAGGTAGTCGTAGCGCTCGCGGAAAGCAGTGCTGAGAAAGGCGGAGCGATCGATCTGCGGGATGGGAAGCTGCGGCGCATTTTCCGGGATGAAGATGCGCGGATCTTTGACCTGAAATTCCTCCAAAATCAGGCGCTTGAGCGAAAACTGGCGCTCGAGAAAGGTGTTCTTGGAAAGCAGCAGCGACTCCTGATCCGTGGACACCGCGACTTCCGCCTGGCTCGTATCGATCGGCGAGGCAAAGCCGACTTCCACCCGGCGGCGCGAAAGCTCCACGAGCTTCGTGTCGGCTGCGATGGCGTCTTCGCGCACGCGCACGTCCTGCAGCGCGGAAAGCATGTCGTAGTAAGCCGCCATGACGCCTTGGATCGCGGAGGCGATATTCTGTTTCCAGTCGAGCACCTGGATGCGCTTGTTGATCCGCGCGACGCGGAGATCGGAAAGGTTGGCGTCGGTGCCGAAGTTGCGCAGCAACGGCTGCTGCACGGTGAGTCCGAGGAAGCTTTCGTAAAGTGCGGTTGGCCGGTCGGGATCACCCTCGAAAGTGTTCACCGAGCGGTTCACGGAGGCCTCGAACGAGTAGCGGGTGCCGATCGGCGTGCGGCCCTGAAAGCTGGCGACTGCCTGCGTGCTGCGCTGGTTCAGCACGATCACGTCGTTGAATTGCGGCTGTTGGACCGTCTGCTGGAGCGAGGGCAGATTTTGCACCTCCACAGGATTGAAGACAATCGGTGGGAGGCCGTTGACGGCGCGCTGGAAGTTGATCTGCTCGACCTGGTTTTGCAGTTGCGCCTGCACGAGCTGGCCTTGCACGATCGACTGCTGCTGCGAGGTAATCTGATCGGCAGCGAGCTGCTGCGACGCCGCGACGAGCTGGTTTTGAAACGAGACTTGCTGCTGGATCGCCTGCGCCGAGCGCGGATTGCTGACGTCTTCCGCCCGGCGGATCTGCTGTTGCGAGGTCTGGACGCTGAAGACCGGATCGAAAACTCCGGCCGCGAAGCGCACCCGCGCCTGCTCGACCCGGATGCCGGTGCGCTCGAACTGCACTTCGAGATTATTCCGCAGCGCCATCTCGATCGCACGCTGGAGGGTGATCCGCTCGGTCGGCGTATTGCTGAAAATATCACTGAACGCCCGCGTGTCGCTGAGCTCGGCGGCGGGTTTGCGAAAAGCGACGCTGCGCTCGGCGGCGGAGACGGAGCAGAAAGCCGCAACGAGGAAAAACGCGAGGAGCGTGGAGCGGAAAGCGTGGAGCGCTTGCGGGACACATCTGTCGGACGCTTCACGCACCCCGTTTCCCGCTCCACACCCTGCGCCACCACTTTCAGCTTTCGCCTCTTCAGATGCGCCGCGGCGCTGGTTGGTTTCCATGAAAGGCGCCTAGAAACGGTAATCGAGTGAGATCAGGTCAAGGACCGACTGCGCGACGAGCCGGCCCCAAAGGCGGCGGCCAGCGTAGATCTTGCCGTGCCCTGTCATCCCGGGGCGGAGCAGGCCTTGGGAGTTATCCACGTCGATCCGCGCCTCGAAGGTGCGCTCCAGTGGGACTTCTTCACCATGCGGGCCGACGCCGGTCGGCACATCGCCACCGCGCCGTGCAGAAAGCGCCGCGGGCAGGTCTTTCGACATCACCATGGGATGCACTTCCGCGATCGTGCCGTGGATGGTTGTCCCCGGATACGCATCGGCGATGAGGTTCACGCGCTGCCCTTTCTCCACGTAGCGCACCTGCTTTTCATTCAGTGCCATTTTGATCTGCATCGGGTCGAGCGAACCGACCTCGCAGAAGAGTTCACCACTGCGGATGAGGTGCCCGGCTTTCTTATCCAGCTCGCGGGTGAGCACCGTGCCGCGGGTGCGCGCCCGGAGAAGCAGATTGTCGGTGTCCTTCTTGGACTGCTCCCACTTGCCCTGATACTCCGCGCGCAAGCTTTCGGCCTGGCGCAGTTCGGAGGGTTTCTCCAGGCCGAGCGCGCGCTGCACCTGCGCGTCCGCCATCTTCACGCGCTGCTCATTAGCGGCATGCTGAAGCGAAAGTTCGCGGTTCACGATGCGGGCGATGGGCTGGCCCGGCGCGACCTTTTCGCCTTCCTTCACGAGCACTTCCTCCACAAAGCCGGGCACCTCCGGCCGGACCTGCTCCGGGTCGGCGAGCTCGACGGCGCCGGAGCGTGTGATGGTGAGTTCCCACGGCACAAAACACATGGCGATGAATGCCGCCACGGCGACTCCGCCAAAAAGCGAGAGCCGGCGCAGGCGGCCGTGCGGTTTCCAGTCTTCGTGTTTCAATTGGAGTCCTTTGAAGAAAGCCCAGAAGGGCATGACGATCCACGCCAGCACCGCCGAGAAGGCGAGGAACTGGCCGACCAGCCGCATATCGTAGACCGCCATGCGGTCGGCCATGAACCACGTGAGGTGGTAGATGACGTAGTAGCCATAGACCCACGAGAGGAGGGCATAGATATAAAAGAGAGCGAAGCGCTTTTTCGGCAGCGGCATGCGCGCGAGCGTCGGGTCTTCGGTCTTGCTGCCAAAGAGCAATACCTTCAACTGATGGCCGATCAGCGCGCGCGACTTGGCTTGCAAGTTAGGCACTTCGATCCAGTCGGTCATGATGTAATAGCCATCGAAGCGCATCAACGGGTTCGCGTTGAATACAATCGTGGAGATCGAGGCGATCACCATCACGTTGAAGAGAAAGTCCTGGAACGCGCCCGGCTGCACGATCGCCCAGAAGAAGGTCGCGAAGGCAGCGAGGATCAACTCCACATAGATGCCAGCCGCGGAGATCAGTATTCGGTGCCGGCGCTCCGGCATGACCCAGGAGTCGCTGACGTTCACAAAGAAGTAAGGCGTGAAGACCAGCACCATGACGCCTATCTCATGCACCTCGCCTTTGAAGTGTTTGCAAGTAAGTCCATGACCCAGCTCATGGATGGACTTGATGACGATTGTCGTCACCCAGATCAGCGCGAGGTTATGGAACGAAAAAAAGTTCGCCATCGTCGGGTGGATGCGCCCGACGTTCAGCGCGAAGACCAGAGCCGCCGCGGCACCGATCGCTAGCGAGATATAGAGTGAAGGCCTGGACCAGATCCACCAGATCGGCTTCGCCATCCGGCCAAAGAGCTTGTCTGGATCATAGACTGAGAATCGCGAGAAGAAGACTTTGTTGACGAGATTGTAGAACCAGCCTTTTTTCGCTTTCGCCTTCTTTGCCGCGTCGAAGCGAGCTTTCAGCCGCTGCCCTTGCACGCGTAGGAACTGGAGCAGCGCCAGATCATTCGCAAAGCGCAGCACCCGCTCATTGAGCTCGTCTTCCGAATACTCCAGCCGGACGTGCGGATAGCGAGCTGCATATAGTTCCCGGATTTTCCCGAAGGAGCGCCGTCCATCAAACAAGGTCGCGAGAAAGTAATCTTCCGCGGACATGCGGAAGTATTGCAGCGAGATGGGATCCTTGACGATGTGATAAGTCCGGCCCTCGAAGATCTGCCGCGAGATCAGCAGATCGCCGCGCAACGCCGGCAACACCACGTGCTCCTGCGGCGACACGGGTTTGGCGAGAGCTTCGGGAGCGGGAGCAAGAGCAGCAACAGCCATTTTGGAATGTCGGGAGTTACAAGTTGGAGCTCAGAAGGCGGAGGCTGGAAAGGAATGCCCTTGAAGCTAATGAGCCGTGCCCTTGTTCGCTTTCAATCTGCTGCTTATCCGATGCAATCAACGCTTCGTAACCTTTGCGAAGTCGGCCACGCCGCGCATTCCTGCTTTGATCTTGTGCTCGGGATTGTCGATCAGAACCTTGATCCGAAAGAGTCCGCTGCTGGCATCGATGCGCGGGTCGATGAAGTCGATCCTGCCGGTGAAAGATTGATTGAGTGGGGCCGGGAAACGAACGTCGATGCCTTGCCCGACTTCCAGGGTCGCGAGCAGTTTTGGGTCGAGGTAAGATTGCAGGAAGACTTTGTCGATGTTGACCAGGTCGATGAGCTTTTCCACCCGGTCCACCGACTCGCCCGGTTCCTTGTATTTCTTTACGACGATGCCGGCGATCGGCGCCTTGATCGTCTTCTCGTCGAGTTGCACGTGCGATGCCTGGAGCTTGATCTTCGCCAAGGCGAGTTCGGTTTGCGACTTCAGCATCTGCTCGCGGCTGCCCATTTTGTCTTTGACCAGAGCCTCAAAACCCTTGGCGACAAACTCAGCGTTTTCCACCAGCCGCTCTCCTTCCTGCACCGCAAGCTTTTCCCGTTCGCAGCGAAGCTGAATGAGCACCTGTCCCTGCTCCACGGTGTTTCCTTCCTCTACCAGCACGGCTTCGACCACTTCTTGCAGCACCGGTGAGGCGACGCTGATGCTTTTAATCGGCTGCACCAAGCCCTGAACATCCTGGGCGCGCAGCGGAGCGACCAGAGCAATGCTGAAGGCCGCAAAGACGAGGTGTAGAGACGTGCGGTGGGAGGCCATAAAGATGAGAAAAGGGCAGACACTTTACGCGGGTCTGCGTTTGATAAAAGTTTCTATTCCCGCTTTCTGTCCGGTCTGTTTAGCAGGAAGCGAGGGCGGTGCAAAGGTGGTGGTGGCCTAATCTGGAAACCGGGAAGCCAGGAAAGAGTGGTCGCGTAGGCAACCGCATCCTGGTTTTCTGGTTTCTTAATTCAAATCAGGACACTGCCGCAAAGGTGCTCTCGCATAGAGAAAGGCGCGGTGCTCGGTGGGTTGCGTGAGTGAGATCCTTTTATTCACCATGGCCGTTCAGCCGACCGCAGACGCCACCGCGGTTTGCGAAGGAAACCCACCAGAGGCAAACGGATGCGGCGCGTTTCTGTCCGCAGCAAGCGATACTGCGCACGCTTTCCGGGGGCGCTGCACAAAAAGCGCCGCGCCAGCCCGGTCGCTTCAATGGAGCAGCTTCAGCCGCACCCAATCCGCCATCCGCTTTGTCGCCCACCAGGCCAGCGCCTCGCGTCCGAGCTGGATCTTGGCGCGGCCGGTGAGGCCGGGCCGCAGGTCGGGCTTCAGCTCTTCAGGCACCTGGATGTTTTGCAGCGTGATGATGAAGACGTTGTCCTTTTCCCGCGGATACGCGGAGGCGCTGATCTGTTGCGGACTTTCGAGCTGCGAGTGGAGCTGGTAGGCGCTCTGGCTGTAGAGGATGAAGTTCACCGGCAGCGAATGCGCGCTGTCCAGCCGGTGCTCGACCCGCCCGATGGCTTTTTCGTGCATCTCGACTTGCAGCTCCCAGCTTTGCAGCGAGGCGACCTCGGCAAAGGCGGTCCCGGGCTGGATGAACTCGCCGGCGTGCAGTTCCAGATCCTTTGTGAGTACGACGCCGTCGATCGGGCCGCGCAGCGTCGCCGCTGGGAGGGCGGCTCACAAGCGGCAA
>CAXSDZ010000252.1:0-6689 GCA_964235505.1 uncultured Chthoniobacteraceae bacterium
GATCCAGTTCATGATCTTCTTCGGGCTGCTCTGCATCTACGTGCTGAATCTCCGCAACATAGCCCTCACTTTTCACAATCCCTTCTGGGAGGCGATGATCGCGCATTTCAATCTCGCCGCCTGCGGCCTCACGCTCTCCACGCTCACGACGCGCTTCGTCTTCCCGCAGTTTTCGCTGGAGGGCCGCCGCATCTGGATTCTCGGGCTGTCCCCGCTCGGGCTAAAGCGCGTGCTGCTGCAGAAGTTCTGGCTCTCGTGTCTCACCGCGCTCACCGTCACGACGGCGCTGATGATCGCCTCCAGCCTGATGCTGCATTTGCCGTGGACGAAGGTGCTGTTTTTCGCGGGCGCCATCGCGCTGATGAGCGCGGCGCTTTCCGGGCTCGCCGTGGGGCTGGGCGCGCTGTTTCCGAACTTCAAGGAGGACAATCCCTCGAAGATCGTGTCCGGCTTTGGCGGCACGCTTTGCCTGGTGATCTCGTTTATTTACCTCGCGGTTTTCGTGGGGCTGGTGGCGCTGCCCGATCTGCGCCGCGTGCTGCCGCAGGTGGATTTCCTCATTCCCGATGCTTTGGCGCTCGCGCTGGCATTCACGCTTTCCCTGTGCGTGCTTTTTTTACCTCTGATCCATGCCTGCCGGAGGGTGAAAAATCTGGAAATCTGAGCGCGCGCTTCTACACTCGCGCCCTCTTCTTTCCACCATGCCCGAACGCGCCCGCTACGACCAGGAACCCCTCGAACTACCGGACGACGAAACGCCGGGAGAACACCTCGACACGCAGGTGCAGCGGGCGCAGGAGCAGCTCTTCGCGCTAAAGCGCCAGCAGGAGCACATTGAAAAGCAAAAGCGGGAACTCGAAGAACTTTCGCGACGGCAGGAGCAGCTCAACGTCGGCAAAGGCGAGATGGTGGAGAAGTTCACTCGGGCGATGGTGGTGCTGGAGCGCGAATCGTATGACGCGCAAAAACGGGTCGAGCTGCTGCACGGCATCCACGACACCTTCGGCGCGCACCTGCAGCATCTGGAGGGGATCAACCCCAAGGCGTGGGAAGGGCTCGACATCAACCGCGAGCTGAGCCGCTCGCTGAGCGCCGTGGATGATGCCCGCGCCGAGTATGGCAAATCGCTCCCGAAAATCGCGCCGATGACCGACGCAGATGGCGACCCGGTGGCCGCGAGCGCGGGGCTGCATCACTACCTAGAAGATGGCGGCTCGGTGGAAAAAGACTTCGTTTATTGGCTGAAAGCCGGGACCGCATTCACGCTGCCGCTGGTGATCGTCGGGCTGCTGCTCGTCTTTCTCGTGTTCACTTATCTCGCGCACTAACCATCCCCAAACCGCACCGGAATTGAAGGCCATGGCACGCAAGCGGACGACGAGCAACAACTTCGGGAAGCCGGACACGGCTCTGGATGCAAAACAGCGCGCGATCACGGAACAGGAAGTGAAGCTGCGCGCGCAGATGGAGAAATATCAGAAGA
Source organism: uncultured Chthoniobacteraceae bacterium (assembly GCA_964235505.1). GTDB lineage: Bacteria > Verrucomicrobiota > Verrucomicrobiia > Chthoniobacterales > Chthoniobacteraceae > CAXSDZ01. The sequence goes on from CAXSDZ010000252.1 coordinate 1,484, forward strand.
TGATCGAGGACGCGCCGAAGCTCGCGCAGGAACGCGAGCGCGTGCGGCGCGAGCAGTTCATCCGGCGCGCGGAGCACGCGGAGGCGCGCTTCGGAGCGACGGGCCGGCTGCCCGACCGCCGTTACGATTTGAACGTCGGGCTCCCCGCGCGGCAGCGGCGCCTTCGGCAGGAGCGCAACCGTGGGCGGCTGATGTTTTTCGTCCTGCTGCTGGTGCTCGCGGCAGTGATGACCTGGCTTTACTTCACCATGCTCCGCAGCTCATGACCAAACGCACATTGAACATCGGCGGGCTCCACGCGGAGCTTTCACTGGAAAATGGAAACCTTTGCGCGGTGGATCTCCCGGCGGAAGTGCCGGCGGAGTTCGATGCGGTCGCACTCGCGGAGCTCACGCGCGAGTTGAACGTGTATCCGCTGGCGCTGGATGCCCTCGCGCCGTTCACCCGTGCCGCCGTCGATCGCATGCGCGAGATCCCCGCCGGCTCAGCTATGACCTACCGAGAGCTCGCGCAAGCGATCGGAAATCCCGGTGCGGTCCGCGCAATCGGCAATGCCTGCGCGCAAAATCGGCTGCTGATCGTGGTGCCCTGCCACCGCGTGCTGGCGGAGTCGGGGCTCGGCGGCTTCCGGCTGGGATTGGCGTGGAAGCACAAGCTGCTGGAACTTGAGTGCGAGCTGGCAAATGCGGTGACGGAGTAGCTGCGGTGGCGCAACCAGGGCTGCCGGGAGTTGGGGATTGCGCCTGCCAAGCGCCTCCGCCTTAACTACTCACCTTGTCCATGAGCGCTGATTTCGACGTCCGTTACACCGCGCAACTGGCGCGCTTGAACCTGAGCGAAGGGGAGGTTTCGACCTTTCAAGCGCAGCTTTCCCACGTGCTCACCTACGTGGAGAAGTTGCGTGAAGTAGATGTCGCGGGCGTCGAGCCAACGGCCCACACCAGCCCGATTTTCAACGTCTTCCGCGCCGACGAATCGCGCGATTGGTTCACCCCGGAGGACGCACTCGCAAACGCGCCGCGGGAGGCAAACGGGCTGTTTGTCGTCACCAAAGTCGTCGAGTAGTCCGAGCTGATTTTGGCCGTCCGCGGGTTGAGCGCGGTTGCAGCTTTCGTCGTGTGTGCGGACGGCAACTCCCGGCGTTACATTTAAGCTCAGGCACTCGCCCGTTCCATTGCTCAGCTTTCTCAAACCATCATTTTTGCCATGTCGCTCACCGCGCTTTCCGTTTCCGATCTCCAGCACGCGCTGCGCGCAAGGGAGGTCTCGCCCGTCGAGGCGCTGACTGCTCTGGAAGAGCGAATCATCGCGGTGGAGCCGCAGGTGCGCGGCTACCTTTCGCGCGACTTCGAGGCGGCGCGAAAACTTGCGGAATGCGCGGACGTTTCTCTCCCTCTCGGCGGCGTCCCGATCGCGATCAAGGACGTGATCAACGTGCGCGGCGAACCCTGCACCGCCGGGTCGAAAATCCTCCGCGGCTACACCGCAAGCTACGACGCGACGGTGATCCGCAAGCTGCGTGCAGCCGGCGCAATCCCATTTGGCCGGACGAACCTGGACGAGTTCGCGATGGGCTCTTCCACGGAAAACTCCGCCTTTCAAAAGACGCTGAATCCATGGGATGCATCGCGCATCCCGGGCGGCTCCAGCGGCGGCTCGGCGGCCGTGGTGGCTGCCGATGAAGCCTTCGCCGCGCTCGGTTCGGACACCGGCGGCTCCATCCGGCAACCGGCGGCACTTTGCGGTTGCGTGGGGTTGAAGCCGACCTACGGACGCGTTTCGCGCTTCGGCCTGATCGCCTTTGCCTCATCGCTGGATCAGATCGGCCCTTTTACCAAAACGGTGCGCGATTCCGCTCTGCTGCTCAATGCGATTTCCGGCCGCGATCCGCAGGATTCCACGTCGCTGGGCGAGCCGGTGCCGGACTACACCGCGCTGCTCGGCCGCGACTTGCGCGGCGTGCGGCTCGGGCTGCCGCGGGAGTATTTCATCGCCGGCATCGACCCGCAGGTGGATGCCGCGGTGCGCGCGGCGATCCGGCAATACGAGTCACTCGGCGCGGAGATCGTGGAAGTCTCGCTGCCGCACACGGACTACGCGGTGGGCGTGTATTACATCATCGCGACGGCGGAAGCCTCGGCAAACCTTGCGCGGTTCGACGGCGTTCGTTACGGGCACCGCGCGGAGAATGTCGCCGGATTGCTGGATCACTACGGTCGCACCCGGGAGGAGGGCTTCGGCCCTGAGGTGAAGCGGCGCATCATTCTAGGCACTTACGTGCTCTCCAGCGGCTACTATGACGCCTACTATCTCCGCGCGCAAAAGGTTCGCACGCTCATTCGCCGCGATTTCACCGAGGCGTTTGGAAAGGTGGACGCGATCATCTGCCCGACCTCGCCCGAGGTCGCATTCAAGGCCGGTGAGCGCACAAACGATCCGCTGAAGATGTATCTCGCGGACATTTTCACCATCGCCGCCAACCTTGCGGGCATCTGCGGAATCTCCATCCCATGCGGCTTTGCCAGTGTCGGGAATGTCGAATACGACTTCGGTCGCGTCGGCGAGTCCCAGTTTGAAACCATCACCGGTTCGAAGAGTGTCACAAAACAGCTTCCGATCGGCCTCCAACTTCTTGCCCCCGCTTTCCGCGAAGCCGAGCTGCTCCAGTATGCACATGCCTACGAGCAGGCGACGGAATGGCATCAAGCGCGGCCTGGAATTTGACCATCAACCTTCGCTGTGTTTGATCAACTCACGAAGCTGCGGAATCAGCCGGGGCACTTCGACGGTCACGACGTGCCAGACTACCTCGTAATTGATAACGTCGTAACCGTGGACTAGCCGGTCACGCATTCTGGCCATCTGCGACCATGGCACCTCGGGGTGCGTCTCACAAAAGGCCTTTGGGAGCCGCTTAGTTGCTTCGCCAACGATTTCCAAGCTGCGCACGAAAGCATGCTTCAAGATGCGATCCGCGAAGAAGCTGGAATACTCCACGCCCGCAGACTCTTCCGAAAGCAACTCAGCTTCACTGAGAATGTGCTTCAGAAAAGGCGCTGGGGAGTGGGACATTGACAACTTCTTTCAGGATGTAAGGAGCGAAGTGGGGGCTTAAAAACTTGCTCGAGATTAGCTCCACCCGCCGGCCGAAAGCGTCCTCCAGAATGTCGTAGAGTTCGTTCATTCCTCTCCAGCTCGGCTGGCCCTCTTCATAATCGACCAGCAAATCGACATCGCTTTCCGGCGTCGCCTCGCCACGCAGCACTGAGCCAAACAGCCCGATCTGCTTCACGCCCTGTGCCCGCAGCACCTCCGCGTGCTCGATGAGGATGCGCTCCACTTCCTCCCTGTTTTGGACCGGCGTCATGCGCCAAAACTAAAGTGCCATCCCACGATGTCCAGCCGCTCCCCCTACGCGGCCTTTGCGCTCACTTTGTGCCCGAGCATCCGCAGCGCCTGCTGGAGTTGCTCCACCTGGAGCGGCTTTTTCAGCACGGTGACCGGGCCGTGTTTCAGAATGTTATCCAGCATCTGGCTGTCGGGATAGCCGGTGATGATCACGATCGGCAGCTCAGGATTCTTCTCTTTGGCAAAAGCGTAGATCTCGTCGCCGTTGATGTCCGGCAGTTGCAAATCGAGGAAGCAAAGGTCGAACTTTTGCTTTCCAAGCGCAGCGAGCGCTTCCTTTCCCGTGCCAACCACGAGACGGCCGAAGTTGTTCTTCTTCAGGAACAGCTTGAACAGGCTCTGGATCGCATCGTCATCGTCCACCACCAGCGCGGTCGGCTGGCCGTGCTCTTCCGCATGCAGAACATCGCGGTCGAGCGCGTCCTTTTTTACCCGCCAACGTCCGCCGATTTGGATCGCCGGGAGCTGCCCCCGCTGGACGAGGTAATAAACAGTCGGCAGCGGAATACGGAGGTATTCGGCGGTTTCCTTCACCGTCATCAAGTTGTGGGCGGGTCGCTCTCCTTCAGGCATGGGTTTATAGAAATTAAACACCGCAGGGAGGAAAGGGCAAAGTGTGACTTCTCTAAGGAGACGGGAGGATTCGAGCAGTATGGGTTTCGGGAAGAAGGATGGGAAGTGATCGCTCGCGGCCGCTCCGTTCTCCCGTCGCTCACGAAATGCCATGCTGTTGCCTTGCAGGTGCGCCTGGCTAGGGGGCAAAAGGGTTGGTTTTCTAAGACGCAGAGACGCAGAGAAGAAGGAGGACGCAGAGAGGCTGAGAGCAGGAACTATGGAGGCGGCACGTGCTTGCACACAGAGCCGCACTTACAGGGATCGTCACTGGTCTCCACGACTCGCCCTCTCCGCGTCCTCCTTCTTCTCTGCGTTTTAGAAGAACCACACCGGCATCCAGGCAGACACGGCCATGCCGCATCGATCTCGAACCACCCTGCTGGCCGGCGGACGGCGCATTCCTCCAAGGGGCAACCCGCGCTTGCCAAGCCACCTTCGGCGACTAGGATGCCCGCCTCTTTTCCCGGCCCACATGAGCGCACTCTTTCTCAAGCGATTCCTGCTCCGTCCGATGCAGGTCGCCTCCATCATCCCGAGTTCCAAAAAGCTGATCCGCAAGGTTTCGGAAAAGATGGATCTGACCGCTCCGCGAGTCGTCGCTGAGTTCGGCCCCGGCGAAGGCTGCCACACGCGCGAGATCCTGCGGCGCATGCACCCGGAGGCCAGCCTGCTCCTGTTCGAGCTGGACCCTGAACTCGCGGAGCATCTTCAAGAGCAATTTTGCGGCGACTCGCGTGTGACGGTGCTGAATACTAATGCGTTGGAGCTGTCCGATGTGCTCGCGCGGCGCGGACTTTCACACTGCGATTACATCGTCTCCGGCATTCCGTTCAGCATCCTAGAGAAAGGGCAGAAGCGCGATCTGCTGCGGAAGACCTACGACGCGCTCGCCCCTTCCCCGCTCTCGGCGTTCATCATCTATCAGGTCACAAATGAGCTGCGCGAAAAGGGTCATTGCGCGCATTTCGCCCGGGCGGAAAGCGAATACTGCCTCCAGAACCTCCCGCCGATGTATGTGACCAAGTTTTACAAGATGGCAAATGGGACCGGCAACGGAAGCAGCAATGGGCATCACGCGAACGGTGCGAACGGGCACGAGCGGAACGGCAACGGGCTGCACTGAGAGCGTATCCGAATCCCCGGGCGCCTTGCTCTTCGTCTGTTTCTTCATCTTCATCTTCTT
>CAXSDZ010000253.1:0-6662 GCA_964235505.1 uncultured Chthoniobacteraceae bacterium
TGATCGACCATCGTGTTGACGGTGTTTTTCAGCTCCAGCATTTCGCCGCGCACATCGACCGTGATCTTCCGCGTGAGGTCGCCGTTCGCGACCGCGGTCGTCACTTCGGCAATGTTGCGGACTTGAGCGGTGAGGTTGCCGGCCATGAAGTTCACCGAGTCGGTGAGGTCTTTCCAGGTGCCGCTCACGCCTTCCACCCGCGCCTGCCCGCCGAGCTTGCCTTCGCTGCCGACTTCGCGCGCCACGCGCGTCACTTCCGAGGCGAAGGAGCGGAGCTGATCGACCATCGTGTTGATCGTGTTTTTCAGCTCCAGGATCTCGCCCTTCACATCAACTTCGATCTTCTTCGAGAGATCGCCGACCGCGACCGCAGTCGTGACTTCCGCAATGTTGCGGACCTGCGCGGTGAGGTTGCCGGCCATAGAGTTGACCGAGTCGGTGAGATCCTTCCACGTGCCCGCCACGCCCTTCACGTCCGCCTGCCCACCGAGCTTCCCTTCCGTGCCGACCTCACGCGCCACGCGAGTGACCTCCGCGGCAAAGGACGAGAGCTGATCAACCATTGTATTGACGGTGTTTTTCAGCTCCAGAATCTCGCCGCGCACATCGACGGTGATCTTCTTGGAAAGGTCGCCATTCGCCACCGCCGTCGTGACTTCCGCAATGTTGCGCACCTGCGCGGTGAGGTTGCCCGCCATCGAATTCACGGAATCGGTGAGGTCTTTCCAGGTGCCCGCCACACCCGTGACTTCCGCCTGCCCGCCGAGCTTCCCTTCCGTGCCCACCTCGCGCGCCACACGGGTCACCTCCGCCGCGAAGGACGAGAGCTGATCGACCATCGTGTTGATCGTGTTTTTCAGCTCCAGGATTTCGCCTTTCACATCGACAGTGATCTTCTTGGAAAGGTCGCCCTTCGCCACTGCCGTCGTGACCGCGGCAATGTTGCGCACTTGCGAAGTGAGATTGCCAGCCATCGAGTTCACTGAGTCGGTGAGATCCTTCCAGGTGCCCGCCACGCCTTCCACTCGCGCCTGCCCGCCGAGCACCCCTTCCGTGCCGACCTCGCGCGCCACGCGTGTCACTTCCGACGCGAAGGAGCGGAGCTGATCGACCATCGTGTTGATCGTGTCCTTCAGCTCCAAAAACTCGCCCTTCACATCGACCGTGATCTTCTTGGTGAGGTTGCCATTCGCCACCGCCGTCGTCACTTCCGCGATGTTGCGGACCTGCGCCGTGAGGTTGCTCGCCATCAGATTCACGTTTTGCGTCAGGTCCTTCCAAGTCCCGGACACACCTTTCACATCCGCCTGCCCGCCGAGCTTCCCTTCCGTGCCGACCTCGCGCGCCACACGGGTCACCTCCGCCGCAAAGGACGAAAGCTGATCGACCATCGTGTTCACCGTCTTGGCCGTCCGCAGAAACTCGCCTTCCAGCGGCTTCCCTTCGATCTCCAGCGCCATGCTCTGGCCGAGGTCTCCTTTCGCCACGGCGCCGATGACGCGCGCCGTTTCACTCGTGGGATGGACCAGATCGCCGATCAGCGAATTGAGCAGATTCACCGAGCGTCCCCACGAGCCGGCCACATCGCCGAGTGAGGCGCGCTCGTGGATTTTGCCCTGCTTCCCGACCACTTCGCTGATCCGCTCCAGCTCCCGCGCCATGCGCTCATTCAGCGCGACCACGTCGTTGAACGTGTCCGCCAGTTTGCCCGGCAACCCATCCCACTCCACCGGGAGCCGCACGGAAAAGTCGCCGCGCCGCAACGCCGTGAGCGCCTGCAGCAGCGCAGCGGTGTCCAGCGAGGGGCCATTGCCGGTGTTCGGCGGCAGAGGATCCGAAGGGGCAGTCGCGGGCGGGGCTTCGGCAGAAGAGGTGGTGCGCTTCATGTAAAGATGAGGGAACCCGGGCGCGGTGAACACCCGGGTTGATCCCTTAGTATCGCACTCAAACTCGGCTGCGCGGGTATGCCCCGAACCTCGCGCCTGGCGGTGCGCACGCCAGGTGCGGAAGCGCTCTCGCGGAGCGACTTGCGCGCGCTCCAAACGGTGCTGCCGTCCGGTCGCCCACGCACTTTTTCTCGGGAGAATAAACTGCGACTCGCGGCGTGCTGCCTTCTCAGACAAAGCCAGCCATCCCTGAAATCCCGCGCGCCTTCCGAACCCTCGCAAGGTCGCACAAAGGCGCTTTCCGCGCGCGGGTCCACGCTTCACGCTCCACGCATCCCCGTGCCGCCGCCCCTTCTCCAGCTCTGCGACATCTGCAAAACGTTTGGCGCCGTTCGCGCGTTGCGTGGCGTTTCCTTCGATCTGCGCGCGGGCGAGGTTCACGCACTCCTCGGAGAGAACGGCGCGGGCAAATCGACGCTTATCAAAGTGATCACCGGCGCGCACGCACCGGATGCGGGAACGATGCACGTGGCGGGAGAAACCGTGCAACAGCTCACGCCCCGCGCGGCGCACCAGCTCGGCGTCGCGGCCATTTACCAGCAGCCCGCGCTTTTCTCCGATCTTTCCGTGGCGGAAAACATCGCGCTGGCACTGGAGCCGCCCCAAGCCTGGCGTCGCGTGCGCTGGCGCGAGCGGCACGAGCAGGCGCGAGCGTTCCTCGCGCGCGTCGGCGCTGCGATCGATCCCGACGCAGAAGTGCGCGCCCTATCCAGGCCGTGGAGATTGCCAAAGCGCTCGGTGCGGGCGCGCGCATCCTGGTCATGGACGAGCCCACTGCCTCGCTCACGGAGACGGAAGTGCGGCTGCTTTTGAACGTCATCCGCGATCTGCGCGCGCAGGGTGTCGGCATCATCTACATCTCGCATCGGCTGGAGGAAATCTTCGCGGTTGCCGACCGCGTCACCGTGCTGCGCGATGGCGCGAGCGTCGGCACGCACGCAGTCGAAGACATCGCTGAAGCGGCCCTCATTCGCCTCATGGTGGGTCGCGAAGTTTCCGCGATCTACCCACCCGCGGAGAGCGCGCTGGGTGAGGTGGTGCTCGCGCTTCAGCACGTCGGCTGCCGCGCGGGCGGCGTGCGCGACGTGAGCTTGGAAGTGCGCGCGGGCGAGATCTTCGGTCTCGCCGGTCTGGTCGGCGCGGGCCGCACGGAGCTGGCGCGCGTGCTCTTCGGCCTCACGCCCGCCGATCAAGGAGACATCAAGCTTTCGGGGCAGGCGATCACCATCCGCTCGCCCCGCGATGCAGTCGCGCGCGGCATCGCCTACGTGCCCGAAGACCGCCGCCGGCACGGTGTCGTTTTGGAAATGCCGATCGCCGCGAACGTGACGATGGCCATCCACCCGCGGCTCTTCCCCGGTGCGTGGCTGCGCCTCTGCGCGGAGCGGGATTTGACCGAAACCTTCATCCGCGATCTCGCCATCAAGACACCTTCCGCCGATGCGCCGGCCAGCGCGCTTTCCGGCGGCAATCAGCAAAAGGTCGCCCTTGCCCGCTGGCTCGCCACCGAGCCGCGCGTCCTCATCCTCGACGAGCCCACGCAAGGCGTTGATGTCGGCGCGAAAGCCGAGATTCACCGGATCATCCGCCACCTCGCCGCGGAGGGTCTCGCCGTCATCCTCATCTCCTCCGATCTCCCCGAAATCCTCGGCCTAAGCGACCGCATCGGCGTCATGCGCGGCGGCACGCTCGCCGCCATTCTCGATGGTCGAACCGCCGATGCCCACAGCGTGATGGCCGCGGCGCTCGGGCAGAACGTCCGAAAGGAAGCGGCGTGACGAGGCTACAGCAGCTTGCGGAATTCCTCGATGCTCACGCCAGCGTCCTCGACGATCGAGCCCATCGTGAAAGGATCGACGGGATTGTTCCGCGGGATCGTCAGGTTTTGCTCACCATTGGTCATGATGATGTGCTTGCCCTGCCGGACGATACGAAAGCCAAGTTTCTCGCACGCATTCACAGCGCGGAGATGATTGACGCCGGAGAGCTTCGGCATTGGCTAGGCGAGCGCCAACTCGAGTTCGCGCACCTGGTATTTCGCCTCCGGCAAGCCGAAGACCTCCACATATTCGCGAATGGCATCGGAGATATTCTCAAGCGCCTCTTCCACCGTCTCTCCTTGCGAGTGGCAACCTGAAAGTTCCGGGCAACTCACCGAAACTCCCTCCTCGTGTTCCAACAGCGTGACGTAAAATTTGCGGCTCATCTCCGCACGCTACCCGCGCCGTTTCTCCTTCGCCAGTTGCTTTCCCGATGACCCGCCACTTCCGCGAGCTCTCCATTCTTACCGCGCTCGGCTTGCTGCTCGCGGTGCTCGCGATCTTTGCACCGGCGTTCTTCGCACCAGCGCCGCTGCTTTCGCGCCTTGCCGAGCAGGCGCCCGTCCTTTTGGCGGCAATCGGCATCACGCTCGTCCTCCTTTGCCGCCAGATCGATATCTCGATCGGCTCGCAATTCGGCTTGTGCAGCGTGGTCGCGGGCACGCTCGCGGCGGCGGGCTGGCCGATCGCGGCGGTGCTGCCGGCAGCCATCGCGGCCGGCGCACTGATGGGGACGCTGAACGGCGCGCTCGTCGCGGGACTTGGGCTGCCCAGCATCGTCGTCACGCTCGCCACGATGGTGACGTGGGCGGAGGCGCTGCGGCTCTGGCAGCAAGGGCTTTTCATCTCGCTGCCGCCAGGGGTGCAGTGGTTTGGGCTGACGCAAACCACGGGGCAACTCGCGCTGGTCACATCGGCGCTCAGTGTGATCGCCATTGCAGCTTGGATACTGAAACACCTCGCCGCGGGGCGCCACGTTTACGCCGTCGGCAGCGACGCCGAAGCCGCGCGGCTCGCCGGGATCGATCCGCGAAAAACCACCTTCAGCGTCTTCGTCCTCACCGGCGCGCTGGTCGGCCTCGCGGCGGTGATGAACCTCATCCGTTCCCCGCAAGTCGATCCGAAATCCGGCACCGGCCTGGAGCTGCAAGTGATCGCTGCCGCGGTGGTCGGCGGCGTCGCCGTCTCCGGCGGGCGCGGCAATCTCTGGGGCGTGCTCGCTGGACTGGCGCTGCTCGCCACGATCAACCCGGCGCTCACTTACCTCCATGTGGAAGCCTACTGGGAGCGGGCGATCCAAGGCGCGGTGATCCTGCTGGCAGTCGTGGCGGATGGGGTGCGTGCACGGCGCGGCGCCCATTGATTAGGTCCATGAAATCCGCCGCATCTCCCGCCGCTCCGAACCGCGCATCGCGTCTCGCTTCTCCCGAGTTCGTGCTGCTGCTCGTCCTCATTTTGGAAGTGCTCGCCTTCCACGGCTTCGGGCGCCGGTTTTCGACTCTCGATAACTTCGGCAACATCATCCGCCACTCCACCGAGATCGGGCTGCTGGCGCTGGTGATGATGCCGATCATCCTCACCGGCGGGATCGATCTCTCCGTCGGATCGCTGCTCGGATTGTGTGCGGTGTTGTTTGGGAAAATGGTGGAGCAACTCGGGATGTCGCCGCTCGCCGCAGGGCTTTGCACACTCGCGATCGGCGCGGCTGCAGGCGGCGTAAATGCCGCATTGATCGCAGCGCTTCGGCTCCCGCCGCTGATCGTCACGCTCGGCACTTTCTCGCTCTTCCGCGGACTTGCGGAGGCGATCACACGCGGGACGGCGACGTTCTCGAAATTCCCCGCCAGCTTTCTCGCGCTTGGAAATAGGACTTGGCCACATCCTACAAAGGATCATCCCGATATGTTCAGTCTCCCGGTGCAGGCGTGGGTCCTGATATTTGCGGCGGTAGTGGTCTGGCTGCTCGTGCACCGCACGACCTACGGCCGCACCTTTCGAGCCATCGGTTTCGCGCCGGAAGGGGCGCGCTACGCGGGGCTGCCGGTCGAGCGGCGCGTGGCCTTTGTTTATGTCCTCGCGGGAGCGGTCGCGGCGCTTGCGGCAATCCTCTACACTGCGCGCGTGACGCAGGCCCGGGCCGATGCGGGCACCGGTTACGAGCTGGCGGCGATCACCGCGGTGGTGCTCGGCGGCACGAGCATTTTCGGCGGTGTCGGCACCGTCCCCGGCACGCTGCTCGGGGTGGCGGCAATTGCAATCCTGAGCAACGGGCTCGGTCGCATCCCGGCGCTCATCTCGGTGTCGCGCGAGCTGAGTGGGATGCTCACGGGCGCGCTGCTGCTGACGGCACTGGCGGGCGGGGCGCTGACAAAATTCTTGGCTGAGCGGCGGCAGCGGCGGCAGGCTTTCGCGCTTCAATCCAACGCATAGTTTTCCGTCCCACTCCGCACTTTCCATGAACCTTAAACGTCTCCTTCCACTCATCCTCTGCGCTGGAATCGCCATCTTTTCCGGCTGCAACAAATCTGGTGAAGCAAGCGGCGCGAAAAGCGGCTCCGACAAGAAGTTGACGATTGCGCTGCTGCCGAAAAGCAAAGGCAACCAATACTTCGTCACCTGCGAAAAAGGCGCACGCGAGGCGGCGCAGGAGCTCTGCGTGGAGCTGATCTTCGATGGCCCGACAAACACCGATCCTGCCAAGCAAAACGAGATCGTGGAGAACTGGATCACGCTCGGCGTCGATGCCATCGCCGCGGCTTGCGAAAACAAGGACGGCATCTCGACCGCGCTGAACAAGGCGCAGGCTGCCGGCATCAAAGTCGTGACTTACGACTCCGATGCGCTGCCCGGCGCGCGTTCGCTTTTTGTGAATCAAGCGACGGCGGAGGGCATCGGC
>CAXSDZ010000254.1:0-1188 GCA_964235505.1 uncultured Chthoniobacteraceae bacterium
ATGGGGTGATCTTTTGGGACGACGCCGCGGTGGAAGGCGAGCGCGGCACCGTGACCCTCGCGGAAGCGGAGGCAAAAGCCGCGGCTGCCGCTGCTGAAGCGGACGCCGCTGCCGCAAAAGCCGCACCGGCTGCGAAGCCGGCCGGTAGCGCAACCGGGGTTGCTCCAACCGCCAGGAAGTAGCGCGAAAACGGGCGCGGGCAGTGACCGCGGCGGAGTCCGTCTATCGCTGCACGCTGACTCACCATCAGCGGACTGTTTCGCTCAATCCCGAAAGACCACCGTGCGGTTTCCGTGGATCAGCACGCGATCAGCGAGGTGCCACCGCACTGAGCGGGCGAGCGCGAGCCGCTCGCAATCGCGCCCGAGCCGCAGCAGATCTGCGGGCGCGTGGAAGTGCTCCACGCGGATCACTTCCTGATCCACGATCGGTCCCGCATCGAGATCGCTCGTGGCGTAGTGACACGTCGCGCCGATCAGCTTCACCCCGCGGTCATACGCCTTTTGGTAAGGATTCGCGCCGATGAAGCTCGGCAGAAAAGAGTGGTGAATGTTCATCACCTTCCCCGGCCACGCCGCACACAGAGCAGGCGGGATGATCTGCATGAAGCGCGCGAGCACCACCAGGTCCGCGCGCGCTTCCGCCCACAGCGCCGCGATCTTTTCAAACGCCTGCGCCTTGTTTTCCTTCGTCACCGGAATGTGGTGAAACGGAATCCCCTCGCGCTCCACCAGCGGGCGGAAGTCGTCGTGGTTCGCGATGACGCAAGGAATGTCAAAAGCCAGCTCGCCCGAGCGCCAGCGCCAGAGCAGGTCCGCGAGGCAATGCCCCAGCTTGCTCACCATCAGCACCACGCGCATCCGGCTTTCCGCCGGGCGCAGACTCCACTCCGCGTCCAGCTCTTCGACGAGTGGCTGAAAGGCGCGGCGCAGATCGATGATGTCCTCCCGCAGCGTGTGCGTATCGATCGCCAGCCGCGCGAAGAACCAGCCCGTCGGCACATCGGTGAACTGATGCACTTCGACCAGATTCCCGCCGTGCTCCGCCACAAAACTGGAGAGCCGCGCCAGCAGCCCGACGCGATCGGGGCAGGAGAGTTTCAGGAGCGTGAGAGGCATCGGGGAGAAGTCGCGGATTGATGAATGAGTGGCTGGCTGGATTAATGGACCAGCTCCCGCGCGTCACGCG
>CAXSDZ010000254.1:1198-6649 GCA_964235505.1 uncultured Chthoniobacteraceae bacterium
ATCCATTCATCCAGCAATCCATTCCCTGCTCCCCATGTCCGCCACTCCTTCCACGATGCTCCCGCTCGGCACTCCGTTGCCGGCTTTCTCGCTGCCCGATGTCGCCACGGGTCGCGCGGTTACCGTCGCGGATTTCCAGGAAAAAAAGGCGCTGCTCGTCATCTTCCTCTGCGCGCACTGCCCATTCGTGCTGCATGTCGCGGCGGAACTCGCACGGCTCGGGCGCGACTACGCGGACTCGGACCTCGGCATCGTCGCCATCACCTCCAATGACGCCGCGGACTATCCGCAGGACGCCCCGGAGCCGACCGCGAAATTCGCGCGCGACACCGGCATCCCCTTCCCCGTGCTCTATGACGAATCGCAAGCCGTGGCAAAAGCCTTCACCGCCGCCTGCACGCCAGACTTCTTCTTCTTCGACGCCGACCGCAACCTCGCCTACCGCGGCCAGCTCGACGACTCCCGCCCCGGCCGCGGCACCGCAAATGGCGCCGACCTCCGCGCCGCCATTGACGCCGTGCTCTCTGGCAAGTCCGCGCCCGAAAACCAAAAGCCAAGCATCGGCTGCAACATCAAGTGGAAGAGCGGAAATGCGCCGATGTATTTTTGAGTTCCATTCGCCAGCAACCAACCACGCAAATCTATGAAGCCGACAATTCTCGTCCTCCTTGCAGCTTTGTTCCTGACAGCCATCCAAAGCACGGTAATCGCCGAGGCTGACCCGCTGCAGAATTTCTCCGTTAACTCAGTTGCCGGGGCCAGGAAGCTTCACGCAGCGTTGGCCGGAACCGTCTGGATTTACCACTATGACGGCAAGGATTACACCTTCCGCTTCGGCAAGCTTGGTGAGATCGAAGCGCTCAAAGAGTGGAGCGACGTGAAATGGCGGGTGGTGAGCCCGTCGGAGGTCATTCTCGATCGCCCGAGCGGAGACATCATCTTGCTCCGCTTCGACCCGAGTTTCACGAATTTCAAGTGCAAGGATTGGACCGGCCCGAGTGCCACCGGAACACGGACCGGAAAAATCCGCAGCTGACAAAGGTGCTTTGCCGCCTTGATTGCGGCACATAAGTGGTCCCCTCTGCTCCAAACGCCGCTCGCGGCTGACGAGCTACGCCTGGCCAGCTAAGCCCTTCACCGCGCAGGAAAGCTTGTTGAAGGCGGAAGCGGGATGGTTGCATTCAGCGTCGTTTCTGACTGTGCGCAGCGCAGCGCAGCGATTGCCGTTGTCCGTTGATCCTCCTGCGGATAGCACCTTTGTTTCACAGCACCACGCACGCCGACTTGGAATGGACACCGACCCGATCAAACAGGCGAGGGAAAGCATTGTGGTTGCGGCGATCCTCGCGGCAGGTGCTGCGCTTGGTCTGCCCTTCGCTTTGTGGCCGGGTATCGCCCCATTGGGGTATCTGGCCCTGTCGTTGCCAATCGGGCTAATTTTCCTCGGCAGCATGTTGCTGAGTTGGCGGCAGCGAAAAAGCTGGTGGCGTGCGCTAGGTTTACTTGTCTGGGTGCTTGGACACCAGTTTGCCCGGTCGCTTCTCCCATCGGCAGCAATGTGGGCCTGGTCTTTTCAGTTGTTGTGCTTGGCGACCCTGATCGCTTGCGGGCCGGTTGCCATCTTTCGCTCCCGCGTCATTCGACTGTGCCGCCTCGATTCACCCGAGGCTCGCGAATCCTCGCTTTCCCAACGCTGACCGTGCTCCGCAACGAACAACTTTCCGCCCGCGGCGCGGCGGCGAATCCGCCGAATCGTTTTGAGCGGCTTTCGGTCGAGCTGGAGCCGGAGGCGCTCGTGGATGAAGACGGGAATCCTATTCCGACGCGCACCGTTTTCCTCCGCGATGACTCGCAATCCGTCATCACTTGGAACGACTCGCCGGACATTCCGTTCAAGGCGAGCATCAATCCCTACCGCGGCTGCGAGCATGGCTGCGCCTACTGCTATGCGCGGCCCACGCACGAGTTTCTCGGGTTTTCAGCGGGGCTCGATTTTGAGTCGAAGATCGTGGTGAAGGAGCGCGCACCGGAGCTGCTGCGCGCGGAGCTTTCCAAGAAGAAATGGGAGCCGCAGACGCTCTCGATGAGCGGCGTCACGGACTGCTACCAGCCCGTCGAGCGGCGGCTGGAACTCACGCGACGCTGCCTCGCGGTGCTCGCCGAATTTCGCAATCCCGTGGCGATCGTGACGAAGAACCATCTCGTCACGCGCGACCTCGATCACCTCTGCGAGCTGGCAAAATACAGCGCGGCGGCGGTGGCCATTTCGCTGACCACGCTCGATGGCGATCTGGCCAAAGTGCTGGAGCCGCGCGCCTCTTCACCCTCGCGCCGGCTCGCCGCGATCGAGGAGCTCAGCGCCGCCGGCATCCCCGTCCACGTGATGATGGCTCCGGTGATCCCCGGCCTTACCGACCACGAAATGCCCACGCTGCTCGCCGCCGCCGCGCGCGCCGGAGCGGGCGGCGCGGACTACGTGCCGCTGCGGTTGCCGGGCGCGGTCGCGCCGCTTTTCGAGGCGTGGCTGGAGCGCCACGCGCCGGGGCACAAAGACAAAGTGCTCGGCCGCATCCGCGACCTGCGCGGCGGGCGCTTGAACGATCCACGCTTCGGCTCCCGCATGCGCGGCGAAGGCATCTGGGCCGCACAGATGAATGCCCTGTGGACCCTCGCGCATCGCAAGGCGGGATTCCGCGCGCAATCGTTTGCGCTTTCCGCCGCGGCGTTCCGGGTGCCGGGCGCGCAGATGACTTTGGAACTCTGAGAACGCGACACGCTCGGTAATCGGAAGCGCAGCAAGACCCTTGGAGTCCCTTCCGCAGGAAGCGCGTCGAACATCGGCGCGTCACCTTCGCATCCGACACGCGATTCCAACCTCAAACCTGTCCACGCCGCGCTGGAAGTCCACGCGCGACCCGCTACCGTGCTGCCGCTTGTCTTCGCCGACCCCACCTGCCGCTGTGTCTCACGCTTCACCTGCCGCTCCCAGCCCGCCCGCGCGGCGGCGTCGCGGTCGCAAGGTGCGAATTGCTTTCCTGCTTCTGCTGCTGGCGCCATTCGCCCTCGCTGTGCCGCGGATCTTTCAGCTCACCCTGCGCGGCCTCCTTTCGTTGGAAGCCTGGCGGCACGGAGCGCACGTGCAAATCGCGGCAGTGGAAGGTAGCTTTTGGGCTCCAGTGCGGCTGCGTGGCGCGCACTGGAGCTGCCGCTCGCGGGCGGGGGCGATGACGCGCGTCGATGTCGCGCTGGCCGAGGCGGAGTTCGTCTGGCGCGACCTTTTCCTCCAGAGCCGCGGACGCTGGTTCCGCCGACTCACGCTGGAGGGCATCACGGGCAAGGTGGAACTCCCGTCCGAGGTCCACGGCATCGAGCTGGCGCGGCTTGTCGCAGTGGGAAAACCGCGCACGCGGTGGTGGCCGGTGCCGGCCCGGGTGGAAGCGCGGGCGGCGGATTTTCTGTTCGTGCGGGATCGTGATTTCGTGCGGTTTGAAAACAGCCAGTGGACGCTCAGCGAACTTCAGCCGGGACTCTTCCGCGCAGCGCAGATCGCCGTGCGGCAGCCGTGGCTGGCGCGCACTTTCCGCGACGTGCATGGCGCCACGGCGGTGCGCGGCTCGCAAATGATCCTCGCTGATCTCACGCTGGAGCCCGGGGTGCGCGTCGGCAGTTTCGCCGTGGAACTCGATCGGCTCGCCCGCGGGCAGCTCGATCTCGACGCGCAATTTTCAGCCTTTGGCGGAGAAATCCGGGCGCAGGCGCAGACGCTGCCCGAGCAGCCCGCGGGCGCGCTGGACGCGATCATCAACTTCAAGCAAATCGGCCTCGCCCCACTCGCGACTTTTCTGGGGCTTTCCGAAGCCGCGGGCGGGACGATCAAGGAGGGGTTCTTCCGCTTCCGCGGCGTGCCGCGCGACCTCGCGCATGCGGACGTGTCGCTGCGTTTTGCCGCCAGCGATTTCCAGTGGGAATCGCGGCAGTGGGATTCGCTCGTGTGCGGCGCGACGCTGGTGGATCACCGGCTGCAAATCCCCGAGCTGAAGCTGCGGCAGGGAGCAAACCAGCTCTCCTTCAACGGCGCTCTCGCGCTGCCTGCCGCGGGTGTGCCGTGGTGGAAGTCGGAGTTCGATTTCAGCCTCGCGGCAAAGATTGAAAATCTGACAGAGCTTTCCGCGCTGGTGTTGCCGGAGTTCAAATACGCCGCGGGCCGCGTGAGCATCGACGGCTCGGTGCGCGGCCGGGATCAGCAATTCCAGGGGACGATGATCGCGACCGGCTCAGGCATCACTTGGCGCGACGCGCCGATCGAGGAGCTGCATGCCGCCATCCGCCTCGATGGGAACGAGCTGCAGGTTTCAAACTTCGAGCTGCTGAACCGCGGGGATCACGTGCGCGGGCGGGGTGTCGTGAATATCGTCGGCGCCAAGCAATACTGGGGCGAGCTGCGCGGCACGGTGGAGGATCTCGCCACGTATGCGGCGCTGCTGGGAAAACCGATCGTGCCCGAACCGCTGGCCGGCGGCGCGGCGATCACCTGGTCGGGCGAAGGCTCGGCGAAAGGGCACAGCGGGAAGTTCACCGCCCGGCTGCAAAAGCTGCGCACGCTCGCCTCCAAAACGGCCGACCGGCTGCATCCGCTCAATGCCGATCTCGAAGGTGACTATACCGCGAGCGCGCTGCAATTTTCGCGCTTTGCCGTGTCGGATGATGAGTCTTCCTTCACCGCGAAGGTCGCGGTGGAAGACAAGGCGTTGCGCGTGGAAAACATCCTGCTCAACCACGCTGGCGCCACGTGGCTGCAAGGCAACGCCACCCTGCCGCTCGATCTCTGGAAAGCGTGGGCGAACGCTTCATTGCGTGAGGTGCTCGCGGAGAAATCGCCGGCCCGGCTCGATCTCACGGCCAGCAGTCTCCAGCTCCGGGAGGCGTCGCGGCTGACCGGATGGAAGTGGCCGATCGAGGGTGTGGTGAACGGCCACATTACCGGCGTGGGCGTGATCGGCGCGCTGCAGACGGATGGGAAATTCACGATCGCGGGCGGCCGTTTTCCGCTCGGAATGGGAGGCGGCGAGCTGGCTGGCGTCGATGCCGTCGCGAGCCTCAGCGCTCAAACCCTCACGCTGGAGGTGCTGCGAGCAACGCTGCCTGCGGGGCAAATTCGCGCGGCGGGGACGGTCGAGTTTCAGAACCTCCGCGACCCTGCGCTTGCGCTGACGCTTGCCAGTGAAAAGCTGATGTTTCCAGCGTTTGCGGGCTTTTCCTCGCCCGACGCGGGGCTGGCGGAAATGCCGTCCGACGGCTTCCACACCACGCTCAGGCTGGAAACAAAAATCGACGGCCCGCTGAGTGCGGCGACGGTGAGCGGCGAAGCACGGCTGCTTTCGATCCTATGCTGGCTGCCGCGAAGCCGGGCACTCTGGACCGGTGAGGCAATGCCGGAATTGCCTCCGCTTT
>CAXSDZ010000255.1:0-4676 GCA_964235505.1 uncultured Chthoniobacteraceae bacterium
AAATTTCCACCCGAAAAAAGCCCGCCGATCCGCAGCGCATACGGCGCGAGCCGGTCCCACGACGGACCGTTCACCGTCGCCTGCGCGGCACCATCCACAAAGAGCGCCATCGCACCCGCCTTCGTGCGCGTGGCGACCACGTGATGCCATTGCCCGTCATTCACTGCGACGGTCGAAGCGATCGTTGCGTCAGGATTTCCGCAGCCAAACGCTACCTTGTTCCCGAGCAGCGAAACGCCCCAGTCTTCCGCCGCGCCCGACACTTCCCCGTCCACGATTCCCTGCCCATGCCACCACTGCGAGCCCGCGCCGCCGGTCGCCGTGGTCTTGATCCAAAACGCCACGGAAAAATCCGTTTTCACCGGCGCGGGAATGCGCACGTTGCTCGCCACGCCATCGAATTGCGCTGCCTGCGCACCCACGTTTCCGGCCGACTAAGTGACCGCGCTGCCAGCTGTGCTGTGGTTGCCCTTCGCGCTCGCATCCTGCGTGTTGCCTTCGAAGTTGTAGCGGGCCACCACCCCAGCGTTACGCGTCGGTGCATACGGCTTGATGAAGCGGAAACGTGTCGTCGCGTTCGGTGTGCCGGCATTAGCTACCGTCACGGTCGGCGGACTACCCGCGTTCATTTGCAGCGTTTTGCTGCGCGCCGGTAGGTCGATGTAATAATAGCCATCACTCGCGGCATTTAGGCTCCACTCGAGGTCCATGCCGATCGTGCCCGGCGGCGCGAGATCGAGCGTCGTGCCATTGTAGCGGAGACGCCGCGAGTTGTTCAGCGATTGGAGATAGTAGCGGTTTGCCGTCGTGGAATTGACGAGCTGCCACTGCGTCGCAGCGCTGCTGTCGCGAATCCACGCGGCACCCGGCGTCGCCCCACCGGCGGACGTGATTCGCTGACTTACTCCCTGGTTGTGAATGAAGTAAGGCTGCCGAGGACGTATCGTGCGGTCGCCATCCCACGCCGCATAGAGCTCGCCGAATGGTGTAAAGGTTGTGCCGTCGCCGTTGAAGATCCACGACATCTCGCCGTTGTAATCCCACGGGTTGCCCGAGTGGTTTCCCTTGTCGGTGAAGATAGAGTAGCGCTTCAGCCAGATCGCATCCTCCGCGCGCCACATAAACTCGGCCATGAAGCGGTAGCAATCCTCCTCCGTCCAGTTGCGGTTGTTGCTCCAGTCGATGTTCGCAAATTCCGTCAGCCAGATCGGACGTCCGTAAGTGTTGAAGACACTCTGCAAATGGTTCAGCAGTCCGCCTGCGTCTGGATACGCATACCAATGCACCGCGGTGAAATCGACCCGGTAGCCTTTGCTGCCGATGCGATTGTAGAAATCAGTCATCCACGAGTTGAATGCGTTCGTCCCAACCG
The DNA here is from genome assembly GCA_964235505.1 of uncultured Chthoniobacteraceae bacterium. Classification (GTDB taxonomy): domain Bacteria; phylum Verrucomicrobiota; class Verrucomicrobiia; order Chthoniobacterales; family Chthoniobacteraceae; genus CAXSDZ01. The sequence goes on from CAXSDZ010000255.1 coordinate 1,373, forward strand.
GGCTTACCAGCGGAAGGTTTGTCGCCTGAAAGTTCGGCCACAAGTTGATCGCATCATCGACCGATACATTCCCCTGGCTTGCGCTATCCGGCTCGTTGAAGCCCATCATATAGACCGGCTTTGCGCTCGCGCGAAACTGCGCGGAATCCGCCGCGAGGTTCTCCGGCGCACCTTCCCACCAGCGATTGTGCTGCATCGGCTCGAAGACAACGCTCGGCGGCAGCGAAGGGTTAGTGAACTTACCCCACGAGTAGTTCCAGCTCGTGCCGTAGCGCGCCCAATCATTCTCGTATCCCGCGCTCCCTTTCTTTGGGTAATGCGTCTGGTATTCAAAGCGCCAGTATTGCTTGGGGTCAGCGCTCACAGGTGCCAGCGCCACGGTGGCGGGCGCGGCGCCGTCGGTTTGCAGCGCGAGATTGCTCGCCACATTTACAATGCGGAAATCGCCGCCGCCCACATCGATAAACTTCCAGCGCTGATGCGCTGCTGCCGAGTAGCTTGCGCCTTCCACGACTGCTGTGCCCACCGCCGTCCCGGCGTTCTTCGCCTCGATGCATTGCCACGTATCGTGCGAGCGGATGCGAAAGGTATCGCTGTCGAGATTGTAGAGTAGTTGAAACTGCTTCTCGATCTCCAGCGCAGTGCCGCCGCTCTGGCTCGTCCCGGTGGGAAAGGAAACGAGCGAGTTGCCGTTGGAACGGTTGACCACCTTCCAAAACCCGTCGCCGTAAGTATCGAAAACAAAGCCCCGTGCAGGCAGGGAAAGGCAGAGTGCGACGACGACTAGAATAAGTCCGGGGATAGATACACGCAGCTTGGAACACATAAGTGGGAGGAGTCTGGCCAGCATCGAAGGGGAGGGAAGATTTGCAACAAACGATTCGTGCGGGGACACGGGGGCGAACACAGTGGCGTGCTACTGATCCAACCGCTGCTCACTCCGCTTGGCAGCTACGGCGACGTGACACGCACCCGCGCAAACTGCCTGCCAGCTCCATCCACCGGCGCCGCGGAGCGCAAAGTCTCTGTGCGAGTGCCATCGGCATGGAGGATGGAAGCGACAAGAACGCCATTCTCGTTCCAAGTCGTCAGGTCGCTTGAAAACTGCGCGCGCAAGTTCGCGTCTTCAATTCCCACCTGCCGCCGAATCGCAATCGTAAGATAGTCTGCCACAATCCCACCCACCGCGATCGGCTGCACAGCCACGGCAGGCTGCGCGCCCAGATCATTGCTCAAGGGATTGGAACCCATCGCATACTCCGCCACATTTGTGAGTCCATCGAAATCCGGGTCTGCGCTTGCCGCACCCGCTCCGGGATAGCCGGCAGCCCACGCAGCGAAGGTAATCCGGTCGTCGCCGCCGGGACTTCCACCAGCGCTCCGACTGCCGCGCCAGCTTCGCGCCAAGGCTGGATTCGGGCGTGTCTCCGGCGCGATCAAGACAAGGCTATAGCCGAGTGTGTCTGCTTCCTCGGGCCAAGGCGCGATGTCGTCATAAGTGAAGTCAATGATCGTCTCGCCGGCACCAAAGGAGAGTTTGATCTCCTCCCCACCGTTGCTGAGGAAGTCGCCCCCTTCCCATGCGCCTGCGATCGGTTTTCCCGATCCGTAGCGAAAGTTGAAAGCGGCGACGTTGGCAACGACAAGCGTGCTGCCGCCTGCCTGAAGCATCGTCCCTGCGGGGAAGTCAAAGTCCGCTCCTTTGGTAAAACGAACGTCGGTCAAATCAACGCTCGCAGTGCCCACGTTGCGAAGTTCGAGATACTCGAAGCTTTCCTCCGTGTAGCCCAGCGCTTGTTCCTGCAAGGTCGGAGCGAGCGGGTGATACATGACCTCGCTTACTACTAGGCTATTCTTATAAAGGTCCACGTCCGCCGCCGTCGCGGTGAACTGCGCAGGAGCTGACCAATGACTCCAGCGGCCACTCGCGTCCTTGTGCCGGACGCGTGCATGGTAGGTGTGGCCTGCCTTTGCGCTTACCGCGGGAAAGCGGAACGAACTCGCCAGCGAACCATTGATTTCTCCTGAGTCATGTGTCGCAGACCACTCGAGCTTAAACTTCTCGCCGGGAAAATAGGCGGGTGAAGTTGCATCGTTGATTTCTGCCATGCGCCATTGCGCTGCGGCAAAGGTGCCTGCGCCTTGCGGGTCGTTGAATGCTGATGAGGTGAAGCGGAGGTCGTTCACGGGGCGGTCTGCTGCGCCGGTGTAAGTGATCGTCGGCGTCGCCGGGAGCTGCGTGCCTTCACTATTGCTCACCCCAGCTTGCAAGGTATCCAGGTAAGCCGCTCGCCCACCTGTGCCCACATTCCCGCCCGGCCACGAACCGCCGACAAAGGCGAAGTTCTTCATGTCCTGCACGAGGCTAGCCAGCGATGTCATGCCTGCGCCGCCGAGCCCGTTATGATTGCCAGCGTCGGCTGGCGCATTCTTCCAGCGCGCAGAGTCCGCTGCTTCAAACGGCGCAATCACTGCCGCAAACTCTGCCAGCAGCGGATAGATTTGGTCTGTCTGCCAGACGAGGTCGCGCACCTCGCGCACCGTGTTGAAGTATTGCGGCCAAAGAGTCGGGTTGGTCGCGCTGTCACCGCCAGCGGAGGCAGTATCGTTGAAGAGCGAGTTATGCACGATGTCATGCCCATTGTTCCAGGTCGGACCCCATGTGGCATCGACATCATTCGGAAACACCCAAAGCCGGCCGCGACTGCTGTTCGCCGTTGTGTAAGTCGGCTCGAAATAGTAAGCGGCATTGTTATCTCCGCTCGGCCAGTAGTCGTAGTGCCGCACCGCCTCCGCAAGCGCGTGGTAGCGGCTCCAGCGGTCGAGGTTCACATGTGCATTGATGAAGGCCGGCGTGCTCGTGCCCCTCAAGTTGTTGTAGATGTTGCTGTGATCGCCGCCGGTCTTCACAGCGAGCGGCGCCTGATAGCGCTGCTGCGTAGGACCATCCGTCGGATCGCGCGTCAGCTTGTAGAGATTCCCGGCGGCGAGGTTGTGCGCGTCCAGGAAGCGCCCGTCGTAATCTTCGTGAACGTAGATCAGGCCCCAGAAGTCGCCGTGCCATTGGTCTGCCTGCTCCGCCGCGGTAGTGATCGTGCGGAAGTGTCCCCAGTTCCCCAATGGAGATGGGACTCCGAGCTGGTTCCAAAGGTAGAAGTTCACCGCCTCATTGAGGCTGAAGGTATAAGTGCCGCGGTTCTCCCAGCAGTTCTCCGTGGTCAGGCTGTTCCACGTGGTCGGATACGGATTACCGTCGTTGTCCTTGCCTTGGAAGTCATAGCCCGTGTTGAAGAAAAAGCGGAAC
>CAXSDZ010000255.1:4686-6635 GCA_964235505.1 uncultured Chthoniobacteraceae bacterium
TTTGCCGCTGAATGCGTAGCGCCCGTTGCCACCGTGAAGGCGATACTTGATGTGGTCGTGAACCACTCCGTCATAGACAAACGCGGCTTCCCAGTTCTCAAAGCTGCGCGCCGCGACCGAACTGAGTTGCTTGGCAGGGTCGTAAGCGACGCACTCGTCGTAGTCCGCCTTGCGGGTCAAGAAGTGATACACCGGCAGCGTCTGCAGCGTGGCCGCGGAAGTCGTGAGATAAGCCGGCACGCCGTTGTAGATGAAGCAGGCGAAGTTCAACGACTCGTCGTCCGCATACGGCACCCGGATGGTTGCGCCGGAGTTATCGGTGACAATGACTCGGTAGCGGACCAGGCTCCGGTGCGGCTGCCCGGGAACCGTCGCACTGTAGATACCGTCGCCATCCTGCAGGTCGGCCCCGGCGCCGTCATCATTCATCGGAATGGTTGTCCAATTCGAGGCGTTTTCAAAAGCAGGGTTCGCCTTCAAAGCTGTCGTCGCCATGTTGCCGTTGGCGATCGTATTTGGCAGTGTCGATGGGATGAAGCTGCCCGGCGCGACGATCTGATATTGCAGCGTAACCGTCGCGACGCCGTCGGGATCGGATACTTTCGCCGAGATGGTGAACGGCGTGTTGCCCGGCGGTTGCGCGGGTGTGGACTCGACCTGACGGATGTTCGGCGCAGCATTGGTGGCGAACTGTAGATTCTGCGCCCCTGGTGTGGCGGTGTCCGTCGTTGCGGCCACGGCGGGAATCGCTGCCGGTCGCCAGGAACTCCCAAGGCTTGGATCGAGCAAGGGATTGATTAGCTCCATCGACGTGCCTCTTCCATCGGCCGCGATCGGCCATGGGAATCCGGGCTGATAATCCACGAGGCACACGACGGCATCAGCAGTATCGCGAAGGCGGACCGTTTCTCCCTGCGAACTCAGCCCGCCAACCCAAGGCCCGAGCGCAGTTTTGCCCCAGCGGCTTTGGATGACGGCGGGATTTTCCGCGACGACGAGATAGCTTCCCGCGGCAATCGTGGTGCCAGCCGGGAACAGGTAATCAATGCCGCCGGACAAGCGCCAGCCCGCGAGCGACACCGCGCTTGGGCCGCTGTTGTAGAGCTCAATAAAGTCGGTCAGGACGGTGTTATCGACGCCATTGTAGAGAATCTCGTTGATTACAATACCCCGTGTCGGCGCGGCGGCGGTCAAGGTGAAGGTCTGTTCCGTAAAGAGTCCTCCACCATCGGTGGAGCGAATGCGAATTTGGAATGTGCTGCCCGCGAGTCCCGCGAAGCTTTGCGCGGCGCGAAGTTGATGCCCGGAAACCGCAAAGCTCGCGTTGTCGGCGCTGCCCGATCCACTCACGAGAGAGTAGGCATGCGTCTCGCCGCGGTTCACGTCGGCGCTGGAAAGGTTCGCAATGAACGCACCGATCGTCGTCGTCGTGCTTACTTGCGAGTTACTCAAGACAATCGCCGTGGGAGCTGCGGGTGCCGCGCTTACGAGTATAGTCACCGTGGCCGGCGCAGAGTCATAGCTTCCGTCGTTCACCTTGAATGCGAAGCTATCATCCCCGCTGAAACCCGCACTTGCCGTGTAGGTCAGATTCGGCGGAGTGCCACTGAGTGTGCCGTGCGCCGCGAAAGTAGTGACGCTGTAAGTCAGAGTGCCACCGTTCGGATCACTTCCGGATAGTGTGATCGCCCGTGGTGTGGTTCCGGCGGTCGTCAACTCGCTCTGTGAGACTGCCGACGGGATGCCGGGATCGCCAGCAACCGATACGTCAGCAGTGTTCGTGTAGTTATTCCCGCCATTCTCGGCGACGGTGAGAGTATAGGTCACCGGCTGGGTCGTGCCGGCGAGACTTGGCAAAGTCGTCGTCACGTTCCCGCTCGCCGCCGCGCCACTATAGATGGAAACGGTGCCGCGCTTCACCGTGACAGAGATGTTTCCGTTCGTCGGCG
>CAXSDZ010000256.1:0-6561 GCA_964235505.1 uncultured Chthoniobacteraceae bacterium
GACCCGGATCATGAAGAACTCGTCGAGGTTGCTGCTGAAGATCGCGAGGAACTTCACCCGCTCCAGCAGTGGGTTGGCGGGGTCGAGCGCCTCATTCAGCACGCGCTGGTTGAACTCCAGCCAGCTCAGCTCCCGGGAGAGGAAATGGGCTGCGACGAACGTTTTCGGGCTTGTGCTTGGAGCGCTTGGGCTGGCCACGACGCGGACCCTAGCGGGCGCGCGTTCCACACGCAAAGTGACAATCGCATGGCGCGGCGGGTAGTTGGGCGTTGAGCGTGAAGTGTGAAGCGTTGCAACCCGGACGCTCCACGCTTCACGCTCCACGCTCACCTCATGCTCCGCTACCTCGCACACCTTTCCACCGCCCGCACGATCCTGTGGTGCTACGCCATCTGGTATGCGGTCGTGCTGGTGCGTTACTTCGATCCGAACCCGCGACTCTGGGCGACCTCGCTCGGGCTCAGCGGGATCATCGGGATTGCCCTCCTGCTGAGCACCCGCGCGGGTTCCAAACCGGGCACGCAGATGGATCGCTGGGGCGTGTTTCGCCTCTTCCTGATGCCGTTTTGTGTGTCGAGCTTTTCCGCTTTGGTGAAAGGCCGTGGCTTCGTGCTCATCTTTTCTCCCGACTGGCGCGAAGGGGCTCTGGCGGTCGGCCTATGCGCCGCGTTCTGCGTCGCTGTTGCGTTGCTGAAACGCAGCACATCTTCCGTCCTCTAAGTCTTTGACCGAAGGTCTTCCGGCACCACGCCCCGCGCCTCCGGCGCGGAGAACGATGCGCCGAAGACTCAGCCAAACCGCCGCTTACTGCACCTCGTCGTCAGCTTCCGATTCCGCACCCGGCGGCAACGGAGCGGCCAATACGTCTGGCGTTGGTTGCAGAGGGAGCGGTGCCATCGACCGGTCCGGCGTCGGTTTCTCCGGCAGCTCCAGCGGCTTGGCAAAGAACTGCCCGATCAGCGGCAGACGACTCCAAAATGGCGATGTTTCCTCGGCTTGCGCGCCGCGCGGCGGATCCGCTGCGGGCGGCGGCTCGGACTGCTGGCGGATGTTGAGTTGATCGAGCTTTTTGCGGAACTGCTCCGGCACCGCCTGGCGCTGCTCGTCCGTGTCCACCGGCCCGGAAAAGACTGTCGTGCCTTTTGCGTCCTTCGCGGTGAGCGAGCGCTTGCCACCATCGACCGCGACCTCGATCTCGCCGTCCTGGTCCTTCAGCATCAGTCGCGCTTTTCCACCGTCCCACGAGGTCACGCGGTTCTCGTTGAAAAGCTTGATCTGCCCGCCGCCCGGCCGGGCTTCGCTGAGGATATCCTCCGGCGGCACATCGGCGGCAGGTGCGCCGGGCCGGTGCAAATGCTCGCGCACACGCTCCTCCACCTTGCTTCTTTCCTGCTCCACGCGCTCGCGCAACCGGTCTGCCTCGCCACGGATTTCATCGGCTTGACCGCGCGCGCCGCGTTGCATCCGCTCGGCCTGCTCGCGGAGGCGGTCGCCCATCTTTTCCGCGCCTTCGCGCAAGTCGCTGCCCCAGCGTTGCAGTTCTTGCCCCACGCGGCCGGGCTCCCAGCCGCCACCCGCTCCGGGTGCGCCGCCGAGCGGCGGTAGAAACAGCCTGCGCTCCGGGCCGGACCGCTCGCCGATCCGTGCCGTCACTTGTTGCTCCGTGCCTTTGCGAATGAGCGTCAAGGTGGCGTCCTTGTCTTTGCCGAGGGCGCGGACAAGCGTGGCGAGCTGGTTTGGTTCGACGAGTTGCTGGTCGTTGAAAAGCCGCAGCACGTCGTGCCGCTGGATGCCGGCCGCAGCCGCTGGGCTGTCTGGCAGCACTTCGCCGACGAGCAGGCCAAAGCCTTCCGGCAATCCGAGCTGTGCGCTCAGCGCGGGCGGCAGCGGCGAGGTGATCACGCCAAGAAACGGCTGCGGACGTCCCGGCTGCGCGGGGAAAGGCGACAGCGGGCGCAGGTGGTTCGGTGCGGGTGGCTCTCCGGGGCCGTCTGGCCCGCGCGGTGGGCGCGGCGGCTGCGGTCCATGTCCATCCAGCGGTCGTGGCGGTGGCACGGGAGCGCCTTGCGCATCAGGTCCGGGTCGCACCCTTTTTCGCGGTCGATCCGGGGGAGGAAGGGCGGGCGGCGCAACCGGGATCGGTGGATTTGCAGCGGGGCCGCCCGGCACTTCGGGCGGCATTGGCGGCGCGTTGACATCCAGCGGGGGACCTGCGTCGGGCGACCGCGGTCCGCTGGGCGGCGCGAAGCTGCCGGGCGCGGCGGATGCCGCGGGCGGCGGGTCTTGCGCAAGGACGGCGCCTGCGGCCAGCGCGGTCGCGATTGTGAGGGCGAGGATCGGGGTTGTTTTCATGGTTTGAGAGCGGACAAAAGAGATCATTGAAAGGCGACTGGCAGCAGCACCACGTCTTCCCGCGGCACTTCGACTTCGACCCACGCGCCCGTCGTGGGATTCGCCCACGCGTGGCGTTCGATGGAGGAATAACGAACGAGCTGCGCCAGCTCGTTGCCTTCGCTCCAAAGCAAACCGCCATCCTCCTCCGTGATCATTTCTCGCGCGGATCCCACGGATTGCAGCGAGGCGGGCGTCCTTTCTCCGTTTTGGGATGAAGCCGTGAGCGCACGGGAAAGCGCCGCCGGATTCGCAACGAGGAAACTGACGAGTGCGACTGCCGCCACAGCCGCACCGCCGCTCGCCCAGCACAAGCGCGCGAGCACAGGCCGCAGTCGCGCCACGCGGCCGGGGAGCCGTCCCGCGCGAGGCGCGCAAGTCTTCCAGCCGGTGCCGCTGATTTCCCGGGCGACGCCGTGCGTGAGCCCCGCCGAGGGCGCTGGCAACCGCAACGCGCGCAGTTCGTTCTCGAAGTCAGACTCGTTCATATTCGTGAGTTGGGAAGACACGCCGCAGCGCTTCCAAGCCGTAGCGATACCGCGCGGCGGCGGTGTGGAGGGAGACGCCGAGCGCCGTGCCGATTTCCGCAAAAGTCAGCTCGCCCCAGACTCGCAGCACGACCGCTTCCCGCTGCTCGGGCGGGAGCCGCCCGAGCGCCGCCTGCACGATCCCGGCCTCTTCGCGCTGCTCCGGCGCGGGATCGAAATACGCGCCGTCCGCGCCGTCGCTCCCGCCGAAAGCCAGCTCCCGCCGCGCGCGCCGCTCGCCGCTGCGGATCGCATCCAGCGCCGCGGACCGGACGGCCGCATACAGCAGCGGGATGTGCTCCGCCGCCGCATCCGGGTGCCGCTGCCAGAACCGCACAAACGCCACCTGCACCACGTCCTCCGCATCCGCCGCGGAGCTGGCCCACTGCCGGGCGAAGAGGAGCAGGCGCGGCGCGAGTTGCTCGTAGCATTCACGCCACGGCTCAGGCTGGCGGGTCGGGAGGAGCGGGGTCATCGGCGGCGGGCTTCTCCATGGATAACGCCGCTGGCCGCAAAGTTTGTGCAGGAAATGTTTGCGCTCTTCCTGCGCACTCGTCGCCGACTGCGAGCAACGCATGGACCGCGCGCCGATGCGGAGATGGCAGCGCGATCCCGGCCAGTTCGCTGCGGGAAAACCAGCCTTGGTGCCCGGTGATCTGCGGCGGCGCAGGATGCGAAAAGACGCGGAGGGTGACCCGGTGATGGGTGAAAGGATAGTCCGCTTGCAGGAGCGGTGTGTCGCCGGCCGGTGCGGGCAAGAGCGGGAGCTTCCAAAGACCCTTCCAGCGTGAGCCGGTCTGGCGTTCCAGAAGGATGCGGTCGTGAGGATCGACCATCCACGCGCAGTCTTCCAGCAGCGCGACGGTCGCGCGGCGCGGCTTTTTCAGCGGCACGATCTCCTGGCTTCCCCGAGCGGCGGCGCTGCAGTGCGGGCGCGCCGGGCAGACGAGGCAACGCGGCGCGCGGGGCGTGCAGATGAGCGCGCCGAGTTCCATCAAGGCCGAGGTGTGGAGCCGCCCGTGGCGCTTCGGACACAGCGCCTCCGCCGTTTCCCAGATGCGCGCGATTCCGGCCGGCGTGTCGATCGGCTCGCGCAAATCGATGAGCCGCGCGAGCACGCGCGCGATGTTCGCGTCGACCGCCGCGACCGGGCGATCGAAGGCGAAGCTGGCAATCGCGCCGGCGGTGTATCGACCGACGCCGGGCAGCGCGGAAATTGCGGCATCGTCGTCCGGTAATCGCCCGCCGTGCCGCTCCACGACTTGCTTTGCGGCCCGGTGGAGATTGCGGGCGCGGGCGTAGTAGCCGAGCCCTTGCCAGGCATGGAGCACGTCCGCTTCGCTCGCCGCGGCGAGTGCCGCGAAGTCTGGAAAGCGCGCGAGCCAGCGCTCGAAATATGGGATCACCGTCCCGACCTGCGTCTGCTGGAGCATGAACTCCGAGACGAGGATCGCGTAGGGATCGTGCGTGCGCCGCCACGGCAGATCGCGCCCATTTTTCCCAAACCAAGCGCCCAGCGCGCGGCGGAGAGATTGCCCGTTGAGATGATCCAAGAAGGTTGTTTTCACACGTTGTCATCCCGACCGGAACTCCGGCGGAAAAGGGCAGCTTTGCAGCGTGGTCTCATGCGGAGCGCAGTGGAGGGATCGGGGCGAAGACGACAAGGCTTAAGCATAGGTGAAGCATGGCAGCGCTTCAGATTTGGAGTATCGCACCGCGACACTGCCGCGCACACTCCGCGTCCCTTTGCATGGCCACAAATCCGAAATCTGAAAACTCCGAGCCGAAAGCGATCACGCTGCACACGTCGCGGCTCACCGCGGAGCAGGCCGACAAGCTGCGCGGCATTCTCGTGGAGCGCGGCTGGCAGTTTCTGGAGCGGCCTTACACGCTCTTCTTTGCGCAGAAGGAAAAGCTCACGCTCGCCGTGTATGAGAAGGGGCCGAAGGTCGTGGTGCAAGGAAAGGGGACGGAGGAATTCATCCAGTTCACGCTGGAGCCGGAGGTGCTCGGCGAGGCGAAGCTCGGCTACGAGGAGGAGTGGAATCCCGCGATGTTTTCCCCGCACTTTGGCGTGGATGAAAGCGGCAAAGGTGACTTCTTCGGACCGCTCGTGATCGCCGGCGTGTTCACCGATCGCGACATCGCAAAACGGTTCATGGAAGGCGGAATTCAGGATTCCAAACGCATCGGCTCGGACGCGCGCATCCGCGATCTCGCGCAGATGATCCGCGAAACGCCCGGCGCGACGGCGAACGTGATCGCGATCGGCCCGGAGAAATACAACGAGCTCTACGCGAAGTTCAAAAATCTCAATCGCCTGCTCGCGTGGGGCCACGCGCGAGTGATCGAAAACCTGCTCGAAGCGCGCCCGGATTGCCCGCGGGCTCTGAGCGATCAATTCGCGAATCCGAGCCTCATCAAGCGCGCGCTTCTGGAGAAAGGGCGCGGGATCGAGCTGGAGCAGCGGACGAAAGCGGAAAGCGACCTCGCCGTCGCAGCGGCTTCGATTCTAGCGCGGGAAAGGTTCATCGACTGGCTGCGGCAAAATGGCCGGACGTATGGCTGCGAGCTGCCGCGCGGAGCTTCGGGTGCGGTAAAAGCGGTCGCAAGCGGACTCGTGACGCAGCATGGCCACGAGGTGCTGAGGCGCGTGGCGAAGACGCATTTCAAGACCGCCTCGGAGGTGGCGCCGGATCACTACATGGCAAAACCTGCCTTGCCCGGGTCTCGATACGGGCGATAAGTGCTTTATTATGGGCGCTTTAACGAAACGAGACCTTGTCGTGGAGATCAGCAACGAAACCGGACTGGTGCAATCGCAGGTGTTCGATGTGGTGCAGCGAACGCTCGACCACATCACCACCGCGCTGGCGAAAGGCAAGACGGTCGAGCTGCGCAATTTCGGCGTGCTGGAAGTGCGGCTCACCAAGCCGCGCGTGGGCCGCAATCCCAATCTGCCGGGGAGCTCGTTCGTCATTCCGCCACGGGCGACGGTGAAGTTCAAACCGGGGAAGGTGATGCGGCAGCGGGTGGGGAATCTATCGGCGGAGATGAAGCGGGCGGTGGAGGATGGGACGGGGAAGTGAGGAGGCGTTTTCGCAGTGCGAAGGCCGCTGCGCGGGGCTGAACGTCCAACGTCCAACGTCCAACGCTCAAAGAACTGCGGAGCGACGCCGCTGCTTATACTTGGACGTTGAGCGTTGAGTGTTGAGCGTTCAGTCCGCCGCAGGTGCAGTGGCTACGGGAAGCACTCCCGAATCACGCCCCGCGCTTTCTTCTTCCGAAGCGCCAGTTGCATTCCGCGCCTGTTCACCCGAACATCTCTGCCCTTTTTCCTGAAAAATGCCTCGCCCTGCGCTGACCGTTACACCTGATCCCGGCCTCATCGAACTCCGCGGCGTGCGGCAGAACAACCTCAAAGGCTTCGATCTCGACCTGCCGCTGGGCAAGCTGATTGTGGTCTCCGGGCCGAGTGGCAGCGGCAAGTCATCGCTTGCCTTTGACACGATCTACGCGGAAGGCCAGCGCCGCTACGTGGAAACGTTTTCGCCTTACACGCGCCAGTTCTTCGAGCGGATGGACAAGCCGAAAGTCGATTCGATCCGCGGCATCCCACCGGCAATCGCGATCGAGCAGGCAA
>CAXSDZ010000257.1:0-6515 GCA_964235505.1 uncultured Chthoniobacteraceae bacterium
CTTTGAAGGCGACCGGTAACGCACCGATTTGCTCCGTCTGCTGACCAATCTGTCGAGCGTTGCGTCTCCCTGCGCCGCGAGTTCTTGCCACTCCGGTCGCTGGTCCACGTTTGCGCGTTTGATCCCGAGTGTCCGGCTGGTGACTTCCGAAAGTCGATGTGGCACGGTGGCGCGCTGAACTCGGCTCGCCTCCATTCATCTCCTCACCGTGAGGCGCTCCGCGGGTTCCGCCCGCGTCGGCAGGCGATGCGGCGGTTGCTTTTGCTCGCTGTTGGGCTGGCCTCCCTGTCCCTTGCCGGACATAGCCAATCAGGCTCAGGCGAGGCTGGAGCGGCGCAGAAAGGCCCGCCCATCACAGAAGCAGCGGCGGTGCGGGCGCTGACGGCGGAGGCGGCGGCGAAGAAGCTGCCTGTCCGGCTTCGCGGTGTGGTGACGTTTTTCGATCCTGTGCGGCGCTACGCATTTTTGCAGGATGCCACGGCGGGGATCTTCTTCTGGCCGGGCGCGCTCGCATTGCCAGGGCCGCTCTCGCTGAGCGCGGGCGAGGTGGTGGAAATCGAAGGCGTCGCGTTGCCCGGCGGCTTCGCGCCGATGGTCGAGGGTGCCGCCGGCCAGGGCGCTCCGGTGGCAGCCACGGTGCTCGGCCGCGCACCGCTGCCGGAGCCAGCGGCCATGCGCTGGGACGCGCTGAACGACGACAAGTTTCACAATCGCTTCGTGGAAATGCGCGGGGTAATCCGAGCGCTGAAGCCCGATCCTGAAACGGCGAATCTCGCGCTGGAGGTGAGCACGCCGGGCGGAATGGTGCAGGCATTTGTGCCGGGTTTCGACGCCGCGACCGACCGGCTGCCCGTGGAGTGGATCGACGTGGAAGCGCGGCTGCGCGGAGTTTTCAGCGTCGCTGGCAATGCGCAGCGGCAGCGTTCGGAAGTGCGGCTGTTCGTGCAAACGCTTGATCAGATCGCGCCCGATTTCACGAGCATTGAGAACTCCTTCGTCGAGCCGCCGCGCGCTTTCCCGGCGCTGATGCGATTCGATGCGGGGCGCTCGCCGGAGACGCGGGTGCATGTGGAAGGCGTGGTGACGCATCGCCTGCCGGGGCGCGGACTTTTCCTCCGGGAAGGCGGCCGTGGGCTGTGGGTGCAATCGCCGCAACTGTCCGAGGCGGTGCCGGGAGATCGCGTCGGCGCGATCGGCTTTGCCGCGCTGGCGGAGCAGCGGACGCTTCTGCAGGACTCGATTTTTCGGCTCGTGGAACGCGGGCCGGCCCCGGAGCCGATCGCGCTGACGGTCGCGCAGGCGCGCTCGGGCGCGCATCACAGCGATCTGGTGCAGCTCCAGGGCGAGCTCGCCGGAGAGCGTCCGTGGGTGAGTGGCTCGGCGCTGATGATCGTGGCGGAAGGGCAGCGCTTTCGAGCCGAGTTGCCGGCCGGGGTGCAGCCGCCGCCGGGCGTCCAAACCAATGATTGGCTGCGCGTTTCCGGCATCTGCCTGAACGATCCCCTGCCCTCGGGCGCCGCTCCGGAGATCGCTTCGGATTTCCGCCTCCTGCTGCGTTCGCCGAGCGATCTCGCCATTCTGCGGCCGGCGCCGTGGTGGACGCCGGGACGAATCGCGGCGGCGATCGGCAGCCTGCTCGCAGTCACCGCCGGGGTGACCGTGTGGGGCCTGCTGCTGAGGCGGCGCGTGGCGGCGCAGACGGCAGTCATCCAGGAAAAGCTGGAGCGCGAAGTGGTGTGGGAAGAGCGCAACCGGATCGCGCGCGAGCTGCACGACACGCTGGAGCAGCACCTCGCCGCGATCACGATGCAGCTCGAATCCGTCAGCGCGCGGCCCGCGGAACTGCCGCCCGCCGCGCGCGATTCGCTCGGCCTGGTGCGGCGGATGATCGCGCACACCCGCGGCGAGGCGCGCCGGTCGGTTTGGGATCTGCGCTCGCACACGCTGGAGGCGAGCGGGCTCAGCGCAGCGCTGCGGGAGCTCGCCGATGCGCTCGCCGGAGATCGCCTGCCCGCGATCACAGTGCGGGCCACCGGCGAAGTGCGGCGGCTGGATCGGCAGATCGAATTTCACCTGCTGCGCGTCGCGCAGGAGGCGATGACAAACGCAATGAAACACGCCGGCGCGGCGCGCATCGCAGTGGAGGTCCGCTACGCTCCCGACGCTGTGCAGATGCTGGTGCGCGATGATGGACGCGGCTTTGCGCCACACGATTCGCCCGGCGGAAATGGCGCGCACTTCGGCCTGCTCGGGATCCACGAGCGGGCGACGAAATTAAACGGCGAGCTAAGTATCGAGAGCGCTCCGGGCAAAGGCACGACGATCGCGTTGCGCGTCCCGCTGGCGGCTGCCATTCCTGTCTGAGATGGCGGCAAAAACAAAGATTCGGCTCCTGCTGGTCGATGATCACTTCATGGTCCGCATGGGGCTGCGCGCTTCGCTGGAGCGGGAGCCCGACATGGCGGTCGTGGCGGAGGCCGGAAATGCGCGCGAGGCGGTGGAGTTGTTCCGACGGGACGCGCCGGATGTCGTGCTGATGGATGGGCGTCTGCCGGATCAGCACGGTGCCGCGGCGACCGCGCAGATTCGCGCGGAAGCGCCGGGCGCACGCGTCATCCTCGTCTCGGTGGATGAAGGAGAAGAGGACATCCACCGCGCTACCGAAGCCGGCGTGCGCGGCTATCTGCCGAAATCCATCGAACGCGAAGAGCTCCTCCGCGCCGTCCGCGAAGTGCACGCGGGCGGCTGCTACTTCCCCCCTGCGATCGTCGCGCGCATCACCGACCGGCGCGGGCGCGAGCCGCTGAGCGAGCGGGAAATCAGCGTGCTGCGGCTGGTGATGAAAGGCTTCGCCAACAAGCAGATCGCCGACGAGCTGCGCATCACCGAGGCGACGGTGAAAGCGCACGTGAGCCGCGTGATGGAAAAGCTAGAAGCGCCCGACCGCACGCGCGCCGTCGCGGTGGCGATCGAGCGCGGGATCATGCGACTGGAATAGCTCCGGGCGGATTAGACTAAAGTCGAAGCGCCTCAACCGCGCCGGAGCCGCCGCGATGCGCTAGCCTCGGCCCGCAACCGTTCCATTCCCTGTGAAAATCCTCCTCGTCTATCTCGCCCTCGCCCTCGTCACCCCGGCCGTCGCCGCGGAATTCCCGCCGCCAAAATCGCTCGGCGACACTGCCAGCGAGGGCCGCAATCTCCAGCGCACCATGCGGCTGCTGGCGGAAAGCACGCCGGAAAAGCACAACACCGTGCGCGTGCTTTTTTACGGGCAGAGCATTACCGAGCAGGGCTGGTGGAAGATCGTCGCGGACGATCTGCGCGCCCGTTTTCCCAACGCCAATCTTGTGATCGAGAACCGCGCGTTGGGCGGCTTCGCCTCGCAGATGCTCGTGCGCACGGCAGAGACGGACCTGTATCCGTTTCAGCCGGACCTGCTCATCTTTCACGTCTATGGCGCGCACGACAAATACGAGGACATCATCCGCCGGACGCGCGAGCGCACCTGCGCGGAAATCCTGATCCAGACGGATCACGTCACCAAACCGGCCGATCTCACGGAGGAGATTGATCCGGCGAAAGTGCCGATCCAGAGCGGCAAATGGGACTCGTTTTTCAACTACAACTTCCTGCCTTCCATCGCGCAGAAATACGGTGCCGAGCTGTGCGACCAGCGCTCGATCTGGAAGCGTTATCTCACCGATTACGCGCTGGAGCCGAAGGCGCTGCTCAAGGACGGCGTGCACCTGAACGCGCACGGTGAATTCCTCATGGCGGAGATCGTGAAGGCGCATTTGCGGCGCGACGCCGGCTTCGATCCGACGTCGGCGGAGGCGTGGGTGAAAACGCTCGCCGTGGGCAAAGAGGTCCGCTCAGAAAATGGGAAGCTGCGAGTGGAATTCGAGGGCAACCGCGTGGACGTCGTGTGCAAAGCCGGCACCGCCGCGCCCGCCGCGGTGATGATCGACGGCCGCAAACCATCAGACTTTCCGGAGCTTTACTCCTTCACCCAGGCGCTCACGAAGCCGGAGGGAAAATGGCAGGTGAAGTGGCCGGTCATCGCGCCCATCGGCTCGGAAAAACCGCTGCTCGTGGAGGACTGGACGCTGGAGGTGAAGCGCGCCGATCCCGCGAACGAAAAGCTCCTCAGCTTCACCCTCGCCGGCTCGAAGACCGGTCTCGATGGCGAGGGTCGCAGCGATGCGCGCTTCGTCTCGAAATCGGGCCGCGTGGTCATCAATCCCGAAGATTGGAATGCCACCTACGCGCTCGCCTTGAACGGCATCAAGCCGGTGCCGGAAAGCTTCACCGTGAAGTGGAGCGTGGCGCCGCACTTCGCGGATGAGTTCACTTCGGCCGGGATCAAAGACCCTGCCATCGAGACGGTCGTGACGCTTGCTCAAGGCCTCGCGAACACGAAGCACACCGTCGAGATCGCCGGCGGCGCGGAAACGGTCGCCGCGCTCCGCATCTATCAACCTGCGCTGCGGGCGAAGTAAGCTTTCCATCGATCTGCGCGCTATTGGCTGCGATCTGATCCGGCGGAAGGCGCCGCGGCGCTTCGGTCAACCAATCAGCTCGCGGGGTGTGGGAGTTAGACGAAAGTCGAACCGGCCTTCGGTTGCCGAAAGGTGGAGGATCGTGGATCGTGCGCGCGATCTCCCCGGCTGCTGCCGCCCACCCTTTCGCCCTCCCACTTCCTGACCGCTCGAAGCATGTCCCGCTCGCCCTTCGTCCTCGCTGCGCTGCTCGCCACAGCGTCTTCGCTCTTTGCCGACGAGGCATTTCAGAAAACCGTCCAGCCGTTTCTCGAAGATCACTGCATGGATTGCCACGACGCGGACTCGGCGCGGGCGGGCTTTCGCGTGGATACGCTCGGCGCGGACTTCGCGGCGGGGAACAATGCGGGGCTGTGGAAGGAAGTGATGGACAAGATCAATTCCGGCGAGATGCCGCCGAAGAAGAAGCCGCGGCCGGATGCGGAGGCGGCTTTTGCGGTGAGCTCGTGGGTGGCGCAGCAGCTGGAGGAGACGACGAAGCGGGCGCAGGGCGCGGGCGGCCGGGTGCCGCTGCGGCGCATGAATCGGGTGGAATATGCGAACACCGTGCGCGACCTGTTTTCGCTCGATCCGCACTACGCGCGGCACATCGAAAAGGAGCTGCCTGCGGATGGCAAAGTCGGCGGATTCGATCGCGGAGCGGCCGGGCTTTTCATGGATGAAGGCCAGCTCGGGCAATACCTGGCAGTCGCCGGGATGGTGCTCGATGAGGCGGTTTTCATGCCGCAGCCGAAGACGCTGAAGATGCCGTGGGACGCAACAAAGGAGCACTGGATTCATGGGATCGGCGTCTCGTGGAAGGATGAAACAGGCAAGGTGATCGACGACAATCCCACGCCGGAATTCATCGCCGGGCTCGCGGATCCGCTCGCCCGGATCCAGGTGGACGACAACAATCAGGCAAACGCAAAAGCGCACCGCTACGTGCCGCACGGGCCGATGGCGTTCGCAGCGAAAAACGGCGGCGTGGAGTATCTCTCCGGCGGCAGCAACTACCGCAACCCGGACAACCAGCGCAGCGTGTTCCACCAGACCGAGTGGGCGAAAAAAGCGGTGACGCGCGACGGCTGGTATCGGTTGCGAGTGCAGGCCGGAGCTTTCGCGGGCGAGGGCGCGGAGGCGCTCAAGGAGGTGAAGCTGGTGATGGAATACTGCCACGGCAGCCCGATCGAAGTGGTCCAAAGCGTGACGATCGACGCGCCGCTGGACGCGCCGAAAGAATACGAGTTTCTCGTCTACCTCCAGCAAGGCCCGCCGGGCATGGACCGGAGCTGGAGCCTCGCGTGGGATAACGGCAACAAGGATGTGGTGATCGAAAATCCGGCTTACCAGACGGTGCAATGGAAGCCGGTGCTCGTGGCGGGCGAGATCGAAAAGGCGATCAACCAAAAGAAGTCTGCCGAGCAAATCGCCGCACTGCGGCAGGAGTCCGTGGCGGCGCTGGCGGCAGCCGATGAAAACCGCCGGACCTTTTCCGGCCCGCTCCACATCTACGATCCGAAGCTGGACATCGCGAAGCGGCCGCGCATCTGGGTGGGGAAAATGGAATGGGAAGGCCCGCTCGTGGAATGGCCGCCCAAAGGACGCGCGGAGCTTTTCCCGAATGGCGAAGCGCGCGATGACGATGCAAGCGTGCGCGAGATTTTCGCAGCGTTTTTGCCGCGTGCTTTCCGCCGTCCCGTCACCCCGGAGGAAGTGGAGCACATCACGCAATGGACGCTGCGGGCGAAGATCGAGCGGCAGCTCCCCTTCCCGCAGGCCGTGCGCGAAGGGGTGAAGAATGTGCTCTGTTCGCCAGCTTTTCTCTATCTCGGCGGCGAACGCGGCGAAACTGCAGCGGCGGCAATCGCGGACACCTCCTGCCCGCAGCCCGCCGACCCGTGGCAGCTCGCCAGCCGGCTTTCCTATCTGCTCTGGAGCAGCGCGCCGGACGCCGGGCTGCGCGCGCATGCCGCG
>CAXSDZ010000258.1:0-1982 GCA_964235505.1 uncultured Chthoniobacteraceae bacterium
GGGGTCGGCTGCGGCCGGAGCTGAGCGGGGATCAGGGCGAGCGGGAAAGTCGTCGCGAACAGCCAGCCGAGCCACAGAAACTGCGAGCCGGGCGGAACGGACGCGAAGGGTGATCTCATGACTGGGGCCGGAAGCCAAAGCGCTGGTATCGCGCGGAGCGGGTCGCCTCTTGCAAAGCTGCAAATCCTTTGGACGACGCTCAGACGCTACTCCAAGTCGGTCACCGCGCCCTGAGAGGCGCTCATCACGGAGCGGGCGTATTTAGCCAGCACGCCGCGGGTATAGCGCGCCTCGGGCTTGCGCCATTTCGAGCGGCGCTTCTCGATTTCCGCTTCGGCGACGTCCAGCGTGAGCACACGCTTGTTCGCATCGATGGTGATCGCGTCTCCATTCTTCACCAGCGCCAGCGGGCCGCCCAGTGCCGCTTCCGGCGTGATGTGGCCGACGACAAAGCCATGCGAGCCGCCGGAAAAACGGCCGTCGGTGATCAGCGCAACGTCTTTCCCGAGCCCCTTGCCCATGACCGCGCTGGTCGGCGAAAGCATTTCGCGCATCCCCGGTCCGCCGACGGGACCCTCGTAGCGGATCACGATCACGTGCCCCTTTTTCCCCGGGCCGTCGGGGGCCGCGGCGAGCGCGTCCTGCTCATTTTCAAACACGAGCGCCTTGCCGGTAAAGGTCAGCCCTTCCTTCCCGGATATCTTCGCCACCGCGCCGCCCGGAGCGAGATTGCCGTAGAGCACCACGAGATGGCTGTCCGCTTTGATCGGATTTGAAAAGGGCCGCACGATTTCCTGAGTTTTCGGGTAAGCCTTCGCCCGCTTCAGGTTCTCGGCCACGGTCTTGCCAGTCACGGTCATGCAGCCGCCGTGGATCAGCTTTTCCTCCAGCAGCATCCGCATGAGAGGCGTCACACCACCGATATCGACCAGCTCGCTCATGAGAAAGCGCCCGCTCGGCTTCAAGTCGGCGAGCACCGGCACGCGTTTGCCGATGCGGGTGAAGTCATCCAGTGTCAACTTCACATTCGCCGAGTGCGCCATCGCGAGGAGGTGCAGCACGGCATTGGTCGAGCCGCCGAGCGCGATCACCACCGTGATCGCATTTTCAAAGGCCTCGCGCGTCATGATGTCGAGTGGCTTGATCCCACGTTTCAGCAGCTCATGCACCGCCATGCCCGCAGCGCGAGCATCGGCGGCCTTTGCCGGCGAGACGGCGTTTTGCGCGGAGGAATTCGGCAGGCTCATTCCGATCGCTTCCACCGCGCAAGCCATGGTGTTCGCCGTATACATGCCGCCGCACGAGCCCGCGCCGGGGATCGCGTTTTCCTCGATCAGCGCGAGTTCGCGGTCATCCATCTGCCCGTTGGAATGCGCGCCCACAGCTTCAAAGCACGACACGATGTCGAGCTTCTTGCCGGCGATCCGCTCGGCCTGCTCCTTGCGCAGCCGCTTGTTGGCAAGGATTCCTGAGATGCAGCCCGGCAGGATCGTGCCGCCATACACGAAAACGCTCGGCCGATTCAGGCGCGCCATCGCCATGAGGCAGCCGGGCATGTTCTTGTCGCAGCCGCCGATCGCCACGAGCCCGTCGAAGCCTTCGCACGCCACCACCGTCTCGATGGAATCCGCGATCACCTCGCGCGACACGAGTGAGTATTTCATTCCCTCGGTTCCCATCGAGATGCCGTCCGAGATGGTGATGGTGTTGAAAATCACCGCCTTGCTGCCGGCCGTGTTCACCCCCGCCTCCGCCTGCCGCGCGAGGCCATCGACGTGCATGTTGCACGGCGTCACCATGCTCCATGTAGAGGCGACGCCGATCTGGTTCTTTTTGAAATCATCCCGCGTGAAGCCGACGGCGTGGAGCATCGCCCGGCTCGCCGCGCGCTCGCTGCCATCGACCACCTGCGATGAAAATTTGCGGTGCAGCGTCGCCCCATTCTTCTGCGGTTTGGCGGCGGCTTTCGGACTCGGGATACG